>WTHB01000080.1 GCA_011523305.1 Planctomycetaceae bacterium | reverse complement strand
GAGGTGACTATGGCATTTATGCGACTGGAACGCTCGCCGGCACGTCGATTTCAGGCAGCACGGTCGATGGTGCAAATGGCACCCGTTATGGGATTTACATTGCGGGAGCCAGCAATCTGACGGTTGGCGGGGTTGTCGCCGGTGCTAGGAATGTCGTCAGTAATTCCACCTACGGATTGTTCGGTAACGGCGATTTGACCGGCACGGGCTTGATGGGGAACCAATTTGAAAACGGTACATACGGCGCAGTGCTGTCGTCCGTTACCGGCTTCACGATGAACGGAAACAACACGTTCACTGATTACGGACAGTACACGCTCTTCGCTTTGGGGAATTCGGCTGGGACGCAAGTCTCAAACAACACATTCAGTGGCGGTGCTGCGACCCCAGTGGCTGGAATTTACGTCAGCAACGCCAGCGGGATTGCCATCGGCGGGCCAACACTTGGTGACGGGAACCGCGTGAGTGGTGCTTCCCGCGGAGTGTTCGCGGTAGGTGAGTTTGCGAACGCCACGATTCGTGGGACGACTATCGAAGGGAGTGGAAGTGGGTCTTACGGTGTCTACTTGTCTAGTGCTAGCAACCTCACGATCGGAGGCGGGGGAGCCTCGGATGGCATTAATGTCACCGGTGTCCAGTACGGGCTGTATGGAACCGGTGGGCTTGCTGGGACAGTGGTTGAGGGTGGTGTGTTCAATGGTGGGCAGGCCGGAGCCAGCCTTGTGGCGGCGCAGGGCCTGACACTGCGTGCAAACACCTATGTTGGGAACTTGTACGGCGTGTTTGCGTCGGGTGCCAGCGACGGAACCTCGGTTTATGGGAATGAATTCGCCTCAAACGGTTCTGCTGTTGGTGTCTATCTAAGCGACGCGTCGAACATCACTGTGGGTGTTTCCGGGCTGGCCGGCACGAACCTTATTGAGAACGCAGGAACTGGAATCGCTGTCTACGGCAACATGTCGGGTGCGATGCTTGAGAACAACAATATTAGGAGTGCCAATACTGGGATATCGCTGTCTGGGGTGAGTGGTTTGACCGTCGAATCGAACACCCTCTATCTGGCGAGCGTTGCTGGTCTGTCGGCAAGCGGTGTGAACGCGGGAGTGACGATCAGCGGCAACAGCTTCGAGTTCAATACTGTCGCAATCAACAGCATTGGCTCTGGACTCATGATCGACACAAATACGATCGCCGGTAGCATTGTGAACGGCATTGTGATTAATGGCGCATCAGCCACGAGTAACACCATTCTGAGCAATTCGATCTTCAACAATGGTGGGCTTGGCATCAGCCTGCAGAATGGCGGGAACGACGGTCAGGTTGCGCCAACGATTAGCAGTGCCAGTTCGACAAATGTGTCTGGCACGATGGCCGGCTCGAGCGGAGACGTTTACCGCATTCAGGTCTTCAAGACGGCGGCCCCGTTGGTGCCATCTGCCGATCGCGCCCAGGGCCAGACCTTTGTTGCTGAATTCAACGTGACGATTGGAGCCAGCGGCACCGAGTCATTCAGTCAGGCAATCTCGGGGGTCACGGTGGGCGACTGGATCACGTTGACAGCTACGAAGCTCGATGGCGGAGTGACGCCGACCAACACCTCGCAGTTCTCGCTGGGCGTGCAGACGGCTTCATGAGCGGTGCGGGTGCCTGGCTGCTAACTGCGGCAGTCAGAGAATTTGCGTTTTACCGCAGGTAAGATATTCAGTCAGTGGTTTGCACTTGCCCGCTGGAATATGCGATCTGCCTGTGTAGACTTAGGTTTTTGCGGGCTGGCAATCCACCGGTGCCGACCGTGAGTGGTACCCCGAGAATATTGGCTGCGTTTGTTGGAGGTAAAGGATGTCGACGGATTCAGGTGTTGGGCAGGGTGTTGCGATTTCTCCGCAGGCTGCAGCCGGGAGCGGCCCAGGTGCGACGGCCAATCTTTCGGTGCCGAGCAGCCCGCTGCTGAACTTTGACGCCAACACGCTGCAGCAGCATTATCGGGCTGGCGAGCATGAAATGATGGCGGCCCAGTTTCTGGCCGTGCTGACCCATCTCCGCGACGTCACCTACTACCACACCGACGAGGTGAACTATGCCGCCCTCAACAACTTCGTCAAGCACTTTCTCTACTACATGACGCAGGAAGACTTCATCCTGCCGGAGAAGTACGCGGTTGCCTTTATTGATCTCAACTCGGTCATTGGCAACATTGTGGCCATCAGCGCCTTCCGCACCACTGATCCGTTTATCGAGGTTCTGCTTAAGCAGCAGCGGAACTACACCAAGCTGCTTGCCCTTTACTCAGGCCGTAATCGGGTGAAGATCGACCGGCGTCTGCTCTTCGCGACCAGTCCCCAGTTGGCGACCCAGTGGTACTTCTGCTTCCTTGAGATGTACCGCACCGGGCCTTCTGATCCCGAGACCCTTGAGCATCTCCGCGAGCACATCACCTTTGAGGATGACCGGCTGATCGGCATCAACTCGTTTACGCACCACGCCTACTTTGGTGCAACCTACATCGACAACGAGAAGGACTACTTGGTCAAGCAGCGGATCAACAGGCTCTTCCAGGCGACACCGCTGTGCAGCCGGCCGATTAAGAACACACCGAAGCCGAAGAAGATCGGCGTGCTGTCGTCAATGTGGTTCCGGCGGCAGAGCGTCTATCGCTCGCAGCATCCTTTCCTCCAAGAACTCGCCAAAAATCACGAGTTGGTGCTTGTGCACCTGGGCCGGCCGCGGGACGATCTCGACACCGAGATTTTCAGCGAGGTCCGTTACTACAACGCCTCGCAGAAGGCCGACGACATTTCAGCGGTCGATCCGAACGATTTTGCGATGGCCTACTTTCCCGATATTGGGATGAGCATTGAGAGCATTATTCTAGCTAACATGCGGATTGCTCCGATTCAGGTAAGTAACTATGGCCATCCGGTCAGCACCTTCGGCGCCAAGATCGACTATTGGATCGGTGGCCGTGACACCGAGGCTGCCGACCGGGCCCGTGAGCACTATTCGGAGCGGCTGGTGCTGATTCCCGGCTGTGCCCAGGCTCCGGTGCCGCTGGAGTATCGGCTGGAGTATCCGCGGCTTGATGACAAGCCGGTGATCATCAACTGCACCTGGAGCGGGCAGAAGATCAACAGCGATCATCTGCAGCGGCTCAAAACGATTTCCGAGCGGGTGAAGACCCCGGTCAAGTTCCACTTCTTCCCCGGTGGCGCGGTGCTGGGCAACGGCTACATTCCGCTGAAGCGGGCGATCGAGAAGATTCTGGGTACCGAGCAGACGGTAGTGATGCCGAACTTTGAGTTCCAGCAGTACATGCAGGCACTTGAGCGAGCCCACTTTGCAATCGATGCCCATCCGTTCGGTGGCTACAACACGGCGGTTGACCTGCTGACGCTGCGGCTGCCGGTGGTCACGATGGCCGGCAACCGGTTCTACAACCTCTCGACGGCTTACCTGCTCAACAAGGTGGGCCTGGATGAGTTGATCACTCGCAACGAGGAGGATTTCCTCAACGTCTGCTGTCGGATGATCGACGAGGCTGACTTCCGCGACCGGATGCGGCGGCGGATGAAGATTGCCGACCTCGAGTCAACGGTGCTCAGCCTTGAGAACGTCCCAGCCTTTGCCCGAGCGATCGACCACCTGCTGGAGAATCACGAAAGCCTCACGAAGGAAGGCAGCCGTGAGCCGATCGTGGTGGAGTAGGTATTCGTTCTATCGAGCGAGAGTGTGCGTTAGGCTGGACTGCTGATGCAACAATGCGGAGGGCGGGGTGCGTAGTGCCTAAGCGCCTCAGGCTGCAGATCGACTCAGAGAAAGGTGGCCGTTGTCATGGGCGTCAGTCTCATTGTTGACTATTACGCGGACAAACGGCCTGAACGGGCAGATGAGTTTATTCACTGCCTGAGGAAAAACCTGTCACATCCGAACGTGGACGAGGTTTGGAATCTTGGATTCGATGACCCCGCGCTTCCGGAAGATGTGCGCGGCCACGAGAAGTACAAGGCAGAAAGCCTGGGGAAGCGACTGACTTTTAGCCAGGCGCTAGAGTTTGCCGGCACGCGTCTTTCCGGACGATTTGTTGGACTCATTAACCTAGATATTTATCTCTGCGAAGCTCATCAAAATGTAACGGTTCGTTGGGCCGAGGCTGAATCACTTGTTCGGCAGACAGGTATTGTTTTGTGCCAGGGGCGGTGTGAGCTTAAGCCAGATGGATCGATTGCCCGAGACCCGCATTATTCCAAACTTGTCTTTGCAAATACGCAAGACGGTTGGTTTTTTGTTTCGCCCCTTCAAGTGCCGGACTGTGATTTCGAACTTGGGACCTTGGGGTGTGATAATGCGTTCGCACATAGGCTCTTAGTTGCTGGCAAAGTGCCTGTGAATATGGGGAGTCGATTCCCGTTGATCCATGTCGATATCTGTCGGGGGAAGCATGGGGCCAATGCAAATGCTGTACACAAGAAAGAAAATCAAAGTCGCCAGTCGACATACAGCACATTCCCTGAGCAACGGGGGCAGTACCTTGTGCCCGATATCGATCTTCTTCCTGGTCTTGAGGCGTTAGCCAATCAGTTAGGTATGAATGATCTGCAGCAGTACCGACTGAAATGCGACATGATGTCGCGGGTGATCAAAATTAAGAACTAACTGCGTCTTCAACCGTATTGAAGGTTGGTCAAACCCAACCCTTCTCAGAATCGACTTGCCATGCCCCAGAGAGGGGCGTGCTGCTATGTTGGCTTGGAACACGCGTTGATTTGTTGTGGTTACGCCGAAATTGCCTTTCTCATTTTGTTTTGGTGTCGTGAAAATGGCGGCATTGGTGAGCATGCTTGCCGGTTTGGGCGGGATTTAAGGCAAATTCCCTTTCATTACGCTTCAGCGAATGAAACCTTGCCGGTTCTGGTGGGGGGATGTATTCTTAAGGGGTGTACGCTGAATGACCTCCTACTTTGGTCTTCTTGGGGCTTGGCAGGTCGGCTCTTAGAAAGTTGTTCGGTTCCGCGGGAAACTTTTGTCTTCTGCAGGGGAAGATCCATGTTCTCGAGAGGCAATCGTCGGGTACTCGGCATACGTTTCTAGATTTTTCAGTTCTCGCCAGCGAGTTCGTGAGGTTTGTCCAGCAATAAAATTGGGGCTGTCTTTTTCATAATTAAACGTGACAACTCCCGTGCTTTAGGTGCTGGGTCGGCTTTAGTCAAAATTACTGAGTGTTTCCTTAAACAATTCGTTCATCGAGTCCTTCGGGATGTAAGAGGAAAGAAAAAATGTCTTTTTTCCGCAAGTCAGGCGTCAATAAGTCAAAGATGCTGCCTCATGGTCGTGGCGAGGCTCTTCGGGCGAAAAGAAAGCGGTTGCCGACGCGATCGAGTTGGCAGCTTGGTTCTGAAACACTTGAAAGCCGAACGCTGCTCGCAGTGATGGAAGCCGGCTACGAAGAGTTGTCGCAGGAGTGGGTTGTTACAACGCAAGCAGACACGGAGGCGGTAAATGCCGTCCAAAGTGATGAGGACGAGGGCGGCAATGGTGGAGGGTGCCCTGTCTGTGGGACTGCGTTCTGCGTGACACATTTGGATGCCAGTGGGAATTCCTATGCGGAATTGTCAGCTATTCCCGATAATGCACTCATTACGCCAGATGCTGAGGATGCCGTTCCCACCCATGCACCGCTCGCCGATACCTTTCTTTTGCACAGTCGTCCCAGTGCCACGAAAACAATCTATCTCGATTTTACTGGGCACACGACGACTGGTACGGCATGGAAGGGTGGCGATACCCTTGTTACTCCTCCTTACTCGATCGACGGCAACTCATCCTTTAGTGATATCGAGCTCCATAACATACAGAACATATGGTCAAGAGTTGTTGAAGACTTTTCGCCATTTGATGTTGATGTTACGACAGAGGAGCCGGCGATCGACGATTTGCGTAAGGCAGGGAGCGGTGATCACCGATGGGGCATTCGCGTTGTGATTGGGAAGAATACGTGGGGTTCAGGGGGTGCTGGTGTCGCTTACCTCGGCTCATTTAACTGGAGCTCTGATACGCCATGCTTTGTGTTTCCTGAGCTACTTGGTAATAGCAATAAAAACATTGCTATGGCCACCAGTCATGAAATCGGGCATGCCCTTGGTTTAAGACATGATGGGGGTGGGGGTGACGGTGACTACTATCGTGGGCATGGGTCGGGAGCGACAAGCTGGGCGCCCATCATGGGGGCTGGTTACGGAAAGTCAATTCATCATTGGAGCAAGGGCGAGTACAAGGATGCCAATAACCAAGAGGACGATCTAGCCATTATCGTTGGGGCGGCGACGACCCAGTGGACGCCGAATGGAAATGGTTTTGGGTATCGGTCAGACGATTTCGGTAACACGATTGAGGCTGCTTACGAGCCGGTTTTCTCCGAGGAGTTCGTAGCGTCTGCAAACGTTGCTGGAGTAATTGAACGATTTAGTGACGTCGACGTCTTCAAATTTTTTACGTCCGAGACACTTCAGGCAACAATCAACCCTGCGCCAGTTGGTCCGAGTCTCGATATTCTCGCCAAGATTCTTGATCCTGCGGGTCAAGTCTTGTTTCAGAGCAATCCCTTCGAATCGTTGGCGGCGTCCTTTTCGCAAACCGTGGCAGCAGGCTATTACTATCTTTCCGTCGAGGGTACTGGGAAAGGTGACGTTGAGGGAACTGGTTACAGCGACTATGGCAGCCTTGGCCAATACGGCATTGAGTTGACTGTGTCTGGGGTTGATGGTCCCGAGGTTCAGGTTTTGGACGGCTTGGACAGTATTGCTGACGACACAGGTACGGTTAGCTTCGGCGCGATTCCTTTGGGGATGTCTGCGACCAAGACATTCACAGTCAATAATGTCGGGACCAGCGAACTCGTTGTGCAGCCGGTTTCTGTTACAGGCGACTTTTCGGTGACATCAAATCTGACAGCCAGTGCCGTGGTGCCGGTGGGGGGAAGCTTGTCCTTCGATGTTCGGTTCAATGCAACGAGTCTTGGGGCCTATAGCGGCACGGTTTCTTTTGCGAACAACGATTCCAATGAAAGTCCGTTTGATTTTACCGTTACCGGTGTCGTTGAGCCTCCGCCCGCACCCGAGGTTCAGGTGCGGATCGGTGAAGGAGTGATTTCGGACGGCACTGGCCTTGTTGATTTTGGCAGGATACCGGTTGGCGGAAGTGTCAAGAGATTGTTTACGGTCGAAAACGTCGGTCTTCTTGATTTGATGGTCCAGCCAGTGTCGATACCTTCCGGCTTTACAATCACGAACAATTTCGAAGTTGACCAAATCATTGCGGCTGGGCAAAGCGCAAGTTTCGAAATTGGCTACAAGGCAGAAGGGGTGGGTGGCGTTAGTGGCACGGTATCGTTCGCCAATTCCGATGCTGATGAGAATCCATTTGATTTCTCAGTCGCGGGTGAGGGGTTTGTGCCGCCCACTGTTCAAGTCGTAGATGACGGAGACGAAGGCTTCGAAGCGACGGGTGTTTGGGGCTATGGCTCGAAATCGGGTTTCGCGGGCGATCACCGTTACAATATCGCAGGGAAGCATGTTGACGAGGCAGAGTGGTTGGCATTGGTATCACCCGGACGGTATCGTGTTTCGGCGACGTGGAAGGCGGGTACCAACCGTGCCACGAATGCAGCATTTGCCACGTTTGATGGTGACAGGCGGCTTGGCGTGGTTCGAATCAACCAAGAGTTGCCACCAGACGACTTCGTCGATGCGGGTGTGATGTGGGAGGACATCGGGGGGGTTGTTGATGTTCGTGGGCATGAACTCAGTGTGCGTTTGAACGACAGGGCAGACCAATATGTCATAGCAGATGCCATCCGGTTTGAGCGGGTTGGTGACTTGCCGCCTCCAGCGGCAGAGGTGGAGGTGTATTACGCAGAAAGAAAGTTGGTCGATGGCATTAGTGAGCTTGATTACGGAAGAGTAACGCCCGGCAAGCCTGTGTCGAAGGAGATTGTGGTCGCGAATTCAGGCACAGCCAATCTCGTCGTTCAGCCAGTCAACGTTCCGACGGGCTTTTCTGTGATTCAGAATGTCGAAGCTGACACAGTCATTGAGCCCGGGCAGAATGTAACGGTTGTCATTCAGGCTGACGCAACGTCCGTTGGTATTTATTCAGGAATGCTGAGTTTTCTTAACTCTGATGCAGATGAAAGTGTTTTTGACTTCAATCTTGCGAGTCGAGTGGCCTATCCCGCAGATATCCAAATTCTTGATGATGGGTCAGAGCGGTTCTCAGCGGACGGTGTGAGTTGGAAGCTAGCAGCGAAGTCTGGATTCCATGGCGATCATCGCTACATCGAGGCAGGAAAGGGACTGAATGAGGCGACATGGACTTTTGATGTTGTGCCCGGAATCTATCAGGTTGCAGCGACGTGGCTTCCCGGTATCAATCGAGCGACCAATGCATCGTATTCCGTTCTCAATGAGGCTGTTGGGCTTGGTAGTACCCCATCAGTTGGCATGCATTACGTGAATCAGGAAAATGCACCCAATGATTTTATTGATGCCGGTGTGCCATGGGAGGTAATCGGAAAGGCTTATGTAATTGAAGGGAGCGTGTTGACAGTCGTGCTTTCGGACAATGCCAATCAGTACGTGATTGCAGATGCGATTCGAATTGAGCGTCTCGGTGATGTTCCGGTTCCCGGGCCTGAGATCGTGGTTGTCCATGCGGGGGAAGAGGTCGCTGATGAAACAGGAGCTGTGGATTTCGGAAGAACGTCGTCCGGCAAGACTATTTCCAAGACATTTAAGGTTGAAAATACTGGGACGGCGGGCCTTACGGTTCAGCCAATTACTGTGCCGGCCGGATTTACGCTCACTAAGAATTTTGCATCGGACACGGTCATTGCGCCGGGGCAGTTTGAAACGTTCGTGGTTGAACTTGATGCAGCTGCTGACGGTATTTATTCTGGTGAGTTGGCATTTGTAAGCACAGATTCCGATGAGAGTCCGTACAACTTTAGCATAACTGGAATGGTTGCACCGCCTTCAGATGTCCAGATTCTTGATGACAGCGAGGAGGGATTTTACGCGAGTGGTCGTTGGGGGGTAGGTAATCGCTCTGGCTATCAAGGCGGGCATCGCTGGACTGAAAGAGGCGATGGGTCTGATGAGGCAACATGGACCTTTGCTGTTACACCGGGGCGGTATCGTGTTTCGGCGACTTGGAAAGCAGGTCTGAATCGCGCAACGAATGCTCCATTTACTATTTTCGATGACGGGGCGTTGCTTTCGACTGTGTTGGTCAATCAGGAGTATTGGCCGAAAGACCTGTTCGCCAACGATCGTGGCTGGAAGGATCTGGGCTTGCCCCATGTTATCACGGGCACGGAATTGACGGTGCGATTAACAGATGCTGCCAATGAGTACGTGATTGCTGATGCGATTCGAATTGAGCGATTGGGCGATGTTCCGGTTCCGAGGCCGGAAATTGCGGTGATGCATGAAGGCGAGTCAGTGTTGGATGACACAGGAAGCATTGAGTTCGGCAGGACTTCATCAGGTAGGCCGGTCTCGAAAACGTTTTGGGTGAAGAACATCGGCACCGCTGATCTCACGGTTCAGCCCATTTCTGTGCCCGACGGATTTTCACTCACCAAGAATTTTGCACCGAACACTGTCATCCCGCCGGGCCAGTATGAAACATTTGTTGTCGAACTCGATGCACTTACTGACGGTTCTTATTCGGGCGAGTTAGCGTTCTCGAGTACAGATGCTGATGAAAGCCCGTACAACTTCGTTGTTTCTGGAGTTGTTGCAGCGCCTCCAGAGGTGCAGGTTCTTGATGACAGCGATGAGGGATTCCATGCAAGCGGTCGTTGGACGATAGGCACACGTTCCGGGTATGATGGCGGCCATCAATGGACAAGTAAAGGAGTTGGCGCGGACGAAGCGACATGGACGTTTACGGTAACTCCTGGTGTGTACCGTGTTTCGGCTACCTGGAAAGCGGGGCTCAATCGCGCAACGAATGCGCCGTTTACTGTTTCTGATGATGGAGCAGCAATTTCTACTGTCTTGATTAATCAGGAGCACGCGCCGAAAGACCTGTTTGCCAATGACCGGGGTTGGAAGGATATTGGCCACACAGGCCTGTGGTTGATCACGGGTACGGAATTGACGGTAACGTTAACAGATGCTGCTGATGAGTACGTGATTGCCGATGCGATTCGTGTCCAGAGACTTGGTGATTTGCCTCCCGGCACGCCGGAAGTCTCAGTGATTCATGCCGGTCGGTTGGTTGCTGATGGTCTTGGGACAATCGACTTTGGGAGTGCGGCTCCCGGTGGTCCGATTTCGAAAGAGTTTACAGTTCGGAATGTTGGGCAGGAAAGTCTGACTGTTCAGCCGATCACTGCTCCGGATGGTTTTTCGGTTACGTCTAATTTTTCAGTAGACACGGTGATCGCCCCGGGGCAGAGTGCGACCTTCGAGGTCACGCTTGATGCCGTTAGTACGGGATCCTTCGCGGGAGAATTAAGTTTTGCAAACTCCGATGCTGATGAAAACCCGTTCAATTTCACAGTGAGTGGGATCGTTGCGGTGCCGCCAGCCGTGCAGGTGCTCGATAATGCTTCCGTTGGATTTGCCACCGAGGGTCATTGGGTGCATGGCAAGAAATCTGGCTACCATCGTGATCATCACTACAGCGCGAAGGGTGTGGGCGATAATAAAGCTACATGGCGATTCACAGTGACGCCGGGTACCTATCGAGTGTCAGCTACCTGGAAGGCAGGTTGGAATCGCGCGTCGAATTCCCCGTTCACTGTTTACGACGGGGCCTCGCCTTTTGAGACCATTCGTGTCAACCAGAGGCTAACTCCCAGTGATCTCCTGGAAGCGGAAGTGGGTTGGAAAGACATCGGCGGATTGTATGCGGTAACAGGGACGTCTCTTGTGGTGTCGCTTACTGATGCAGCGGACAATTATGTGATAGCGGATGCTATCCGGATTGAGCGGATCTAGTTGACGAACTACTTGGAGGTATAGCTAGGCGGGGTTGACTTCGGAGCAGAACCGCTCTGTTTTGTCAGTAGTTGGTGAGTTTGAGCCCCGCTGCGTTCACCGCACGAAAGAGAGCAGATAAATCATCGGTGAACTGATGTTGGTTCGGTTTGTCGGCATTTCGTACCCAGCGGCCATCAGTTTTTGCGATTGCAGCGCGAGGAGGCACCTCTTTCTGAATGATCTCGCTATGAAGAAATACTGAGATATCTCCAAGAGATTGTTCGGTCCGGGAAACGAGATCCTCATATCGCAAAAAGAGAGTGTTTGGCCGCGTGGGATATTGCCAAGACAGTAGATTGTCAGACCATGTTCCGAACTGGTGATTTCCGCGTATAAGCACATCGAGTGGAACTTTGCGGTCGTAGAATTCCCACAAACTCAGGGTCGCTGCTTGACCGTCGCGGATAACATAGATTGCAGGGCGGGAGTCGGAGGCACGCTCGTGTGTCTTAAGGAGACGTACTTTCTGTGCCGTTGGGAATGAGACTGTGTTGCCGGCATGCTCAATGTGACCGGTTGTGCATTCAAGCGCACGGTTGCCGCCGAGGTCGTTTGGATACACCGATCCAGACTTGAGCCCAAAGCAGTTCCAAAGAATAGTCCTTAAGAACGTGTTTCCGCTTCTCGGGTAGGAAGCAAGCCAGACAAAATCCTGTTTTGAATTCACGTGTGATAGTTGTTCTTCGAAGGTGCTGAGCGGCCGTCACGCAGGGACTTTTTTCCTGGGGCCTCTGGTTATCCTCGGGATGCCGACTGGGGTGATTGAAATACCATTACATTGCGGCGATGGTTGATGTTTTTGGGGTCACACGATTCTCGTGCAGTTCTTGTGAGGTCGTCGCGAAAGATAAGGCCACGGCCCGTAAGTTCCTCGCGCCACTCGTGTTCGGGGCGTTCTGAGATGTGGCCATGACCTCCTTGGCCGATGCGGGCCCCCGAGAAAACTAGCCATTTGCCGCAGCGTGTTGCAAGAAAATCAAAAAGTGCGGGGTGGTGTTCTCGTGGAATGTGCTCTGCTACCTCTATGGTGACCACGAGGTCGTATGTATCAAGTAAAGAGCCGGGAATTTGCTCAGAGAAGATGTCAATGGCATACTGGCGGATTCGTGAGCAGCCAGGAGTTAGTGGTGTTTGTATGAGTGGCTCAATGCAGTCGACAGGATCGCATTCACTATTCTCCGCGATGAAGTGTGCAAGTTCACCAAGGCCTGACCCAAACTCGAGCGTAGTTTTTGGTGATAAGTGGTCTGATAAGTACCTCGCTAGTCCGTGGTTGAAGACATTTGGGTAAAGCGTTTTGTGTGTCTCTGGAGTCCATGGCCCACCAGCAGTTCCGGTGAGTGAGTGGTCAGGATTATTTGGGGATGGAAAGGGTGGCTCTTTAACCGCTAATTCCTGAAGTGTTGTAGCGTCGAATGATACTTGAGCCCAGTCGTCACGCAGTCGCCAGCAGCCTGCATTCTGCAGGTGACGCTGGGTGCTTGTTGCGGGGTCAGTCTTCAGCGGGTGTTTCATGTAGAGAGTTGAGGAGGGAGAAGGAAGTCGTTGGAATTTGTTGTGTGGAAGGAGGGCCACTGTGAGACCACTCTTGCGGGATTCCCCAATGACTGTTTCCCTGTAGCAATTAAAACGCTCGCCGTTCAGTGAGAGAACTTCTGCCTGCTCGGGCAAGTTGTCCCACTGAACCTCAAATTGCTCAAGGAGATAGTTGAAAGCAAGTTGATCGCATTTTTTGGCTGCTGGGTGAGTAGGAAGTTGCTGAAAAAAGTCTCGCGTACGGTTGTTGCTTTTCGCATAGAAAAATCCACAGCATGCGACGAAGCCACGGCGTCTTACGGTATCAAGCGGCCATACCGTGCCTTCCGATACGATTATATCAGCGTTTATTGACCCAATGATCGGGAACGGGTCACGGAACCACAAAGCGTCTGCGTCGGAGTGGAGGAAGTCTTGGCCTGCTGCATTGAACTCATGAAAAATTTGGGTGCGGAGAAATAAGAGGTCGTCACGCGTTCCGGCGTTGGGCCGGAAAATTGTCTGAAAGTTCCGAGAAGATAGAAACTGATGAAGTTCCTTATCGAGAGAAATTATTGTTGGTGAATATGGAGTGTTTCTGCGGATGAATACAAGCCAGTTCAGAAGTATTGGCAGGAATTTGGAATCTGCAAAGCAGATGATGTGCGGCTGTGGGATATTCATGGGTACGAGAGGTGCTTGTTGCTGGGCAAAATTGTGGGTGTTTTAAGGCAGGTGCACCTGACGCATTCGGCTAGTGAGGCGTGGCTTGTGGACGACTGGGCAAAAACTTGGAGTTGCCGCGTCATTCTGTCCTGATGAGAAATGCTTTCTGCGAGAAGCCACCCATATTGTTTGCTAACCAGTTGCGTGTTGGATTAGTTGTTCTTGCTTCGCCAAATTCAAGTCAGAGTCGATCATTTTGTTCACAAGGCCATCAAAGGAGCAGCGCGGTTGCCATCCAAGGTAGGCCTTGGACTTGGAGGGGGAGCCTAGCAGCAAGTCGACCTCCGCCGGCCGAAAGTAGCGAGGATCGACCTCGACGTAATCTTCGTAGTTGAGGTCTAACCGACCAAATGCTTTTTCACAGAATTCACGGACGGTGTGAGTCTCGCCTGTGGCTACAACGTAATCGTCGGGCTCTTCTTGTTGGAGCATCAGCCACATCGCCTCGACGAAGTCGCCAGCGAAACCCCAGTCGCGTTTTGCGTCCAGATTGCCCAGGAAAAGTTTTTCTTGCAGGCCAAGTTTGATGCGGGTGGCCGCTCGGGTGATTTTCCGGGTGACAAAGGTCTCGCCGCGACGGGGGCTCTCGTGGTTGAAGAGAATGCCACAGGAGGCATGTAGGCCGTAGGCCTCGCGATAGTTGACGGTTGCCCAATGAGCGTACACCTTCGCCACGGCATAGGGGCTGCGCGGGTGGAAGGGGGTGTCTTCGGTTTGTGGCGTCTCTCGCACCTTGCCGTACATCTCAGAGCTTGAGGCCTGGTAGAAGCGGACAGCCCGACCGGTGCGGTCCCGATGATCCCGGATCGCCTCAAGGAGGCGAAGGGTGCCTACGGCGGTCACGTCGGCGGTGTAGGTGGGCTGATCAAAGCTGACTCGCACATGGCTTTGCGCGGCGAGGTTGTAGACCTCATGAGGATCGATTTGGCCGATCAGGCGGGACAGGCAGTTGCCGTCGGCCATGTCTCCGTAGTGCAGCGAGAGGGGGCGATTGAGCGCGTGGATATCTTGGTAGAGGTGGTCGATCCGTTCGGTGCTGAAGGTGCTGGACCGCCGGATGAGCCCGTGAACCTCATAGCCCTTGGCAAGAAGCAATTCCGCCAGGTAGGACCCATCCTGCCCGGTGATGCCGGTAATGAACGCGCGTTTTGGGGTGCTGGTCATGGAGAGCGTGCGGAAGTTGTTGGGGACAGTGAGGCGTTCGAGAGCCGCTATATGGCAGTATACCAGCGGGGGGGCTGGAATGGCCGTTCCTGCCCTGCCAGCATGGGGGCTGCGGCTGTGGCCAGATGTCTGGCGTACACGGGGCTTTTGGGTCGCTGATTACGGTGTTCGGTGAGCGTTTGTGATGCAGACGGGTAGCCCTCAGGCAATAAATCAGTCAGCGTCGATGTGGCTGCACGCACTCGCCCTCGCGGGGCCGGCTGTTGGGTTGCAGGGGCTGAACCTGCTCGTCAGCCTCACCGGCCGCTGGCTGGCGGGGAACGCTGAAACCGCGACCGCCGCCGACCAACTGGCCCTGCAGGGAGCCCAGACAACCTGTTTCTACCTGGCTTGGATGATCGGCTCGTTTGGCATTCTGGCCTCTGCTGGGGCCACGGCGCTGGTTTCTCGCCTTGTTGGGGCCAGCGACTGGGGCGGGGCCAACCGGGCGATGCACCAGGCCCTGCTTGTCGCTGCAGGCGTCGGCCTTGCCGGTTGGTTACTCGGGGGCTTCGGTATCGATAGTCTGCTCGCCCTGCTCAACCTCGACGGCACTGCTGCTGGCTATGCGCGGCAGTTTCTTCGAGCGATGCTCCTGTTGCTGCCGTTTCAACTGCTCGCGACCACCCTGAATGCGTCACTCGCCGGGGCGGGCGACACCCGCACGCCGCTGAAAATTGCGGTTCTTACGACGATTGCGAACCTGCCGCTGGCCTGGATCGGCTTTCGCGGTGTCGGAAACTGGACGGGCCTGGGCCTGGCCGGGATCGCTTGGGGCGCTGGGCTCAGCCAGGCTCTCGGCATGCTTGTGTTGGTGTTCGTGCTGCTTCGCGGTCGGTCGGGGCTCCTTTTGCAGCCGAAACTGCTCATTCCTGATCGTGGTCTGCTTGGTCGGTTGCTCCACATCAGTCTGCCAGCAGCAGCTGAGAGCCTGTCGATGGTTGCCGGCCAGATGGTCTTCCTATCAGTTGTGAACAAGTTGGGCGACGCCGCCCGTGGGGCTCACGGCATTGCGCTTGGCTGGGAGTCACTTGCTGAAATGTTTGGCCTCGCCTTCGGGGTCGCCGCCAGCGTGCTGGTCGGACAGAACCTCGGCGCTGGCCGGCCTGACGAGGCCCGCCGGGGTGGCTTGGTCGCCTACGCCTGCGGGGCGAGCCTAATGACCCTCGGGGGCGTTATTTTCTTCACGTTCGCCACGCCGCTGTTTACGTTCTATTGCCCTAAGCCCGAGCAGGCTCCTGTGGTCGCCGTCGGCGTGCCCGTGCTCCGACTGGTCGCCTTCGCCATGCCGGCACTGGCTGCCTGCCATGTATTCTCGAGTGCTCTTCGCGGAGCCGGCGACACCCGCTGGCCGCTCGTTTTCACCACAGTTGGCTTCTTTGCCGTGCGGCTTCCATTGACGGTTCTGCTTTGTCATTCGAGCGTCACCCTTCCGTGGGCTGGCACAATGCCGGGCCTGGGCTGGGGGCTCTACGGATGCTGGCTGGCAATGCAGGCCGACCTCTGGCTACGCGGAACGCTGTTCCTTTGTCGGTTCAGCCGCGGCGGCTGGCAGCAGACGGTTGTCTAGCCAGTGGCACCTGCGGGAGCAGTTGAACGCTAGGCGTTCTCGCCCGCTAAGCCCCGATCGAGCGTTTCAGCGAGCCCAGCAGTTCCGGGACCCGGGGAGCGGCCATGTAGACCCGAGCCGTGACCGCGGACCGCGGGAAGAACTGCGCGATGAAGTCGAAGCAGAACTCGCTTGCGGTATGTGAGATCGACGCCATGTTGGCGTAGACGCCGCCGAGCATCTCGTCGGGCAGTTTGAGATTGTCGTAGATGTCTGCAATCGGTGGCTGCTGCGGGGCAGCAGGCCGCGGAGCGGGTTCGCCACTGGCAGCCGAGCCACCGCCGGTCTGGCCACCGCCTGAAGCGCCACTCGAAGTCTGCTCGCCACTGCCCGCAGCGGCGGCCTTGGCAGCCTCAGGAGCCTGTGCCGGTTGTGCGGCAGGCTGCGGTGCTTTGGGCTCAACGGGGGGCTGGCCAAAGGACGCGGTGTATTTTTCCAGGGCCTGTTCCAGGGCAATCACGAACTGACTGGCGACTGCCGGCGGCAGAATCACCCGGGCTGCCACTCGGTTGGGGCGGGCGAGCGACTGCACAAAGTCGATCGTGTATTCATTCGCCCCGTGCAGCACGATCACCGCCGTGGCAAAAACCCCCCGGCCAATCTGGTCGGGAATGCGTGCTGTTGCCGAGGAGTGCTGAATCTGTTGCAGCGGCTGCTCGGGGGCGGGATCGGGGGTGGCGTCGTCAGTCATCGGCAGGACCTCTGGCAAAGGGCAAAACAAGAGGGTAGAGCAGCGGGCACCGCCGCAGGCCCTCGACCCATATTCTGCCCAGAACAGGTGGGTTGTGCCAGTCAGGGCCCTCGGCAGGCAGCCGCAGCTGTCGCAGTGACATCATGGCCCGGCTCAGGAACGGAGATCCAGTTCCCCGCTGGACAGCCGCTCAGTTGGCGGTTGCTCAGCTATCGGCTGGTAGCCGACTGGTTTCGACGGTCGGCGTCGGCCCCGTGCAGGCCTTCATGAATTCGACCAGATCAGCCTGATCCTGCTCGGTCAGGTTCAAAGGCCGAATTTTCTCGCTGAGATGCTTGCTGGGGTGACCACCCTTGTCATACCACTCAACCACCTCTTCTAGCGTGGCCACGGACCCGTCGTGCATGTACGGAGCCGTCAGGGCAACGTTGCGAACTGTCGGAGTCTTGAAAGCACCAAAGTCAGCATCATTCTTGGTGACGGCAAAGCGGCCGACGTCGGGCTGCTCTTTGTCCATGCCGACGCCAATGTTGTGGTACTTCTCATCGGCCAGGTTGGCCCCGACATGACAGGCGGTGCAGTTGCCCTTCTCGGTGAAAAAGATGTCGCGGCCCCGCTTGGCTGACTCACTCATCGGATGAGCTTCAACGCCGGCCTTGGCGGCAGCGTAGAGTGCAGCCAGTTCGGGGTCGTCCTCGAAGTCTTCGGGATCGAAATTCTCGTAGGGCCGCCATTGTTCGTAAAAGTCGTACGGGGACGGGGCGGTGACGATCACCCGCTCAAATGCAGCGATCGCCTTGCCGACGGCGTCAATCGTGACCGCTCCAAAAATTGTTTCGAACTGCTTCGCGTAGACAGGTATGCTCGCCAGCCGCTCGACAACGCCCTCGTGGGTAAAGCCCATCTCGATCGGGTTGGCGATCGGCCCAACAGCCTGCGCCTCAAGGGAGTCAGCCCGCCCGTCCCAGAACTGCAGGCCGGAAAGAATGCGGTTGAACGAGACCGGCGAGTTGCGGCCACCGGCCTGACCATCAATGCCGATTCCGGTTTTGGTGTGGGCGGTGTAGCCCATCGACGGATCGTGACAACTGGCGCAACTGACCGTCGAATTTTTCGAAAGCCGTGGATCGAAATAGAGCTGTCGGCCCAGTTCGATCTTCGCTCGGGTCAGTGGGTTGGCTTCGAGGCCAGTGATCTGTGATGCCCCCTGGGAAAGCCCCAGCGGAAGCATCGGCGCGAGTTCCACAGCGTTGGCAGGGTCTGCCAGCCAGGTTTCAATCTGTGCATTGGTGATGGGCCCTGTGCCGGGCACCCCAGCGGTGAGGGCAGGATCGCCAAGGGTGACCGACTCAAGTTCACCGAGCGCGGCGGCTCGTGTAGGCAGAGGCGTGAGCAGCATGGCAAGGGCAGCCACTGCTGCCAGCAGGCTGCCAGCGGCCAGACGAGGACGTGTCACGAAGTTGAGCATGTTCATTCGGATCTACTCCCCATAGTAAGTCAAAGTTTGACGATTAAGGCGGCATGGAAGACTGGGGTGATACGGCAGTTGACAGGCACAGCTGCCGCAGTACCAACGCACTCACCGATCCAGATTATACGCCTGCAGGAAAGGGCGTCGACTCTGGTCGGTGTGGTAGTCAATCGGATACGCTCAGGGCTCCTGTCGCACGGCTGGTGCGTGAACCGAAAAAACCCCCTGGCGGCGGCCAGAAATCGTGGAGTTGTCGATGTCAGAGAAGCCGGAAAACGACCCTGAACACGAAACCCCAGAGGCCTCGGGCGAGCCCGCTGCCGAAGAGCCAGCGGGCGAGGACACTGGACGGCGGGATGATGGATTGATGGTGCCAGCGGGAGAGGTCTCCCAGCAGGAAGCGGTGACGCTGATCCGCGAGGCAGCAGGGCAACTGAAAGACTTTCTGGCTGACCGCCGCCGTGAGTCGGAAGAGTTGGCCCGACGAATGGGTCGCATTGAGGAAGAAATTCAGCAGAACGGTGGTGCGGGACGACACCTGACGGCACTGAGTGTCGTGGTGGCGATCATCGCTTTTTTGGCAACAACTGGCCTGTGGCGACTGGCCCGCAGTCAATCTGATGTTGAGTCGGCGCTCAAGCAGACCATGACAGAGGTGAAGGCCTCGCGAGATGCCAGCCTCGAGCAGATTGGTGCAGTTGAAGGTGTTGTTGCTGACAGCATCGCTAAGCAGGCCGAGGCGGCGTTGCGACTGGAGAAGCAGCTTTCCGAAGTTGAGTCAGCTGGGAAACGCAGTGCCGAGAGCCTCAGTGGCTTGAAAGAGCAGGTCAACTCAGCTGCTGAGGGTGTGGCGAAGGTCCGCCGGGATGTAACGGAGCGGTTGCAGCAGCAATCGGAACTCACGAAGTCAGAGCGGTCTCGCATGGTTGGCGAGATCAAGACGGCAATCGGCGGTCTGGAAAAGTCGATGGAGGCGCGATCACAGGACCTCGCCAAGCAGTCTGAAGAGCTTAAGTCGCAACAAAAAGAGTTCAGCGAGGCAACTGCCAAGGCGAAGGCTGAGCGGCAGGCGATGATTCGGGCAGCGACAGAGACCGTAAACGCCCAACTGCTGAGTCTGCGAACCATGCTCGATACGCTTGAGGAGGAGCCGGTGGGAACGGCTGACACCGGCGCGACAGCTGCGACGGCCAAGCCGACCAGTCCACCTGGGAGGCCTGCTGCTAGCAAGCCACCGCAGGCAAAAGCCAACTCGGGGGAAACGGCAGATGCAAAGGCAGGATTGAAGCCGAAGGATTCCAGCCCGACGGGGAAGAAGCCGGCAGACACATCAGCAGCGAAAGCCAAACCAGGCGAGGCTGGAAAGCCGCGTCAGAAGGGTGATGGGCAGAAAGAGCAGACGAGGCCCAGTGGTAAGGAGAACGTTGCCAAGGAGCGGACCCTCAAGCAGCAATCAGCCACGGAGACAAAGCCGGCTCAGCCAAAGGCAGAGAAGGGAAAAGGGGGCGGGAAGGCAGTGCCCGTCGCGGCAAAGCAATCCCAGGCAGACAAGAAGCCAGCCGCCGAGCCGCCGGCCAAGCCGAAGCAGCAGCCGTCTCGTGCGGCAGGGGACAAGGCGGGTGAGACCGAAAAGAAGGCGGCAGAGGCGACCCCGCCGAAGAAGACCGGCACCAACAAGCCGGCTGTCGAGCCTGTCGCTGAGTCGGCCGACCCGACCTGAGACAGCTCCGCACGAGCGACGGGAGTCGGCTTGGCCAACTCCCGTCGCGTGATTTGCTGGATGTCCGCCCAGACGGTCGGGGCTAAAGCGGTTAGGACTATTCGGCCTTCTTCTTCGGCTTGGCTTTGCCCTCGGCCTTTCCCTTGCCGCCTTCGCCACGCCTCTTCTGCATTTCGGTACGCATGGCAGCTCGTTCTTCTTCGCTCAGTTTGCCATCGCCGTCCTTGTCAAACTTCTTCATCATCTCGGCCCGGCGCTCGGGATTGGGGCCCTTGCCGCCTTCGCCTCGCCGCTTCTGAATCTCGGCCCGCATGGCAGCTCGTTCTTCTTCGCTGAGTTTTCCGTCACCATCCTTGTCGAACTTCTTGAGCATTGCTTCTTTTCGGGCAGCAGCATCGGGCTTGCCTTCAGGGGCTGCAGCAGCGAGTGACGGAACTGACAGCGCGACGATGACCGCGACGAGCAGGGGGGCGTGAAAGCGTGACATGGTTCAAACTCCTTAGTGAGTCCGGGACCTCACCGTGGTGCATACGGCGTACACAAAAACCTGGTGAAGATCCCCGGAAAAAACGTCAGGAGTCGGAATGACACCTGACGAAGTGGGCTATCTTATAAACGGTCTTCTGAGACACAAGTTGCGGAGACAGGCTCAGCCGCGATCAACCAGGGCGAAACCGCCGAATCAGATGCGAAATCGAATGGTTTCTCGTCAGGCTGCTCGGCGAGCAGCGACCGGCAAGTCACTAAGTTGAGAGGCTCGATCCGGGGCTACCTGCACGGATTTCTGGACGCCAGTCTCGCTCGACGGTGGGTCACCTTCAGAGGTATCTTCGCCGAGTAGGAATGTGCTTGAGAGCCCGTCCAGCATGTCCGGGAGCGATGACAAGACATTGACAAACCCCAGCACCATCACGCCGTGGTGCGCCCCCAGTTCGAGCGCAGACAGATCGGCGAAGATGGTTTCAATGGCCTCATCGAGACCGCTGGTCAGCAGCACCATGCCAGTGGTGAACTTGATCAAGGGGCTGTCAGTCACCGCCCGGATGCCGTTGGCGACCGTTTGTTTCAGACGAACAGCCGTGGACGGTTGGTGGCGACGGTTGTGACGGGACGATCGAACTTTGCGCATGGAAACTCAAGCACTACCGAGGAATTGAGCGGGTATGGAACTTTTCCAGAAAGGTCCAGTAGCCGGTTTTCGGGAGCGACGTCAACTGGAACTGGGCCTCGCAAGTGTGTTTCCCTCAGATTCCGGTTGACCGCAGGTTCCGTGCCCGTCACAAAGCAGGCTCGCAGCCCGCCTGGCTTGCCAAATGTGAAGGAGTGTCCCCATGACCGACGGCCCCGAGTCCGACTTCAGTTTCTGTCAGGGATCGCCGGCGTTTGAAGGGCTCTCACTGGAGGAAATTGCTTCGATTCTGTCTGCGGCCCGACCGCTGGAGGTGGCTGGCGGAGAAAAGCTGTTTCGGCAGGGAGACCCCGGCGGCACGATGTATGTGATCACACGGGGGCGGGTCCGGGTGCTACTGGAGGAGGACAGCGGTGAGGAGACGCTGCTGAATGTGCTCGACCGGGGAGCGCACTTCGGTGAGCTATCGATGCTGATAGGGTCCCCCCGCAATGCTACCGTATCTGCGGTTGTCGACACCGAATTGCTCGTGCTCAGCCACGATCAGTTTGCCGAGGCGGTTGAACGAGTGCCACAGTTTGCGGTCAATCTCAGCCGCACGCTGGGCCGCTGGCTGCGTGGCGAACTCTTGGGCCAGCGGAAGCAGGTCATCAAATCGGTCTTCGGAGTCGTCCAGTCACGCGAAGAGCACGCGGCGATCGCGCCGCAGATGGCTGCGGTCTTTGAGAAGCGTGGGGCTCGCATCAAGGTTGTCAGCCATCGGCCACAGGCATGGACGGCGGGGCAGGTGCTTGGCGAGTTGGCGGACGGCATCGACATCGAACGACTTCGGGACCAGATTGCAGACGCAGTCACTCAGGGGTATCGGGTGCTGATCGACTGTGATTTGGATACTGGCGACGTGAATCTGCTCAGCCAGTGCGAGCATCTTCTCTGGCTATTTGATAATCGTGATGAGTCGGTGGTCGAAAGCCGGCTCGGCAGGCTGCTGCGTGACCAGCAGCGGGACCGGCTGGCTGGGCATTCACAAGTCGTCTGGACGCATGAGCGAGGCGATCGACTGCCACGAAGACAGTCCCATGACCTGCCTCTACCAACGGCCGACATGCGGGTGCAGTGGCAGCGTGGGGCTAGTGGGCCGCAGTTTCGGGAGCATGACGTCAGTCGCTGTGTCCACTGTGTCGACGGCCTGCAGTTTGGCCTGGCCCTCGGCGGCGGTGGGGCCAAGGGCATGGCTCACCTTGGCGTGATTGAGGTGCTCAACCGCGAGGGCATCTACTTTGATAGTGTGGCGGGAACGAGCGCCGGGGCGATCATGTCGGCCGGCTATGCAATGGGGAAGTCACCTCAGGTCTTGCTCGATCTGGTGCTCAAAGAGATGACGCCGCCAGCCTGGCTGAAACGGCTTCCCAAAAGCCGCGAGATGTTTCTGCTGTCGCAGTTTCGGATGGGCTGGATTGAGCCGAAGTTTCGACAGCACCTGCAGAACGTACAGTTTGAGGAACTTTTCTTGCCCACGTCGCTCGTGACGGTCGACCTGGTGACCGGCCAGGAACGGATTCGCCGGACGGGAGATGTGGTGTCGAGCGTCATGGAGAGCATCAACCACCCGATCTTTGGCAAGCCGATCTTGCGGGGCAATGAGGCATTGGTCGACGGTGGGGTGCTGGCCAATGTGCCGTCGCACTGCCTGCGGAGGCAGGGGGCGAATGTGGTGCTGGCTGTCGACGTCTCCACCAAGCTCGCTGATGACTTCTGTCGTGACCCCAGGCGTCCAGGCCAGTTGAGCGACCCGGGGTACCTGCGAACCTTGCTGCGGGTAAATGACGTGTCACTACGCAGCCTCTCCGGCATTCATCGATCGGGGAGCGATTATGTGATCACGCCGGACACCTCTGCCCATACCTTTGATGACTTTGCTGCCGGGGAAGCCCTGATGGATCGGGGCCGGGAAGCCGCCGAGGCCGCTCTGCCTGAAATCAAAGAGCGGCTGGCCAAGGTCTATGTGGCGATCGATTCTCCGTCACGCTAAGATTCGGCCGGAGCCGACATAAGAAAGGCGGTGGCCGAGGGCCTGTTTCAGGCCGCCATCTGCATTCTTTTGAGCCGTGCTTGCTTGTCGCAGCGAGGCCGCCACTTGTCCCCTTTTTTGAAGGAGAGTCGATGTCACCATCGCGTCGTCAGTTTTTGTCAGCCACCTCGCTCGCAGCAGCCGCCACCGTTCCTTATTTCTATGGGCAGTCCCGGCTGCTGGGCGCTGAGCCCACATCAAAGAATGATCGCGTTGCGATCGGCTTGATTGGTGCCGGTGGCATGGGGGTGGGTAACCTGAGGGCAGCGAGCAAGTGGATTGACGTGATGGCAATTGCTGATGCTGACACTCGGCATGCCGCCCGTGCCAACCAAACACTCAGTGGCGGGAAAGCAAAGGAATATGC
>WTHB01000114.1 GCA_011523305.1 Planctomycetaceae bacterium | reverse complement strand
ATGAAACCACTGCCCGTGATGTTGCCACCCGCCGTGATGTCGATCGCTCCATTGGTCGTGGTGATGTTGCCGCTGTCGACCACCAAGTCATTGGCTTCGTTCACCGCCAGGCTTTCACCCTCGCCACTGATCGTCGCCGTCAGGCTAGCCACGTTGGTATTGATTTCGGAACTGGCCCCAGCGGTGATATTAAGACGGTTACCGCTGACTTGACCAGCTGTACTGTTGAGCGTGATGCCGCCAGTGGCACTCAGTGTGACGTTCTCGTTGCTGCCGGCCGTGATCGCCCCAGCACCCGTGATGTTGCCGTCTGCACCAAGTAACACGACTCCGTTTTCCGTTGTGATATTCCCGGCGTTGACCTCAAGACTGTCAATGTTGACAACCTCAAGGGAACTTACACCCGTGATGTTCGCGGTCAGGCTCGACACGTTGGCGTAGACAACGCCGTTACTGCCAGCGGAAATGTCGAGAAGGTTGCCCGTGACCTGCCCGTCGTGGCTGCTAAGCCCAATACCGCCTGACGCATTTAGCGTAACGTTTGAATCTGTCCCAGCCGTGATGAAACCACTGCCCGTGATGTTGCCACCCGCCGTGATGTCGATCGCTCCATTGGCCGTCGTGACATTGCCACTGTCAATCACGAGATCATCGACCTCATTCACGGTGATCGGCCCAGTAAACGCAATGCTTGCGGTCAGGCTCGACACATCCGTTTCTAGATAAATGCCGCCGGATCCTGTTTGTGCGTCAAGCAGACCGCCGCTAACCTGGCCACTTGAAGCATTCAGCGTGATACCGGTGACGGCAACTAATTGCACCTGCTGGTTGCCACCAGCAGTAACTGAACCGCTGCCCGTGATGTTGCGGTTTGCCCCGATGTCGACTGTCCCATTTTCCGTGGTGATGTTCCCTGCAGCAATTTCAAGGTCATCGACATCGAGAATGAAGAACGAACTGAAATTCCCCGTAACATTTGCAGTCACACTCGTGACATTCGTGTCGAAGGTCGCGCTCCCACCGGCCGTGACATCGAGCAGGTTGCCTGTGACCTGCCCCGTTCGCGAGTCCAACGTGATGCTGCTCGACGCATCGAGCGTAATGTTCTCGTTGCTCCCGGCGGTAATTCCGCCAGGGCCAGCAATAGTGCCGTTGGCAGTAATGCTGATTGCCCCGTTGGCAGTCGTGACGTTGCTCGAATCGATCAACAGGTCGTCGACTTCAGTGATCGTCAGTGAACCTATACCGGTGATGTTCGCGGCGAGGCTACTGACGTTTGTCTCGAGAGCAGAACTGTTCAGGGCCGTGACCGTTAGCAGGTTGCCGCTGACCTGACCGGCCGCTGCATTGAGCGTGATGCTGCCATTCGATGCGGTAATCGTGACGTTGCCGGCACCGGCAGCGACGTTGCCCGGGCCGGTGATGCTGCCGTTGAGGTCGGTGATGAAGATATCGCCGTTGCTGGTGACCACGGTGCTGCCGTTGATGGCAAGGTCTTGCTGCTCGATGACGGTGACACTTTCGCCTTCGCCGGTGATGTAGGCCGAGAGGTTTGATATGTCGGTGTTGAGCGTCGAACTATTTTGAGCAGTTGCGTTCAGATGGAAGCCGGTGATCGTGCCACCAACGCCGATGCTGCCGTTGGTGACGTTCAGGGTGACGTCGGCCGTGGTACTGCTGCCGGTCGAAATGTTGCCCGGGCCAGTGAGGTCGCCGCTGGTGAGCGTAATAGTGATCTCACCGTCATTCGTGAGGATGTCATTGGCAGCAGCCTGAAGACCGCCAGTTCCATCAACTGTTAGCGTTTCACCTGCACCGGTGATGTTGGCGGCTAGACTAATGTTGTCGGTTCTGACGGACGAGCTGTTCTGTGCTTGAACAGTGAGCAGATCACCGCGGATGACGGCATTGGCGTTGGAGGTGATGCTGCCACCTGCCAGATTGAGCGTGACGTCGCCCTGCGCGCTGCTGCCGGCCTGGACGGTGCCGTTGATCGTGAGGTTTTGGGTGGTGTTTTGAACGGTAATATTGCCGTCTGCAGTCGTCACATTGATGATCGTGAGATCCTTCGTCATCGTGATCAGCAGATCGCCCGGTCCGGTCATGTTGCCGGAGAACACGTCAAATGAAGTGTTCGTGGTATCGAGTGCACCGCAGGCCGTCCAGTCGATCGACTGAGCTGCAATTGCACCTGTTCCTGTGATGAACCCATTCGGCACACTCAGTATCACAGCACCAGAACCACTCGCCGCGTTGATCTCGCCGGCCCGGTCAAGGTTGCCATTGAGCACTGTCAAATCGATGGTGCTATCGGCAACGACGTTGCCGGTGCTGATCGTGAGGTTGTCGCTCTCGACGAGCGTCAGCATCTGGCCCGGCCCGATGACATTGGCTGCCAGATCGACAACAGCTGTGGTGAGCGTGGCGTTGTCGCGTGAGAGAACGTTCAGCAGAGCACCCGATACCTGACCGGGAGTGGCATTGAGCGTGATGCCACCCGCGGCGGTGTTGAGCGTGACATTCTCCGTTCCAGCGTCGATGCTGCCGTTTCCGGTGAGGTTGCCGGTGGTTAGGTTAACGGTGATCGCACCATTGTTGGTAAGAATATCGTTGTCGTTAATCACCAGCTCGCGAGCCTGTGTGATCGTAATCGACTCCCCTGCTCCGGTGATGTTGACGGCCACACCGGAGACGTTGGTGACAATCAACGAACTGTTTTGAGCGGTGACAATTGCTTGGTTGGCCGTCATTTCACCAAACGGGAAGACGCCCCCAGCAGTTGAGGTAATCGTGACATCGCCGGTGCTGGCATCGATGTCCCCGGGGCCGACCAAATCGCCAGCGAGGGTGATCGTGATAGAACCATTGCCATTTGCAGCCGTGATATTGCCAGCCCCAACAATCAGGCTGTCAGCCTCAATGATGGACAGCGACTCATTTCCACCTGTGACGCTGGCATTGATTGTCGCAACGTTCGTGCCTACCGCCGAACTGTTCTGGGCTGTAAGCTCAAGCACATTCCCTGCGATTGTGCCGGAGACGGTGATATTGCCACCCGTGGCTGAAAGGGTGACATTTTCACTGCCAGCATCAATATCGCCAGGCCCCGTCAGGTTCCCGGCGGCGAGGTTGATAGCGATCGCTCCGCTGTTGGTCACAATGTCACCAACACCGACAGCGAGATCACCCTGCTGATCGACACTGATCGCCTCGCCGGCACCGGTGATGTTGACCGTAAGCCCCGAGACGTTGGTGTTGACCCACGAGCTGTTTTGAGCGACGAGGTCGAACTGCTGGCCGATAATTTGGCCCGCCGAGGCATTGAGCGTGACGTTGCCAGCGTTCGCCGTCAGGCTGACGTTGGCGGTGCCGGCATCAACCGACCCAGGACCGGTCAGGTTGCCGGTGACGAGGTTAATCGCAATCGCCCCGTTGCTGGTCGAAATCGCACCGGCACTCACAACGAGGTCGCGGGCCTGCTCAATGGTGACTGCTTCACCGTTCCCAGTCACGTTGACCGACAACTCGGCAACGTTGGTCACAATCGACGACGTTTGCTGCGCGCTGACCGTGGCGAGATTGGCAGTTATTTCTCCGGTTACCACAACACCACCACGTGTTGCATCAATGGCCACGTCGCCCGCACCGGCCCTGATGTCTCCAGGCCCAGTCAGGCTGCCATTTTCCATTGTCAACGCGACATCGCCATCATTTGTGACGACATTGCCGGCGTCAATCACAAGATCGTTCACCTCGGTAATCGTCAAGGTCTCGGCGCTGGCGGTAATGTTGGCAACCAGACTGGCGACGCTGGTGTTCACGCTTGAACTGTTCTGAGCTAGCACGGTGAGCAGCCCACCGCTAACCTGACCAATATTCGCAGTCAGCGTAACGTTGCCCTGCGGGGCGTTCAGGGTGATATTCCCAGTGCCAGCCGTAACATTGCCAGGACCGGTGATGTTACCGGTGAGATCAGTAATAACTATGTCGCCATTGCTCGTGATGGCTGTGCCAGCCTTGATAACAAGGTCACCTTCATCGATGACAGTAAGCGATTCTCCCTCGCCGCTTATATGGGCTGACAGACTCTCAATATTTGTTCTCATTGTCGAACTGGTCTGAGCGGTGGCCGTGAGTGAATCAGCCGTGATGGTGCCATTAACATTGAGACCGCCGCCGGTGGAATTCAGCGTGACGTCAGCAGCACCCGCAGTGATCGAGCCATTGCCGGAGAGATCACCTCCGAGTGTCACGGATATATTGCCGTCCGTCGTTGTAAGATTTCCGACTGTTACGTAAAGGTCGTCAGCTTCCTGTATAGCGAGCGACTGACTCTTGACCTCAGTCAGGTTCGCCGTGATCCGCTCAACGGCCGTGCTGACAATCGAACTATTTTGTGCAGTCAGATTCAACAATCTGCCAGAGATAACCTGACCGTTCGCAGCATCACCAAGCGAAACTGAACCGTTAGTGACGTTGAGGTGCACGTCTCCTGATACGGTGCTAATCGAACCGTCACCAGCCAAATTGCCCTCAAAAACGTTGAGGGTGACTGAACCGCCGTTCGTAAAGATGCTTCCACTGCCAATATTCAGATCTGGTGTCAGATCGTTGACCGTGAGGGTTTGATTGATCCCAGTGATCCCACCCGCGATCCCAGTGATGTTTCCGGTAACAGCCGACGTTTTCGCCGCATTGACGGTCAGCAACGCACCAACGACCGTATTTGTTGGCAAGACCTTGCCTGCAGTCGCCTGGAGCGTGACGTTCCCGACTCGCTTCGTTCCAGTTGCATCAATCAGCCCATCACCGGTGAGATCGCCGTTTGTCACCACTACAGAAATATCACCGCCATTCGTTACAATCTGCGAGCCATCAAGAAAACTGATGTTCAGGTCGTTGAATTCTGTAACAGAGAAACTTTTATTCGCTCCAAGAACAGTGGCGTTCAGGGTCTCAATGTGGGTATTGATCGAGGAACTACCGTTTGCAACCAACGTCGTCACGTTGCCTCGAATCTGTCCATCACCAAACACCCGTCCATCGGTCGCATTAAGGGTGACGTTCTGGTAAGGACTCAGTACTGTGCCGGCCTGAATGGCACCGGCAATATTGAGGCTGCCGTTGTCGACTCGCACCGAGACGTCACCCGATTTCGTGGTGAGTCCTGAAAGTTTGAGGTTCGCCACATTGATCTCAACATCAAGGTCCTCCCCTGCTTTGGTGATAGACGCTGCGAGTTCACGGAAGACAACGAGACTCGGATCGTTTAACGATAAGAACGCAGAGTCTCGCGACGCTGTAAAATCAAGCAATCCGGTGTCGAGAGAAAACTTTGACCCTGTCGTCACGACACCGTCGGTCTGGTCTTCCGCAGCCAACGTGACGCTAGAGTTTGCCGGCGTTGAGATGGCACCATTCAGGTTCAGCTCCGTACCGCCGCTCGCAACCGTGATGGAGATGTCGCCGTCGACTGTTGAGGCCGGTCCAAGGAGACTCAGGTCGCCAACGAGGGATCGCAGTGTGACCGTGCCCACTCCCGTTGTCGCACTTGTAACGTTTAGTGGATCAGTCGATGCGCTTGAAACAACAACGTTGCCATTAATGCTGTCAGCTGAGATGAACGCCGCAAAAACGTTCGTCCCCGCATCGATGCCAGTACCCGCGAACAGCGAGACATTTGCGGTGCTCGCGTTGAGTACTGCATCAATGTCTATCGAACCTCCGGCCACGACATCGACGGCAGTGTCATTACTCGTGACCGTGGCATCAAAAGTAATGTCACGACCGGCCTCGAATGACATTTTTGTGCCACCACCAGTGCGCTGCGAGGACAGTGCACTCAAAAAGTGAAGATCGCTGCTTGCACCAGTTGTCCGGATTGCCAGATTCCCACCATTTGTGACGAATGCCCCTAGGCCAATATTCAGCGTGCGGTCATTGACAAACTCAATGTCGCTGGACACTTCCCCAGTTAAAGAGGCAACACTGGTGGTGATTTTCTTCGGCTGAGATGGGCTTCCTTCCCGAATCGTCAATCCTTGGCCGGAAATCGAGGTATTACCCAGCAAGGTACCGTTGACGCTTGCCGCTGAGACAAGCACGTCTCCCGTGGCATCGATACCGGTAACGCCTAGGATCAGACTGCCACTGTCAGACGTAAGGTCCACCGCCGAACCACTCTTTATTTCATCAGTGAAGGTAACATTCCCGCGACTCTGAATAACAACCTGTTTTGTTGCATCGAGCGACAGAAGGTCAATGGTTGTGTTTTCGGTGCCAGTTCCGGCTGCGGTGAGTTGGGCCACACCAGTGACCGTAACCGGAGCCTGCAGATCGATTGTTCCGTTCGAGCCACCGATTGTTCCGGCAAACAGAGTCAACGCGCCGCTATCAATATCCGATTGAAAGGTAATCGATTCAGACGTTTGCACTGAGACGGCATCGGTTCCAGCGTCGAGTGCACTGGTCAGCAGGAACGATTCTGCGTAGGCAGACGATGCGGTTGTATCACGGGTGACAGTCAGGCTGCCGGTGATCGCCTGGCCAACAACTATCTTATTCGGGGCAGGGTTGATCGTTCCAAACGCAAAGTCTGCGGGTATCGAAGCCACGCGGGGAACGGCGGCAAAATTTGACTCAAATTGAGTGAAGCCACCTATGCCGGTCGGATTTGCAGTAGCCCCACCCCCACCTGTCCCACCGTTGATGAACACGACCGTCTCGGGGCGCTGCCAAACGCCAGTGGCATTGGCGGTGTCCGCATCGTGCGCCCGTGAAACTTCTCCCGTCACTCGAATAGTGGGGTTGGTTCCGCCTCCACCAAGAGTGACCGTTGTTGTACCCAAGACATCTTTATCACCACCGGTGTTCCTAAGCGTAACAGCAGTCGCAACATTGCCGGCTACCGTGACATCGACCGTGAGCCCCCCGATTCCTGTCGGTCTATTTGTGTACGTACCGTCTATTATTCCTGAACCCGGATTGACAATGCTGACGGCAGTTGCTTCAATGTCAGTCTCGCCGAACCCCCATTGAACGCCTCCGTCCCAGTTACGTCCTCCTGTAAACCTGATGGTCGGGGAAGAGGTATAACCAGAGCCACCACTTGTTATAGAAACAGATAAGGGCGTATCATTCTGGTACGCCTCAAAAATCCTTACTTCATTGATGCCGGCATAGGGTCCGTCACCATCGCCTTGGACGGCTGCCCGCCCGCCAAGTGTCATGTTTTGTTCTGTGCTGACGATGAGCCCGAGCGCACTCGTGTCGACAAAGGCACTGCTGTTGGCGACATCGCTGCCAAAACCTGTCGACGCATCGGTCCAGACGTAGAGAGTGCTGCCGTCATCACCTGCCCCAACCGCCAACACCCGCTTCTGCTCGAGCATCTCCGGCATCGCCAGGGTGAGATACCCCGACTCCCGGACCCGGTCCGCTGTGCGGGCGAAGGAGTCGGCCACATCGCCAGCAAGGTCGACCAGCCGGTCGGTCAGCCGATGACGGCGACGGCGGCCAACGGGAGTCTGCCGGCGGCGGAAGACACCGCTGACCAAACTGAGCATGCGGCGACGAAGGGCGGCAAATGGATTGCGAACTCGCATAAATCGTTAGCCTCGAACTAGGAAAGCGTTCCTTAAGAAATTGAAGAGATGCTCACCTGCAAGCCCCAAAACAGCAGGAATTTGAGCGAAATCGACGTGTAAAAACGCGCAGAACAATTCCGATAGATGCCCCGTAGGAATGGGCATCGACCGGAAAAATACTCGCGCGACTCCACAGGTTTCTGGGAAACAAAACTACCCCGCAGACGGGGGAATTCCGAGATTACTCAGTGCCCTCACCCCGGGTCAAGGAAAAAACTGGGGATTGGGGAATTTGTGCGCCCTCTCCGAAAAGCAATGAGGGCTTACGAGAATGCGGGCAGGGACCCCCTAAAAAAGGGTGATTGGTTACCAATGCCCCTCTAATCCGAGCGAAATTCCCTGAATCACCATCCCACCGCTGGTCACGAGTGCACCGGTAGCGGGGTCGGAAGCTGGCTGAGTGAGGTCCTGTTCGGTCAACTGGGCCACCGGTTGGGCGATTGCCTCCAGCCAGAGCCCGAAATAGCCCACCCGCAGGTCAAAATGGGGTCCAAGCTGCATGACCCCGGTAAGTCCGACCTCACCAACAAAGGCCCCCGCAGCAGGCTGTCCGTTCACGGAAATGCTTTTCGTAAAATCAAACGGCTGGGTGGTGGCATATGAGTATGAAGAAGTCTGCACCGCAGAGTTGTAGTAGGCCCCTGCCTTCACAAGTCCTTCAATCTGGATGCCAGCAGGCCAGGCGAGAAGTTGGGAGTCAAAGCCGATCTGGCCCCCGTAGAGATCGTTGACGCAACGGGTATCGTACAAGTCCGTCCCGGTAATTGAGGGCGTAGCCGGATCCATGAATTGGTCGTGCATGATCAATCGTTCCTGCCACTGCAGCCAGCGAAAGCCGCTGATGAACAGCGTCTTGCCACCCCACAGGGGCGTGCGACTGTTGAACTCAAGGCTTTGAAGTTGCCCGGTCAACTGCGTCTGTACGGCACTTAGGGGTGGCGGGAACTGAGCAGGTGGGTCCTGGCCCCAGATATTCCCGTAAATACCTGATGCAATTGCATAGGAGTTGGCCTGATAGGGCAGCGACTGTTCCGCGTAAAAATTGCCACCATAGATATACGTGGTTTCCAGACTTGCCCCACACTCGTTTGTGCGAAACAGTGAAATTCGTGTGCCAGCCGCCGGGTCACTGGTGAGTTGATCCCCATTGAGCACGACCGGGCCGATCGTCTGGTTTGGCGGTGTGCCGATCAGCGAAGTGAACAGCGGCTGGCTCCTGGGATTGTTCCGCCAGAGTCCGAGAACATCGAAACGGGCGGTCCAGCCAGCCCTGCTGGAAACGCCGCAGCAACCGGCCAAGCCCCCGTCGCAGGTACAGCACGCGTTCCCGCAGCTATCGCAGGCACCAGCAGATGGCCAAAACGACCAGGACTGCGTGGCAGATGCATCCTCATTTGCCAAGGTTTGCTCGTCGAGTTGCAGCACACTCGCTGGCGACATGTCACGTTCAACCGGTTTGGTGGGAGCAGCCGCTTGTCGCGTATACGGCTGCACGATCACGCCCTCTGGCTCAACGAAACTGTCCCAAGCCGACGTACCCGAACGGCGGCTTTCGACTGCTGCCGTGGTCACAGGCTGATCACTGACAAAACTGCCAAACAAGGCCGGCTTTTCATCTTCTGGACGCGGCTCAATCGCTGCGATAGGGCCAGCGAGCAGAGCAAATGCACCCAGCGCACACACAGCCTGCGGAATGGCGAGTCGGAGTCGCGGCATCGGTATCCCCCCTGATATTAACGATCCTGCCGTTTCAATCGGTCGTTCAGGTCGTGCCAAACAAACTTTTATCCGCGTGGTACCGGTCGGGCAGCCCTGTGAAGATGGGAAGATTTTGGACAGGGAGGGAGGGCCTGTTGCCGTAAAGGTGGGTTAGATGGGCTGCTGCGCTGCTGCAACGGTCGCGTCCTCGGCTGCAGGTTTATCCCGGGTGGAGCGGCGATGTGCCCCCAAAAGGCCTGCTTCTGCTCTTGTCAGCCCAGCACCACGTACGGCCAGCCGCACGAATGGGCCGTGACCAGCCGCGAATCAGACAAACCCCGTCAGTGCCTCGCCGGTGTGGCTACGAAGCGAGGACGCTGCGGCCGCGGCAACAGCCCGCGAACCGGTGCCGGGCGTGGCGGTCCGCTTCGGTGCCTGCTTGGCCCACTGCTCGGCGTGAATGCGGATGTCCTCAGGTGGCCCCTCGACCACAAGCTGGCCGCCGCCGTCGCCTGCCTCCGGGCCCATGTCGATCACCCAGTCGGCGGCGGCGATCACCTCAAGATTGTGCTCAACCACCAGCACCGTGTTGCCCGCCTCGACCAGCCGCTCAAGCACGTGCAGCAGTTTTTCAATGTCGGCAAAGTGCAATCCAGTGGTCGGTTCATCGAGCACATAGAGCGTGCTGCCAGTGCCGGGTTTGGCCAACTCGCGAGAGAGCTTCACCCGCTGGGCCTCGCCCCCGGAGAGTTGCGGGGCAGGCTGGCCGAGCGTGAGATAGCCCAGGCCGACATCGACCAGGGTGCCCAGAATGCGGGCCACCTGCGGCACCGACTCAAACAGCACCGCTGCATCGGCGATGCTCATCTCCAGCACATCGGCGATCGACTTGCCGTGCCACTTGGCATGGAGCGTCTCGGAGGAATACCGCCGGCCCTTGCAGGCCTCGCACTGCACCCAGACATCAGGCAGGAAGTGCATCTCGACCCGCCGCTGGCCCAGACCATCACAGGCTTCACAGCGGCCGCCCGGCACGTTGAAACTGAAAGTTCGCGGCGTAAACCCTCGGGTGCGGGCTTCCGGCACCTTGGCAAAGAGCTGCCGGATCGGATCGAAAACGCCGGTATAGGTCGCCGGGGTCGACCCGGGCGTCGAGCCGATGGGCTCCTGGTCAACCAGGATGGTCTTTGAAAGTTTGTTCAGACCTCGCATCGAGTCATAGGCCCCAGGCTGCTCCCGGGAGGCATGCAGCCGCCGGGCTACCGCCTTCCAGAGCACTTCAAGGACCAGTGAGGTTTTGCCGGAGCCGCTCGGGCCGGTGACGGCAGTGAGCACCCCCAGCGGAAACTTGACGTCCAGATTTTTGAGCGTCCGGTGCCGCACGCCACGAAGCTCAAGCCATTCCGTTGGCTCACGGCGGCCGTGTTCACCCTTGTGTGCCAGCACCGCATCGCAGGCCCGCCGCTTGGCCAAATACGGCCCGGTGATGCTGGCTTTGGTGGTGGTGAGTTTTTTGGGCGCGGCCTGGGCGACAATGGTGCCCCCCTCACGGCCACTGCCGGGGCCAAAGTCAAGGCAGCTGTCGGCGGCGTTGACCACGTCACGGTCGTGCTCCACCACCACGATCGTGTTGCCGAGGTCACGGAGTTTGGCGAGCGCCGCAATCAGCCGATGCGTATCGCGGGGATGCAGCCCGATCGTCGGCTCGTCGAGCACGTAGAGCACGCCGGTTAAGCCACTGCCCACCTGGGCCGCCAGCCGGATCCGCTGCATCTCACCGCCAGACAGGCTACCGGCTGGCCGGGCCATGTCGAGATACTCGAGGCCGATCTCATCGAGGAACGTCGCCCGAGCGGTCAACTCTCGCAGCAGGTCACCGGCAATCGACTTTTCGCTGGCAGATAATGTGATGGCCGCGAGTTCCGTCGCGAGTTTGCCCAGCGGCATCCGGCACCAGACATCAAGCGCACGGCCCCAGAGGGTGACGGCGCTAGCCACGGGAGTGAGCCGGCTGCCGCCACACTCGCTGCAGGGCACCTCGCCCATCACGGCGTCAACCTTGCTGCGCAGGGCCGTCACCATCCGGGAGGCATCCTCGCAGGCGGGCTCAAGCCCCTTGAACTGAAACGAGAACCAGGGTGATGGTCCCGGTGTGCCACGCGGTCGCTTGACCGGAATCCACTTGTCTCCCGTCCCTTCAAACAACACCCGTTGCTGCAGGCCCGAGAGTTCATTGAGCGGCAGATCACCCGGCAGGCCGGTTGCTTTGCAGAGGGCCTCGAGCATCGCCTTGCTGACAGGGCTGGCCAAGTCAGGCCAGAGGTCGAGGGCCCCGTCGAAGAGTGACAACGAGGCATTCCGCACCAGGGCCTGATGCTCAACGCCGATCCGGGTGCCAAGGCCGTCGCAGACTTCACACCAGCCGAGTGGACTGTTGAAGGAAAACTCCCGCGGCTCCAGCGGACGGAAGCCCTGGCCGCAGTCGGGGCAGGCCAGAAACCGGCTGTGCACCTCGACCGGCCAGTCTGGCTCGTCGAGCGGATTCCCATGGCCGTCGTCGACTGCCCGGGCCACCAGCATGGTGCCGGCCCCTGCCTCAAAAGCTGCCTCAACACTCTGGGCGATGCGGCTTCGCTCACTCGGCTTGGCGACCACCCGGTCAATCACGATCTCCAGCCGGTTCTTCCGCTTGCGGTCAAGCGGCGGGCTTTCATCGATTCGATGGGTGATGCCATCGATCCGCAGCCGGACATAGCCGGCCGCCTGCAGGCCGGTAAGAAAACTCTCCGGCGTCTGCCCCACCTTCAATTCAACTGGGGCGAGCAACAGCAGCCGGCTGCCCTCCGGCACCGTCAGGATGCGGTCGACGGACTCATCGACCGTCTGCCTGCCGAGCGGCACCCCGCAGTCAGGACAGTGCATCACGCCCAGCCGGGCGGCCAGCACGCGGAAGAAGTCATACATCTCGGTCAGGGTGCCAACGGTCGATCGCGGCGTGCTGCCGGTCGACCGCTGCTCAATCGCCACGGCGGGGGCCAAGCCCTCAATCCGTTCAAAGACCGGCTTCGGCACCTGCCCAACAAACTGCCGGGCGTAGGGTGACAGGCTTTCGACATACCGCCGCTGCCCCTCGGCGTAGAGCGTGTCAAAGGCGAGCGAGGTCTTGCCCGAGCCGCTTGGTCCGCAGCAGACCGTCACCGCCCCCCGGGGCAGATCGGCATCAACCTTCTTCAAGTTGTGCTGGGCCGCCCCCCGCACCATGATCGCCGGCGGCCCAGGATCTCGGGACTGTTTTTCAATCGCAGCCAGCGACTTCTTCACCGCCCGTTCAACCGCTGCCGGCGTGACGGCGGCTGACTTGCGAACCGCCCGCCGCTTGCCTTTGCCCGCCGCTGCTAGGTCTTTCGCGGCGGCCAACACCGGCTTCAAGGCCTTGCCGGTTTCCGAAACCTTGCTTTTGGCAATCTGCTCCGGCGTGCCCGCTACCACGATCTCGCCCCCACCGCCGCCGCCCTCGGGCCCGAGGTCGATTACATGGTCAGCTCGCTTGACCACATCAAGATTGTGCTCAACGACCAGCACGGTGTTGCCGGCCTCGACCAGCCGCTCGAGCACCTCAATCAGCTGCCGCACATCGTGCATGTGCAGGCCGGTGGTCGGCTCATCAAGAATGTAGAGCGTGTTGCCAGTTGAGCGTTTGCCCAGTTCCCGCGAGAGTTTGACCCGCTGGGCCTCGCCACCAGAGAGCGTGGGGGAGGGCTGGCCGAGATGAAGGTAATCCAGCCCGACGTCATGCAGCGTCTGGAGTTTGCGGGCGATGTCAGGGGCGTCTGCAAAAAACTCCAGGGCCTCGCCCACCTCCATGCCAAGAATGTCGGCGACGTTCTTCCCTTTCCAGCGAACCTCCAGCGTGTCCTTGGCGAACCGGCTGCCACCACAGACATCGCAGGTGACCCAGACGTCGGCGAGAAAGTCCATGTCGAGCCGGGTCGACCCATGCCCCTCGCAGGCTCCACAGCGGCCGCCGGCAACGTTGAAACTGAACCGACCTGCCTTCCAGCCACGGCGACGGGCGTCAGGCAGCATCGTGAAGAGTTTGCGGATGTCGTCCCAGACCTTTACATAGGTCGCGGGGTTGCTGCGGGGCGTCCGGCCGATTGGCGACTGATCGATAACAATCACCTTGTCGAGCTGCTCACCACCGACAAGGGCGTCAAACTCACCCGGCACGGCTGCTTCACTGCCGAGCAGGTTCCGCAGGGCCGGCTCCAGCACGTCACTGACCAGAGAACTCTTGCCACTGCCCGAGATGCCGGTGACGCAGACGAACATGCCCAGCGGAATCTCGACGTCGATGTTCTTGAGGTTGTTGTGCCGCACGCCCTCAAGCACCAGTGACCGGCCGTCAGGCTGTCGGCGGTTGTCAGGCAGCAGGATGGCATCGCGGCCAGATAGAAACGCTCCGGTGATGCTGCGGCTGTTCTTGGCGATCTCAGCCGGCGAGCCAGCGGCCACCACCTCGCCGCCCCGCTTGCCCGGGCCGGGGCCAAAATCGACCACCCAGTCGGCGGCACGGATGGTCTCTTCGTCGTGCTCAACGACCACCACGGTGTTGCCCTTGTCGCGAAGGGTCTCAAGCGCACCGAGCAGCTTGACGTTGTCACGAGCGTGCAGGCCGATCGAGGGCTCGTCGAGGACATAGAGCACGCCCGAAAGCCCCGAGCCAATCTGCGCAGCAAGCCGAATCCGCTGGCTCTCACCACCGGAGAGCGTGGGAGCTTTCCGATCGAGAGCGAGGTAGCCGAGTCCGACCTGATCAAGAAATGACAGCCGGCTGCGGATCTCTTTGAGCAGTTCAGTGGCGATCAGCGTCTGCGTGACATCAAGGACGAGGTCCGAAAGGAAGGTGCGGGCCTCGCTGATCGGCAAGGCACACAACTGGTTCAGCGAAAGTTCCCAGGCGGACTGGGTTGCCTTCTTGCCACGGCGGCCAGCAGCCTTCGCTGGCTTCGGCTTGGTGGCACCCGGCGGAAGTGGTTTGGGGACCAGGCTCGTGATTCGTACCGCCCGGGCCTGGGGTGATAGCCTTGCCCCATCGCAGACATGGCAGTGGCTGATGCTCATGTACTTTTCCAGCATCCGCCGCATGATGCCGCTTTTGGCATTCCGCCAGCGATTGGTGAGCATCGCCAGCACGCCCTCGAACTTTGTCTTCGCCCCCCGCTCGGCCCGGCCCCGCCGCCAGGAGACATTGATCGTTTCCAGTCCCGTGCCGTGCAGCCAGATTTTCTTTTGGGCCGGCGTCAGCTTTTTCCAGGGCGTGTCAAGCATCACGCCAGCGGCATACTTCTTTTTGGCCTCAGCATGGGCCGCCACCGCGTTGAATAGCCGCCGGGTCCAGCGAGGCATATCGCGGAACCGGCCAAGGACAGCAAAGGCCCCCTTCTTCACCGACAGTGACGGATCGACGATGAGCTTCTTGGGGTCAATGCCGTAGATGTCACCGAGGCCATCACAGGCTGAGCAGGCCCCGAGCGGACTGTTAAAGCTGAACAGTTGGGGCTCGGGCGTGTCGTAACTGACGCCACAGGCGACGCAGGCGAACTTGCTCGACAGCGTGATGTCATCGGCTGGATCAGCGTCGTCAGTTGGCTCGCCAGCCACGATCACCTGGCCGCCCCCGGTTCGCAGCGCCAGATCAACGGCTTCGGCCAGCCGGCTGCGGGTGTCGTCGGACACGGTGAGTCGATCGACCACCACCTCAATCGTGTGCTTGAACTGTTTTTCAAGCGCCGGCGGCTCTTCGACCCGATAGATGCCGCCATCGACCCGGGCCCGGGTAAATCCCTGCCGCACCAGATCAGTGAACAGATCACGATGCTCACCCTTGGCCTGCCGGACTAGTGGGGCAAGAACCATCACCCGCTGGCCCGTCGTGGCAGCAATGATTCGCTCAACAATCTGGTCACGCGGCTGAGCCTCCAGCACCCGATCACAGGTCGGGCAATGGGCCGTGCCAACGCGGGCGTAGAGCACCCGGAGGAAGTCATGGATCTCGGTCATCGTGGCCACGGTTGATCGCGGGTTGTGACCGGCCGACTTTTGGGCGATCGAGATCGACGGTGACAGCCCGGTCACACTATCAACATCAGGCCGAGGCAACTGCCCGAGGAACTGCCGGGCAAAGGTCGAAAGGCTCTCGACATACCGCCGCTGGCCCTCGGCGTAGAGCGTGTCGAAGGCAAGGCTCGACTTGCCCGAGCCGCTCACGCCCGACAGGCAGACCAGCCGGCCTCGTGGCAGGCCGACGGTGACATCCCGCAGATTATGTTCCCGCGCTCCGCGGACAATGATGGGGGGGGCGTGCATGCGAGGCCGGGTGGCGGAAAGGCTCAGAGGCCCAAGTGGAAAGGGTAGACAAATTATTGTAGCCACCCTCCCCCGCCGCTAGACACCCACCAAGACGGCACGTACGATCAAGCTTTCCAAAGGAGATGGTGGCCGTCCGCTGCCATCCTTCACTTGGGGCGGTAGCTCAACTGGGAGAGCGCGGCGTTCGCAATGCCGAGGTTGGGAGTTCGATCCTCCTCCGCTCCACTCGCCTTGGCTGGCTTTACGGAAAGCTTGGGCATCCTGCCCGACTTTTCTTGGGGCGGACGGCTGAAAATCCAAGGTTTCAACCAGCCGCTGGTGCTAATTGGCGGCATCCTGCCGCCGGGGTGGCCGCGTAGTGGTGCCGCTGCCCATGGGACGAGGTGACGCGGGCCGACTGTTGTCCCAGAGGTTCCCCCCGCAAAAGCCCGAAGCGCAAGCTGAGGGAAAACGCGCTGCCTGCGTGCTCCCGTCGCACATTCCGCTCGGTTCGCGCCTCGGGCCTCGGGGAAGGCGTGGTTCCGCAGCGTCGTACCGACACGGCAACGCCCCATAACACTTGCTAGCCAGCGGTGTTGGTATGCTGAGATGTCCTCTCGCTTCACTGGCGGAGACCTCTGGGGTTCTTGGCCCTCCACGCATGCCGTCATGTCCACTGCCACCGACCTGTCCACTGAATTGATGCTGCGGGTTCGCGACGGTGACGCCGACGCGTTCGAGCAGTTGGTTGCTCTCTGGCAGCCGCGGCTGGTGACCCTCTTCAAGCACCACACCGGTGACCATGCCACGGCAGAGGACCTGGCGCAGGAGGTCTTCATGCGGGTCTACCGGGCCCGCCACCGCTATGAGCCCAAAGCCAAGTTCACCACCTGGGTGCACACCATCGCCAACAACCTCGCCAGCGACCTGCGACAGCGGGCCTATCGCCGGAAGGAGCGGGGCGTGGTGGCAAACCCCTCGGCCTCCGGCAGCATGGTCGGACTCGACCAGATGGCGGTGGCCGCCAGCGGGCTGCTGCCCACCCGACAACTCGCTGCTGCCGAAATGCAGGCTGTTGTGCAACAGGCGATTGCCAGCCTCAATGAGCGACAGCGAATGGTCATCCTGCTGGCCAAGTTTGAACACTGTTCGTACGACGAAATCGCTGCCGCCATGAAGCTCTCGGTGCCGGCGGTGAAGTCGCTGCTGTTTCGGGCCCGCGAGCAACTGCGGCTGGCTCTTCAGCCGTACCTCACCGAGCAGGAGCCCTCGGCATGACAACGCCCCGGCAAGACTCGGCACCAACGACACCCGCCCCGGCGACACCGGCGGAGGACCTGGGAGACCTCTGGCAGGCCCTCGACAGCCTGCCCCAGGTCGAGGCTCCTGATGACCTGCTGGCCACGACCATTGAAATGGTCGCCGTGCAGGCTGGTGGCTCTGGCAGGCGAACGAACAGCCGCGGTCGCCGGGTTGCCGGCCTGCGGTGGGAACTCTGGCAGTGGCTCGCGCCGGCGGTCACCGTGCTGGCGGCCATCGCGGCCGGATTCTGGCTGGGGCAGGCAACAGCGGTGGCACCCCCGCAACGCAGTCCGAGCGGGCCTGACTGGCGGGCTCGCCAAGAGACCGGAAACCAGGATCGGCTGCAGCGAGAGCAACAGTTCAAGGAACGTTTGCAGCAGGATCCTGAGGCACGCCGGAGGCTTCGGGAAACCTTGCGGGAAATCGATAAGCCACCCGGCTCACCACGCCCACCACTGCCGGGGAATAGTCGCGGGCCGCAGTCAAAACAGCCTACTCGGTTTCGACCGCAGCCCGATGGTCGTCCTGCACCGGTAAGCCAAGGAATGAAAGCAGGGCCGCGGAAAAAATTTCCGGAGCCTCCAGCGGGACGAGGTGGCCGGCCTCCGGGACCACCAACAATTCCCTCGCAGGGAGAGCCTGCTCCATCGCCTCCATCACCGCCGGCGGTGTGATGGTGTCTTCGGCACCGCAGACAAGCAGCACCGGCTTGTCACACTGCCGCATCGCCTCGGTCATGTCAGGCCGCTCACCAAGGGCCGCCAGGGCGGCTTGAATCGTCGCCACTGGCTGCCGAGCGATGATCTCCTTCAGGAGCTGTTCGTTGGCAGCCCGCTCGTGCCGCGACCTAGCCGCAGCGGAAGCCGCCAGCAGGTTGGGCACCATCGCCTCGGCAAGCACCTGCTGCCCAAGTCGGCCAACCTTGGCGGCCAGGTCCGCTCGACCCGCGCGGGCCTCAGGGGTGTCGGCAGCAAACTTCGTATCGACCAAAACGAGTCGGTTCACCCGACCTGGATGTCGCACCGCCAGATGTTGGGCGACATAGCCGCCCATCGACACCCCGACGATCACAGCCGGCTCGCTCACGTGAAGGGCCTCCAGCAAGCCTGCTACGTCATCGGCGAGTTGAGCAATGCTCTGAGGGGCGGGAGTGTCTGCTGCACCACCCGCACTGTGGCCAAACCCACGCAGATCAGGAATAATCAGCCGCAGGTGATCGGCCAACGGCAACACCCGCTGCCACATGTCGTGGTCGAGAGGGAAGGCATGCAGAAGCACAACAGGTTGGCCGCTGCCGCAGGTTTGGACAGCCAGCGATGTGTTGTTGACGGTGAGCGTGTGGGTAGCCATGGCGTGGTTTCAGTAGAATTGGTGTTGAAGGCTGCTTTCCGCAAGAATACGGGCTGTTGGGAAAAATCGATATCTGAGCCGAAGAATGTGGGCAGTTGCCTTCCGTTACTGCTCGGACACGAAAGACACTTCAACAAGGTTGCTGACGTGAACACCTGCACCGCACACAATCCGACCACGGTTTGGGCATCGCGCTGCGTTGTGATCCTCTCTTCTATAAGTGCGTTGGGCTGCTACAGCGACCGGCTCCCGGAGGAAGTGCAACATCTGGGAGTCCCCCGGGTTGAAGCCATCAAAATCGAGCCACTCGAACCGGTCACCCTCAAACCCGCCACCTCAGTGAAGGTGCCGCTTCGGCTGGCACGGAATGGAAACGAAGGGCCAATCGAACTAAGCCTGTCAAAAATCCCGGAAGGCGTCGACGTAACCATTGCTGAACAGATGCCCGCTGAACAATCAGAAGTCGAAATTGAGCTGGTTGGCACCGCTGCCTTGGGGGACCGCTCATCCTCGGCAACGCTGACCGTTTTCCTGACCATGGGAGGAAGCACCTTGAAGGTGCCGCTTGCTCTGGAGTTGCCCGAGGTGGCCCGCCCGACGTTTGTGACACCGTTGCCAGTGTTTCTGCAACCTGGCAACGAAGTTGATGTGCAGGTTCCGATTGAGCGAAACGGATATGCCGAGCCAATCACGCTTGAGCCCCTTGCGTTTCCCGAGGGTGTTACCTGCACCATGCCAGAGGAACCGGTCGAGGGCTCCAATGTGCTCATTCATCTCGCCGTGTCCGACGATGCGGCTGAGGCCCGGCTGGCCCCTTCTTTGCAGACGACGGTTTATGGACGCGAGGTCGCCGTTCCCGTTGTGGTCAATATCACCCGGCGGCCGTTCGCCCTGGATGAGATGCCGCTGGTCACCCTGTCAGCCGGGACAACAGCGGAGGCGACGCTGCCCGTGACGCGGGACAGCATGGAGTCGTTGAGTCGCTTGGTCACCGGGGGCATCAGTGCCCTCACCGGGGTCAATCTTGCGGCAGACCGATTCAATGGCGCGATTGAGGTTGTTGCCAGGCAGGTGCCGGACCAGATCTCGATCACGCCGACCCATGTGCATACCGGCGGTGATGCATGCGAGTTGACTGTGGAGGCTGACGCGTCAGCGACGCCCGGGCTCTATCTGATTCCACTGGAGGCCACGGCTGATCATCTGGAGGCCGCCGGCCTGCTCGCACTGCGGGTGACCGACCAGACAACTGAGCCAGGAAAATTGCCCGAGGCTGTTGTTGAGGCGATGGCTTCGCGGCCACGCCGCCGACGCGGTGGCGTGGCTGGCCGCAGTTCGGCTGAGTCAAAGCGGCTGCTGGGGAACCTCTATGGAGCGACCCCAGAAGCGGAGAAGGTGGTGCAGCAGGCGGTTGCCTGGCTGGCAGCCGCGCAGGCAGATGATGGATCGTGGCAGCCGCAAATGAGCACAGGCGGGATGGGAGAAGACGGTGTCGATCCTCTGGGGCAAGAGCCAGCCGCGGACCCGTCAATGACAACCGGTAGCAAGGCAACCGCAACGGCCTTGGCCTTGTTGCCGTTCCTCGCCGAAGGCGTGACCTATGAACCCGCGTCAGCCACTGCTGTCTGGCTGGAGGACTATCCTGAAACCGTGAAGGCGGCACTGCTTTGGCTCGGGAGTGCGGGCTCAAGCGAGAACCCACAGTCGGTCAGCGACACCCCGCAACCCCTCGCCGCCCAGGCTGGCATCCCGAATCAACAGGATCTCAGCGGGTTCGATCTTGCCGTGACCGTTGCCAGCGAGGTCAGTGAACTAACGGGTGATCGCGCGCTCAAGCAGAATGCGGTGCTGGTGGCCAAAGAATTGGTGCGACGGCAACTGCCCGACGGCACCTGGCAGGCAGATGGGCAGGCCAACAGTCTGACTGCCGCTCAAGGGTTTCTTGCCCTGCACATCGCCAAGGCGTGCGGGGTCAACGCTTCTGCCTCCGGATTTCGACGGGCAGAAAAATATTTCACTGAGATCGCCAGTGGTCCTGCTGAAGCCCCGCAGTCACGCTATGCCTTGACTGCAGGTGGCGCGGTCGACCCAACAGCGACCGCCGCCGCTCTCCTGGCCTGGCAATATGACGAGAAGCCGGCTGACAGCCCCGACCAGATCGCCGGGGCTGAGTACCTTGCCACGATCGTTCCGTCGCTGTCAGCAGAATCGTTCGATCAGCCAGTGGACTACCTGCTGTACACCGGGGCGGTGCTTCGCAATCTGGAAGGGGAACGCTTTGATCGCTGGCAGGCCCAGGTTGTTTCGTTTCTCACTCGGACCCAGCAGCGAGATGGTGAGGAGGCTGGTAGCTGGGATCCCGCCTTGTTTGCGGGTGGAACCGACCGGCTGCGAACCACGGTGCTGGCGACCCTCTGCTTGCAGAATGCCTATCGGTATCTGCCGCTGTATCGTGAATAGCATTCATCGGAATGTCAGCTAGGGCCGCATCGCCAAGAACTTTTCCAGATTCTGCTGGATGGTGGGGCTGGCCGGTTCCCGCCGGGCGGCCACCATCTGGCAACGGATTGCCTCTTCTGGACGGCCGGCAGCAGCATAACAGTGAGCCAGGGTGTCAAGATAACTGGCCGTGTCGAATGCCAGTTCAAGTGACCGTTTGGAGTAGCGGGTTGCCCGGCTGAGATCGCCCTCGGTGTTCGCCACCAACCAGGCATACTCGTTGAGCGGGTTGGGATTGTCAGGTTCGGCATCAATGCGCAACTGCAGGGCCGCAGCGGCCTTCATGATTTTCACCTTCAGCCAAGCACGGTCTGCTGCCGTGAGATCGGGTAACCGGTAGAACGCGATCAGCGAATCGAGTTCACCGTCGTCATTGGCGAGCGCCGTTTCGAGCAGGCGCCGTTCTTGGGCGGTGTCGCCGGTGGCATGGGCTGCCCGCGAGAGAAAATAGTGCCGCCGCGCCTGCAGTCCCGCAGGCTCATACCCCTGATGCTTGAGGAGCCTGTGGTTTTGCACAGCCTGATACTGCCCCTCCAGCAGGGCCTGCACGATGTCGCTGGCAGCCTGAAAACGTCCCTGATCGTTCAAGAACTCAGACCGTGAAATTGACAGGCTGATGGTTAGTTGCGGTGAAAGCTTTGTGGCACCAAGAAGCCGAGTGAATTCACGCTCGGCCCAGTCGACGATGCCCCAATGTGCCAGCACCGTCGCGGCAATTACCTGGGCCTGCAAGTCATCAGCCATGAGTTCATGGGCTGTATCAGCAAGCTCGGTGACACGCTGGGGATGATCCTGCACACGCTCACATTGAGCGGCCGCGTAGGTGAGCAGCGGCTCGTCACCAAGACGCTCCGCAATCGGTTCTGGCAGCCTGTTGACCAACTCGCCCAGCCCAACGTCAGCAGCCCACAACAACAGTTTGGCCGGCGCCACATCGTGCTCACGATCAGCAGGGTCTTCCACATCGAAGAGCCGCCTGGCAATACTCAGGCCGCGATCAGTCTGGCCCGCCTGCACCGCTGCCCGAGCAAGGCATTTGAGAGTCAGCCAGGGGGTGACACGCTGACTGAGTTCCCCGGCGGCACCCGCGGTTGGAAAAGCATGGCCGCTCGGTGTGTCGTGCACGGGACCGGCTTCGGTCAGCATCAGTTCACCAGCCTCAAGCAGACGGCCGAAACGGGCGGCACAATCGGCGGGCAGGCCCTCTGGGTCATCAGCACAGGCTGAAAAGCCGACGAGTTCTCGGAGCAGGCAGGCGGCGGGCCGCTGGCTGTCGGCAACGCCCGCTAGGACCGGTTCAAGCAACTGGGGCCAGTGCGGATCATTCGGCTGCCATTCCTGCACAATCACCACAGCAGCCAGTTGAGCGATGCCAGTTGACGGGTGGACACGAGCCAAACGGGCGAGTGCTTCAACGCCCTGATCGGCTTCGAGCCGGACCAGGTGACTGAGGACTTCAAGTTGGGCCTGCGATGACCGGTTCGAAAAGTCTTCGAGTAGTCTGATCACCGCAGGCGGTGCAGTCGGCAGTGCTGGGGGCACCGAATCGAGAATCCAGCGGGCCCGCAGGGCCTGTTCGAGGTCTGCGGTCTGGCTGGCTGCTGCCAACAGAGCGTCGATGGCCGTTTCGGCTGACACCTGAAGCCGGGTGGTTGCTGCCTCACGGAGGGCGAAGTCACTACTGCCGAGTTGCTCAATCAGCAGCGACACGTCAGCCGCGTCGGCTGGCTTCGGCCGCACGGGGGTGGCCCAGGCGAGCATCGGGGCGAACGCGATCGCCAGCAGCAGGAGTTGCAAGCCTGCCACACCACGCCACGCGTTTCTCTGAGTGCTTTCCACAAGCATGTGCTGCTCCCAGCCTGCAAACGATTTACCACCTCGATTAACTGTAGCAGTCAAGGCAAAGGCTGGCGAAGCATCCTGCCCACCACCCTTGTGCGGCTTTAGACCGCCACGTCTTACACCGAATACCAGGTGGAATGTGTGACTCCGAAAAGCCGGTCACCGCACGAAAAATTCCGAAAGACTCAGAAACACAGCGTGGGCAGCCATTCTCCCCGCCTGCAGAAAAATCTGGCGGCTGTCATGATTTTCTGTAACGGATTGCCCAGCTCACCGTGAACAGGGCAGACCCCTTCATCCGTTTCCCCTCCGGAGGACGGCGAGATGCCTACAGCCGGCGATCCCGCACACTGGGTGCTGGAGGCTGTCGAAGCCTACGAACTGCCGCTGTTGCGGTATGCCCGCAGGCTGCTCGACGACCTCGACCTAGCCCACGATGCAGTCCAGCATGCATTCGTAAAACTCTGCGAGCAGTCGCAGGACCAGCTGCAGGGCCGCGTCGCCCCCTGGCTGTTTCGCGTCTGCCGCAACAAGGCTGTTGACCACCTGCGGCGGGCTGGCCGCGAGCAGGCGTTGCTCGATGACTCGGGCGCCACCGCCCACACCGTCGCCACACCGCCAGACCTCCGCGAGCCTGACCCAGCTGCTCTGGCTGAACAGCACGACCTGGCTGCTTTGGTTGGCTCGCTGCTGGCCCATCTGCCCGCTCCCCAGCGAGAAACCCTCGACCTTTGGTGCAGCGGCCTGACCTATCGCCAGATCGCTGAGATCACTGGCCGGACCGAGGGCAACGTTCGCGTGCTGGCCCACCGCGGGCTAACCCGCCTGCGGACTCACCCCCGCATTCGCACCCTGCTGAACGACGCTTCCACCCACGACACCGCGAGGCTTTCATGACTACGACACCCCATGATGATGAGTCCCGGAACCTGTCGGCAGACAGCAATGGCAGCCTGACCGAGGACCAGCAGGTGCTGCTGACCACTGCGGCATTGCAACAACTCGATGCTGGATCAGACGAAGCAGCAGCAGCCGAGCAGTTGCAAACCGGCCCGCAGGCCGACGCCGCCCACCGACTAACAGCTGAGACTGAGCACGTCGCCGCAGCCGCCAAGGCGGCAGTCGCAACGGAAACCGCCGCCCTCGCTGATGACCAGGCGCGGCAGAACCTGCGCCGGGCGGTGCTGGCT
>WTHB01000002.1 GCA_011523305.1 Planctomycetaceae bacterium | reverse complement strand
AGCCGTTAGCAGGCCATTGGCCGCGAAGGCCGCCGCTGCCACGGAGATCCGCCCACTTGGCAACGGGCGACCGGGCCGCTCAACCCGGTCGACGTCGAGATCGACCACTGCGTTTTGCACCATGCCGCCGGCGTAGAGGCAGACCGAAGCCAGCACGGCCAGCCAGCCGGCGGGAGGCAGCCAGACCACCTCCGTCAGGCCCGCCACAATGACAAACCCAGCCAGCGGATCGGCCACCGCGGTCGCCAGATTCGGCAGACGAACAAGCTGACACCAACTGCGAAGTGGAGACGGCTGGACGGGGGGTGAGTTCATGGCAACGCACGCATCCTTCAACTTGAGGCACTGCGATAACGGGAAAGCGCCGCCTGAAAAAACAGCCGCGACAGACCGACCGCTGCCACGGCAGCGACTCCTGTCACCCCGACCATTCCCCAGGCCTCTCCCGACAGCGGCCTGGCGAGTGTGCCCGCCGGCACATTCACCACCAGCAGAATCGGGATCACAAACGTGCAGACCATCCGCAGTGGACCACCCCAGGGACCGGCATAGATCTCGGCAGGATAACGCGAGAAGTTGGTGATGTAGAACCAGAAGTCATAAAGGCTCTGGTTGCGGCCCATCAGAATGGTGGCGGCGGCCAGCGTGATGATCAGGCCGTAGAGGATCGCCACCCCGCAGGCGATCAGCAGTGGATAAAGCAGCCAGGCGACAGCCGGCGGGGGCGTGGGAAACCGTGGCACCGCCCAGGCCAACAGCACCAGACCGACAATTCCATTGGCCAGCGATGAGAAGTCGAAGCGGTGCATCGACAGAAGAAACTGGGCGTCGAGCGGCTTGACGAGAATGGCATCGAGGCCGCCGGTCCTGACCATCTCGGCCAATTCCGAGGCACTCGGCATGAACAACGCCTGCACAATGGCGTTGATCAAGAGCCCCGTCGCCACGAACGCGAAGAATGGCTCTTTGGACCAGCCGCTCCCGAGGCCAATTTCAGGCGTGAAACTGAAGATGAGCAGGTAGAAGGCGAGGTTCATCGACATCCAGCCGAGGCTCGTCAGGCACTCGAGCAGAAAATTTGCTCGAAAGGTCATGTCCCGTACCAGGCAGGCTCGGGCAAAGGTGCCAAAGATCGTGAGGTATCGCATCGTCTGTCCTCCGGCCCTGTGCATGCCGGCGCCAAAACTGCCTCTCAGCCACCAAAGCCACTGTACCGCCGCGTTCCCCGCCGCCAGACCAGCCGGCAGATGATGATCATTGCCGCCAGCCAAGCGACTTCCAGCACGAGTCCACCAGCCAGTTCCCAGCCCTGCACCTTGCCCAGCCATACCGAGGCGGGGAAGTAGGCGGTGTACTGAAAGGGCAGCCACCGTACGACATCGGCGAGGCTGATCCCTGCTAGACCCGTCGGAATACCGGCAAGCATGTCGATCGGGAACATATGCCCTGAGAGCAGGTACTGCAGCAGCATGTACGCGAAGATGATGCTCGAGACCTCCAGGAACCAGAAGCCGATCATGCCGAGCGTGGCTTCCAGAAAGAAGCCGAGCAAGAATGAAAGCACCAGCGACACCAGGTAGGCCAGCACCGTCAGGCTATCAGGAGCCGGTGGAAAGTAGCTGCGACAGACGACGAAGACAATCGCGAAGGGGACAATCGCCACGGCGTAGTAGACAAGTTTGTGGGCCACCCGAGAGGCCAGCAGAAAGCTGACGTAGTCGACTGGCTGAATCAGGTATTTTTTCACCGAGCCATCGCGAATGCTCCGGGCGATGCCACCGGAAAGCCCTGGCATACTCGAGAAGGCCCGGGTGATCATTGTCAGCAGGTAATAGGCCACGATGTTGTCGCGGGAATACCCGGCAATGTCACTGCGACTGGAGGCCGCAAAGACAGCCGTCCAGAGAAAGACCTGGGTGACAATCGGCAGAAACCGCATCAGCGTGCCAAGGGCAAAGTCGCTGCGGTAGGCCAGCCGTTCTTCCAGACAGATGACAAGCATCCGCCACCAGATGTGGAGGCTTGTCAACACTCCCCGACCGGAACGGCCCGACTCGGCCAGGGTGCCACTGCTCATCCTGCCACCACCGCCTCAGCCGCGGGCAACGCCACTGCGGCCGCGCCTCGAAACAGCCCAGCCACGATCTCTTCCAGCGGAACGTCCTCTACCGATACGTCCCGGACCTGCTTGTCGGCCAGCAGTTCTGGCAGCACCTCAGCGATTCGGGTGCGGTCGATCCGCAGGGTCACCCGCGGCCCCCGAATGTCACAGGGAAAGCCAAACCGCTCCACCTGGCCTGCGGCCGGTGGCTCCTCGAAGTCGAGCGTCACCACCTTATGGGTCGTGAATCGATCAACAATCTGCTCAAGCGAGCCGTCGTAGAGGATGCTCCCCTTGGTGACGACCACCACCCGCTCGCAGAGGGCGGCCACATCCTTCATGTAGTGCGTTGTCAGAATGACCGTCACGGCCCGCTGCCGCTGCACGTTCCGGAGGAACTCATGAATGGTGTGCTGGGCGACCACATCCAGCCCGATCGTCGGCTCGTCGAGGAATAGCACCTCGGGCTCGTGAAGCAGCGCAGCGACCAATTCCAATTTCATTCGCTCGCCCAGTGACAGTTCCCGCACTGGCTGGCCGAGCAGCCGGCCCACGTCGAGCATCTCGACCAGTTCGTCGCGAATCCGCTCAAACCGACGCGGCTCAATCTGATAGATCTCCTGATGCAGCCGAAAACTCTCGGCAGCGGGCAGATCCCACCAGAGCTGATTCTTTTGGCCCATCACGAGGGCAAACCGCCGCCGAAAATCATCTGTCCGCTCCCAGGGCACATGCCCGAGCACGCGAGCAGCCCCGCGGGTGGGGGTGATGATCCCGGAGAGCAGTTTCAGAAAGGTCGTCTTGCCGGCGCCGTTGGGCCCGAGCATCGCCAGGAACTCGCCCCGGCCAACCCGCAGGTCAACACCCCGAAGGGCCTCAATGGTGCGGCTTTCCCGGTGCCAGAGGCCACGCAGGCTCGCCCAGAGCCCCTCCGGCTTGTCATAGACGCGATACTCCTTGGCCAGGCCCGCAACCTCGATCACGGGCTCGGCTGCCGACTCACTGCGGTTGTGCATACCGGGAAGTATAGGTGAAAACTTCCGGCTGGCTGCCAGCGTCATCAGGCGGCCGGTTTCTCTCTCCGGAGCCCGAACACCATGCAGCGGATCGGACTTGGCCACGACACCCACCGCCTCGAACCGGGAGACGGGCTCTGGCTGGGGGGGCTGCGGCTCCCGCATGACCGCTCGGCAGTCGGCCACAGCGACGCCGACGTGCTGCTCCATGCGATCACTGACGCCATCCTTGGGGCGGCCGGACTGGGTGATATTGGCGAACTCTTTCCCGACACCGATCCGGCCAATCGCGGGCGGGCCTCGGCCGAGATGCTCGCGATTGCCCTGGAACGGGTTCGGGCCGCCGGCTGGCAGCTCGGGAATCTGGATTGCGTCATCTTCGCCCAACGGCCCAAAATCCTCCCACATCGGTCGGCAATCCGGCAGCGGATCGCCGAACTACTCGGCACCGACGAATCGCGAATCTGGCTCAAAGCTAAAACCGGCGAGGCAGTCGGGCCGATTGGTGAAGAGCGGGCGATTGCTGCGGAATGCGTCGTCCTCCTCGAACAACACGCCTAACCCCTGTCCGTGCAACCGCCCCCTTTGGGCACACGGCGGCACCCTCAACGGAGTGACACGACGCAATGGCGGAGACCCAGCAAGCGGCCGAAAGCCTTCCCGACATTGAGATTTACAACACGCTCAGCCACAGCAAGGAACCGTTTCGAACGGTCGCGCCCGGCAAGGTGGGGATGTATCTCTGCGGCCCCACGGTCTACAAGCCGAGCCACATCGGCCACATGGTCGGCCCGGTCATCTTCGATACCGTCAAACGGTTCCTTGTCTACTCCGGCTGGCAGGTCACCTGGGTCGTCAACATCACCGACGTCGATGACAAGCTGATTGCTGAAAGCACTGCCCGTGGCATGTCGATGGCTGACCTGGCCCGGGAGATGACCGCCGACTACCTCGACAATCTGGCCGCCCTCGGTGTCGACGGCATCGATGAGATGCCCAAGGCAACCGATCACATCGAGGGCATCATCGCCTTCATTCAGGGCCTCGTCGACAAGGACTTCGCCTACGCGGCGGATGGCGACGTCTACTTCGACGTCACCAAAGACGAGGACTACGGCAAGCTGACCAACCGCTCGGTTGAGCAGACCCAAGGCGAAGGCGGAACGACCGCCAACCGCAAACGCTCTGCTGCCGACTTCGCCCTGTGGAAACAGGCCAAGGCTGGAGAACCATCCTGGGATAGCCCCTGGGGACCAGGCCGACCGGGCTGGCACATCGAATGCTCGGCGATGAGCGGAGCACTGCTCGGCGAGCACTTCGATATCCATGGAGGCGGCCTCGATCTGGTCTTCCCCCACCATGAAAACGAAATCGCCCAGAGCGAGTCGCTGCACGGCTGCCCGATGGCCACCTATTGGATGCACAACGGCCTCATGCAGGCTGCCGGTGCGGCTGGCAAGGTCGGAGGGCGGCCCCGGGATGGCGGCGGAGAGCCGGCCGACCAGGCAGCCACCAAGATCTCGAAGTCGACCGGTGCGGAGCCCTTCAAGGATCTCCTGACCCGACACCGGCCCGAGGCAATCAAGCTGCTGCTTCTCTCCACGCACTACCGCAGCCCAATTCACTTTGGCGAAGAACCGCTGGGAGAATCGGCCCGGGCACTGGAAGCCTTCGAGCGGCTCTTTGCCCGCTACGAACGGCTCGGCGGCCCCTCATTCTACGGCCTTCCCGGCCGCGACCGGCAGGCCGGGACAGTTGCCGTGGCAAGCCTCACCGGGGCGGTCGCCGACGATGTTGCCGCCCTGCGAACCCGGTTCCTGGAGGCGATGGATGATGATTTCAACACCGCCATCGCTGTCGCCAGCCTGTTTGACTTTGTTCGCCTGGTCAACAAGTTCATCGACAGCCAGGGGCTCGAGAAGGATCCCCCGGCTGCTGAGCGGCAGACGCTTGATCAGGTCATGCTGGTCCTGCGGGAACTCACCGGCACTCTCGGGCTGTTCCTCAGCGAACCGTCTACCATCAGCGGCGGGGCTGACGAAGCTCTGGTCGGCTCCCTGATGGACCTGGTGATTGAACTCCGAGCCCGAGCCCGCAAAGGCAAGGACTTCGCCACCGCGGATCTCATCCGCGACGCCCTCGGAGAGGCGGGCATTCAACTCGAAGACCGAGCCGACGGCACGGGCTGGAGCAAGAAATAGTCCGCGGCCATTGCACGGGGGCCGTCTGCTAGGTCGTCGGCAATTCGATCTGAACCGGCTCGCTGACGCCCCCCTGCTCCGCTTCGGCAGCCGCCATGTCGCGGATGTCCTGGGTGATCTTCATCGAGCAGTACTTCGGCCCGCACATGCTGCAGAAGTGGGCCGACTTGAAGGTTTCCTGCGGCAGCGTCTCGTCGTGATACCGCTTGGCTGTCTCCGGATCGAGCGACAGCCGGAACTGCTCGTTCCAGTCAAAACTGAACCGTGCCCGAGAGAGCGCGTCGTCACGGTCCCGGGCATGCTTGCGATGCCGGGCCAGGTCAGCAGCGTGGGCCGCAATTTTGTAGGCGATCACGCCCTGCTTGACGTCCTCGGCATCGGGGAGGCCGAGGTGCTCTTTCGGCGTGACATAGCAGAGCATCGCCGCCCCACTCCAGCCAGCCAAGGCTGCTCCGATCGCACTGGTGATGTGGTCGTAGCCGGGCGCGATATCGGTGACAAGCGGGCCGAGCACGTAAAAGGGCGCCTCGTCGCACTCTTCCATCTGCCGCTTGACGTTCATGTCGATCTGATCCATCGGCACATGGCCCGGCCCCTCGACCATCACCTGGCAGCCCTTGGCCCAGGCCCGCCGCGTCAGTTCTCCCAAAACATGGAGTTCAGAGAACTGGGCTTCGTCGCTGGCGTCGGCGATGCAGCCAGGCCGCAAGCCATCGCCAAGGCTCCAGGTCACGTCGTACTGGCGGAAGATGTCGCAGAGATCTTCGAAGTGCGTATAGAGCGGATTCTGCTCCTTGTGCGTCATCATCCAGCGGGCAATCAGCGAGCCGCCCCGACTGACAATGCCGGTGATCCGTCCCGTGGTCAGATGGAGGTGCTCCTGCAGCAGGCCCGCATGCACCGTCATGTAGTCAACCCCCTGCGAGGCCTGCTTCTCGCACATATCGAGGAAGTGCTGGGGCTTCATGTCATCGATATCACCACCGAGTTCCTCGAGCATCTGATAGATCGGCACCGTCCCGATGGGGACTGGTGAAGCGGCAATGATCGCCTGGCGGATGGTATCGATGTCCTTGCCGGTCGAGAGATCCATCACGGTGTCGGCGCCGTAATGCACCGCCATGTGAAGCTTTTCGAGTTCGGTCGATTCATCACTGGTGACCGCTGAGTTGCCGATATTGGCATTGATCTTGGTGAGGGCCGCAACGCCGATAGCCATCGGCTCAAGCTGCTTGCTGAGATGGACCGTGTTGGCAGGAATCACCATCCGCCCCCGGGCAACCTCACTTCGCACCAGATCCTCGGGCAGGTCTTCCCGCTGAGCGACAAACTTCATCTCAGGGGTGATCTCGTTGGCACGGGCACGTTCAAGCTGGGTCACACATTGGGGCATCTGTTCTCTCCGACGATTTCCTGCGAACCGGGAAGACGGAACCGCCACTGGCCGGCCCGCCACTTTGCCACCACTTTAGCACAACCGCCCCAAAAGCCGGCCGGCGGCAACCCGTCAGAGCGACTTGAGATATTCAAGCAACGCCACTCGCTCGGCCTCTGAGAGTGCTGCGGGAAAGTCGTGGCCGGCGGCTGATTTTCCGGGCTGCGACGTGTCAAAAACCTGCCGCCTGTCGGCCGCTGCCAGCCCGGCGGCCAGCTGCTCAGCAAAGCTGGCCACGGGAATTTCCTCAATCTCGAGGCCAACCCGCTGATCATCGTAGCCGGCAGGCGTCCGCCGCCAGACGGCGGGTCGTTGCCCCGGATGGAGCAGGTGCCAGAGCGTCGGGACCGACCCATTGTGCAGGTAGGGAGCTGATGCCCAAATGCCATCCAGTGGGGGCGCCACATAACCGTCGGGCTGCTGCCGCGCCCCCAGAGGCTCGGCCGCCTCGCCAAACTGACCGAACCAGCTCTGGTTGAGGGCCAGCCGGTCGGCATCGGTCAGGGCACGGAAGCGCACGGGGTCGGTGCCGATGTCTGCGAGCGGCACCACCACCTCAGGGTAGTCATCGTCAGCACCGGCCGTGCCGTGGCACCGCTGGCAATGCTCCCGAAACACTCCCTGCCCCTCGGCAACGAGCTGCTGATCGAGTGGCCCCGGCCACCGTGGGGGCTCAAGGCTTTCGATCCATGCCTCGATATGCCGGAAGTCGTCCTCCCACTCCCGAAATTTCTCTGGTCCGTTCTCCTTGACGAGGAGAAACTGCATCAGCATCCGATGCCCCTGCGGGGCGAAGCCATCGGCGTAGAGGCTGCGGCGTTTCCGATAGTGCCACCAAGGAGGCGCATCCATGTCATGGTGTACCAGATCGAACCGGGGTGGACGCGACACGATGTTTAATCCCGCATCACGGTGCTGCATGAGTGCCACCCCGAAGATCACGGCATTAGTAGTGCCGTTGGTGGTCCCCAGGGGCAACAGCAACGACCCCACGTCCATGTGGCCAAATGCCTTCCGCTGGGCGATTTTCACCAGCCTGACGTCAGCGGTGAGGGTCTCCAGGGCATAGGTTGAGTTGGGCAGGCCCGGCACAACCTGGCCTGCCACCTGCCCCTGATGACAGGCCAGACAACTCATCGACCAGCTGCCATCGGCTGAGACGACATACTGGAGTGATCGGGATGGATCATCCGGGTGTGGCTGCAGACCGTATCGCTCCATCGCCAAGAGCCGCCGCTGGTCGACGCTGGCCGCTTTGGCCTGTTGGCGAAGTGGCTCGGGCCAGACTGTCCAGAGGGCATCGAAGACCTCCTGATCAAAGTCAGCCGGCAGGTAGGCCTGGGAGAGCAGAAGTTCCCAACCGCGTTCGGGATCGCCGGCACTAGCCCCCGCCACCGGCAGAATCGCCACGACCGCCACCAGCCATCCGGCAGCGGGCAACGGCCAATTCCGCCACCATTTGCCTGGAACCGACGATTCGTTGGACCATACTTTCATGGCATACTGCAGAGACGCTCACAGGCTCTGCTGATCTCCAGGACATCTCTCGTGGAAGTCTTCGCAGTATAGGCCGCCCTTCCGACATGGCCGCCCGGCCACCCTCGCCCGCCAAGTGCCCCATGGTTTCCGCCAACCCCATCTTGCTGCCGGAACTTCGCAGTCTGCTGGCCGATCAGGACGCCGCCGGCATTCGCGAAGTGGCGGAAGAACTCCATCCGGCCACCGTCGCAGAGTTTTCCGAAGGGCTGGAAGACGCTGAACTCTGGCAGCTTCTCGCTGCCCTGTCGCCGGAGCAGCAGGCTGAAATCTTCCCCTACTACCCCCTGCCCCGTCAGGTGCAACTGCTGGAGCAGGCCGACCGGTCCCATCTCGGCCCGCTCCTCGAGGGCATGGCCCCCGACAACCGGGACGACCTCTTGCGGGAACTCGAGCCGGAATTCGTTGATGCGATCCTGCCCCTGGTCGCCAAGGCTGAACGGCATGACATCCGCATGCTGCTCTCCTGCCCGGAGGACTCTGCCGGCAGCCTGATGACGACCGAGTATGCGTCGCTCCCGGGTGACGTCACCGCAGGCGAAGCAATCGCCCGGCTGCGAACACAGGCCCCCAACAGTGAATCGATCTACTACATCTACGTGCTCGACCATGAACGCAAACTAGTCGGCTTTGTTTCGTTGCGGGACCTCATCCTGGCCAAGCCGACGACGACGGTTGCCGACCTGATGCAGCGAGACGTCATCAGTGTGCGGATCGACGAACCGATCGAGCTAGTGGTCCAGAAACTGGCTAGGTTTGACTTCATTGCCATTCCAGTCGTCGACGACCACAACCGACTTGTTGGCATCGTCACCCATGACGACGTGCTCGACGCGGTGCGTGAAGAAGCGACCGAAGATGCCCACCTCAGTGCCGCCGTTACGCCCCTGACTGACGGCTATCTGGAAACCGGTCTGGTGACGATGACCTGGAAGCGGGGCGTCTGGCTGACCATTCTGTTCGCCACGGCTGCTGTAACGGCGATGGTCCTAGCCCGCACCCCGATCCCCCACGCCTGGCTGATCGCCTTCATTCCACTGGTGATTGCCAGCGGCGGCAACTCGGGCAACCAGTCGGCCACCCTCGTGATTACCGCCCTTTCCACCGGTGACTGCCACCTGGCCGACTGGCCACGGATTCTGCGGCGAGAAGTTGCGCTCGGGCTGCTCCTCGGGCTGCTGCTGGCCATTCCGGGCTTTCTGCTGGCGCTCCTCTACGCCCCGTCGCCAGCCCAGGCCGTGGTGATCCCGCTGACGATTCTCAGTGTGGTGATGCTCGGTAGCCTGGTCGGATCGGTGCTGCCACTGATCTTCCGATCGATTGGCCTCGACCCCGCCCTGATGAGCAACCCCTTCGTCTCCGCCATCGTCGACGTCGTCGGCATTCTGCTGTACGTCTCGATCGCCTTCCTGATGCTGGGGTGATCGCTCGCACCGCACCGCCACCTCCCCAGGTTACCTCATTCACATCTTCGATCGCTTGAAACAATTCACACTACAGAGGCTTCGATAATTAAGCCGATCTACCCCGTGGTATTTTGTCCTCCTCGAGGGTAATCAAGATGTTGTATCCGTCTCGCAAAGACACGGCTGAGAAGACAACCGTCATCATCAGCACCTACAACAATCCTGCTTCGTTGCGGATGTGCCTTCTCGGGATGCTGTCGCAAACCGTCCAACCAAGCCAGATAATCATTGCCGATGACGGCTCTTCGCCGGAAACAGCCACAATACTCCGTGATTCAATTTTTGCGGGCTTACCTCTTGAGAGCGTTTGGCATCCGGATCACGGCTGGCGCAAGTGTCGAATACTCAATCTTGCTATCACTCACGCCAAAGGTGACTATCTCATTTTCTTTGACGGCGACACGATCCCACGGAGTGACTTGATTGCTTCTCACCTCAAGCACTCTCGAAAACGAATGTTTCTTTCTGGAGGGTGTGTAAATATTCCAAAATCTGTCTATCTTGGATTTTCTGATGCGGAGATCATCGATAACACCGTCTTTCAGCCAGAGCATCTCCTTCTTTCGTGGCCAGATGCAAAAAAACACTTCCTGAGGTTGAGACCAGGAATTCTCGAGCCTCAACTGAACCTATTAACCTGGCGACATTGCGTTCTTCGTGGCGCGAACTTTTCCGCTTGGCGAGAAGATCTCGTGCGAGTCAATGGCTTCAACGAAGATTTCGGGTACGGAAGCGACGACCGAGAACTGGGCGTGCGGTTAAAAAATAGCGGGATCTCCTCTCGCTGGCTTAAATTTTCACTTGTGCAACTTCACCTTGATCATTCCAGGAGCGGCTACCTTAACCATGGGGTCGCTAACAAGCAGCGATGGGAATTCAGGAAACTCTTTCTCACCCAAAAAAGCCTCGCCGAAAAGGGTTTGACTTACAACAAAAGTTGGTCTCATTCCGACGCAACTTCCTTCTATCGGCATACTGCCATATGTGAGGAAACCGGACCCTCTGGACTACTCGCATTTCCAGAACGTCGATCTGACTCACAGATTGAGGCTACTTCGCTCATCACAAGAGCCGCCTAAAACAGTTGTGCAGACCAACAAATTGTCTTCTCGGAAGCACAGCACTCGCAGAGAATATTTTCATCTCTTGCGCACTTAATACACCCCCTGGAGTACCGCGGGCCTTTAAACAAAACCCTCATGCCATCCGCCGCCCAACCGCTTGGGCAACGCGACGGCAGGTGTCCATCGTCTGCTCGAAGACGGTGAAGTCGAGGGTCTGGGCTCCATCGCTGGCTGCGTTGGCCGGATCGGGATGGACTTCAATGATCAGGCCGTCGGCACCGGCTGCCACAGCGGCGGCTGCCATGCTCGGCACGAGGTTCGCGTGCCCCGTGCCATGGCTGGGGTCAATCACAACCGGCAAATGGGTCCGCGCCTGCAGCCACGGCACCGTTGCCAGCGGCAGCGTGAAGCGGGTGTGCGACTCAAACGTGCGAATACCTCGTTCACAGAGCATCACCTGCCGGTTCCCGCCGTCGAGGATGTATTCGGCTGCCAGCAGCATCTCGTCAACCGTTGCGGCTGGCCCGCGTTTGAGCAGCACTGCCTTGTCACAGCGGCCGACCGCCTCCAGCAGGCGATAATTCTGCATGTTACGAGCTCCGATCTGCAGCACATCGGCGTAGCGGGCCACCAGCGGCACATCTTCTGGGGCAACCACTTCAGTCACCACCGCCTGGCCGGTCTCCTCGCGGGCTTCTGCCAAGAGTCTCAGCCCCTCTTCCTTCAGCCCCTGAAAGCTGTAGGGGCTCGTCCGAGGCTTGAAGGCACCACCCCGCAGGCCAGCAGCGCCAGCCGCCTTTACGGCGCGGGCTGAAGCAAGAATCTGTTCGCGTGACTCCACCGAGCAGGGGCCGGCGATGACGCCGACTCGACCGCCGCCAATGACGAGGGGGCCAGCCGTAATCACGGTCTGCTCCGGTTGCACCTCTCGGCTGGCCACCTTATACGGGGCAAGAATCGGCAGCACCTTGGCAACCCCTGGCAGGGTCTCCATGCCGCTGACGGTCGCGTCTTGTTCTGCCCCGACAACGGCAACCACGGTCCGTTCCGTCCCTTCAATGACATGCGGCTTCAGCCCCAGGCTTTCCACCCGCTTGGTCACTTGGGCAAGTTGCTCCGGGCTGACCCCCGCCTTCATCACAATGATCATCGCTCACTCCACAACCGAACCAGTACTGGGCATCACTCCAAGAGCGCAGCCTCCGCCAATGGTGGCTCCCTGTCAACGCGCGGGTCGGAAACTGCCTCGCCGCCCGGCTTGCACCGGCCGCGTTACGCCTACGGCTGCTCCGCGGGACCAAACACCTCGGGAATGGTTTCGCCTCGCTGCTCGGCCGCTGTTCGGGTGGTGATCACAAGTTCCTCCGCCGGTCCGTCACCGCGTCTGACATAGACCAAGTTCACCGCGTCGCTGTCAATCTCCCGCAAAATGTTTAGTAGTGCCTCTTCCGCCGGAATACCACGTTGATTGATCCCGAATGAACGATGCGTCGGTATTGCCGCAGCTTGAATGTCGGCCAGAGCAATCGTTATTGAAATGCCGGACTCTTCTGCCAGCATCGCCACTGCCGTCTCAAGAGTATCACTGGAAAAGACGATGGTCACCGGTTGCCTGAGCCGCTCTGCGACCGTCAGCACCGGTGCGGCAGGCTGCCCATCAGACACCGCCTTGCCCTGCGGATCGGCCGCGATCTGCTCGAGCACTAAAGTAGCGGCCAGCCCCAGGTTGTGTCCGGCCAACTGCGGCAGGTAGGTGTTGGCCATGACAAGATCACGGCGGTCTCTCCCAACTTTCAGGCTGGCAGAGGCCAGCCGCAGCACCTGAGGAAGCCGCAAGACCAGTCGCCGACCATACGGCGACCAGGTGCGTTTGCTCACGAGATCCTCCACTTCATCGGGCATGGCCGCCAGTTCCTCACTGAGCCGCCGCTCCAATTCCCGCGCCGAGCCGACTGGAGGCCCAAGGGCAGCCAGCTCAAGGTAGGTGCGGTCATCAAGGTGAAACGAAAACGCCGCAGCGGGGCAATCAGCGCCGAGGAGTTGCTCCAGTGGATCGAGCAGCGGCTGCACCGGCGGCGGCAGCAGGCGGCGACCGTCGTGCACGAAATAGTGAGGAGAGCCGAACAGCGTGACCTGGCGGTCGCGATCGAGCACGGGCACCAGCGGCCGCAGGCTCCGTGGCAAGGCTGCCTCAGCTGAACCAGCGGCAACCAGTTCCTCCTGCAAGGCAACCGAGGCCACCACCACCTCCCGCCCGTCAGTTTTTGCCGGCCGCCAGCGGACCCAGTTCCCCACCGTTTCCACCTGCACGCCAGCAGCCGAGGCAGCCTCTGGAGGGCTTTCGCTAGTGACGGGCTTCTCACTGCCGCCGGGGGCCGAGCCGGCATCCGCTTGTGGAGGCACCAGCCGCGCCCAGATGGCCGTCAGTGGCTGCCCATCAGCCGCGGCCTGCCAGCTAATCTGCAGCCGGTCGACCGTTGCCAGCGGGGCCTCAAGCAACGCCTCAAGGCTTGCAATCACCCGGGCTAACCGGGTGTCTCCTGCCTGAACGATCAGTTTCCCATCGGCCGTCGCCAGCACCTCCGCAGGACGAGCCTCGAGAATCAGCTGCGAGCCCCGCGGAAGATAGCGAAACGTTGGTGGGGGCCCAGCCGTCGGAGGCAGCCAGGGGAGCGTCTCATCTTCATCCACCACGAACCGGCTCGTGTCGCTGGCTGGCTGCCTGGCTTCCTGCGGCGGCGTTGTGGCTGCACCGGCGACTGCCTCTGCCTCTTCGACCGTGCTGGCTGGCGACTGGCCGGGACCATCAGCCCTTGGCACCCCACTGGAACGGCCTGCCCGCCAGACTGCCAGCCCAAGCCCCACGACGGTGACAAGGGCAGCAACACCGCCGCCAAGGGCGAGGCTCCGCATGAGCCCCGAGCCCGCCGCACGTGGGGCGGCGGGCGTGGCTGCCGATCTGGCCCCGGCGGTCGTGCCGGCTGCCACCGCGATCAAGTTTTCCTGCACTGGCTGGGGGGCAGGCAGTGTCGAACTGGGCGACGCGACGCCAAGGCAGGCAGCGATCGCATCGGCAGCTTCCGCAGCATCGGCATAGCGACGGGCAGGATCGACCGCGGTGAGGTAGGCCACCAGACGGCTGACCTCTTCTGGGCAGCCCGCGAGCGGGGGCAGCAGGGGCGTGCCTGCCACCGCTGCCTGCCGAAGTCGTGCCGCTGTTTGCGCAGCGTCCCCCTGCCAGACCGTCAGCCCGCCAGCCAGCAAGGCATGGAGGAGACAGCCCAGCGCATAAACATCGCCGGTGGGTGACACCGGCACGCCAGTGGCCAGCCGCTCAGGTGGAACGAAGCAGATCTGCTCACCAAGCCGTGCCACCCCCTCTGGCGTCCGCAACGGATCCGCCGAAAGCAGGCCGAGCGGGTCGCCGGAGAGGGGATATTGCAACAGGCGAAGGGACAGTGCCGCCTCTCCCGGCCCGGCCGGTCGGACGACGGTCGCCAGTGAAAGTGCCCCGTGCACACCACCGAGGCGGTGTAATTCAGCCACTCCGCGACAGACCGCAAGCAGCGCTGTCACCGCCTGCTCAACTGGCCAGCGGCCTCGTTCGGCCAGTTCTCTGGCAAGACTCTGCCCCGGCAGGTCCTCGCAGATCACGAACCGGCCAGCGGGCGCATCTTCAATCGCCCAGGTGCGGGACAAGACCGGATCGGTGGTCGCCGCTGCCCGCTCGATGCGGCGAACTACCTCAGTCCAGATTTCCACCCGCTGGCAGGCTGCACGATCGAGTGGGACGAGGGCCACCGCCCGCTTGCTGGGATCATGCCGCGCCCGGAAGACAACCCCGGTTGCCGGCGATTCGATCTGGTCGAGCAGACGATAGTCTCCAACAAAAAACGCGCCACCTCCGCCCCGAGCCAGCCGCTTCGCCTGCCAGAGCGTCAGCAACCGCTGCTGCACCAGCCACTGCGCCACCAGAGCCGTCTGCTTGTCGGGGGCATCTGCTGCGGCAGCCGTGGCCGCGTCACAGGCAGCGCGAATCTGAGGCACCTGATCAGCCGGCAGCAGACGACTCGCCGTAACAGCAGCCCAGAAGACGTCGGGGGAAAGCGGCGGCATATGCAGTGAATCGCTGAACGAGAAACACGGTGACCTGAGAGCGGAAGTGATTGCCCCCGTCGGCCTGATGCCGACGCCCGTATCGTACCGGACCAGCACGATTTTCGTGGCACCCTCCCGACGGATGCGGTTCTCTGCTACCAGCTCCCGTTGGCGAGGGCATGGCCTCACCGATAAGATTACACATGGGCAGGTGAGCTTTTGCTGGTGACCGCAAATCTTCCTGCTCCCGCCACGTGGCATGCTCACTGTCAGGCCACCCTACGCTTCGGAGAGTTATGCGTTCTAGCGAGGCCACCCACATCTACTTTGATCGAGCCGCCGATCAACTCGACCTGTCCGAGAACATCCGCAAGCTCCTGCTGACGCCTCAGCGTGAGGTTCAGGTCCAGATCCCGGTGGAACTCGACTCAGGTGAGGTTGCCACCTTCATCGGGTACCGGGTACAGCACAACAATGCCCGTGGCCCCATGAAAGGCGGCCTGCGGTATCACCCCCAGGTCGACCTTGATGAGGTTCGGGCCCTCGCCTCGCTGATGACCTGGAAGACTGCCGTCGTCAATATTCCCTACGGCGGCGCCAAAGGGGGCATCGCGGTCGATCCATCGACGCTCTCGCCCCGCGAACTCGAGCGGGTCACACGCCGATTTGTCGACAACCTGCACGACCTAATCGGCCCCGACGTTGACATCCCGGCCCCCGACATGGGCACCTCCGCCGAGGTCATGGCCTGGATCATGAACCAGTACGACAAATTTCATGGGTTCTCTCCCGCCTGCGTCACCGGTAAGCCGGTCGAATACCACGGCATCCCGGGTCGGGAAGAGGCGACCGGTCGCGGGGTCGGCCTGCTGACCGTCAAACTGCTGAGCCGACTGGGTCGGCGGATTCCCGGTACCCGAGTCGCGATTCAGGGCTTCGGAAATGTCGGCACCCACACGGCGAAATTCCTGCGGGATGCTGAGTGCCGGGTTGTTGCAGTGAGTGATGCCACGACCGGCATCTTCCGGGATGATGGACTCGATGTGCTCGAAATGATCCGTCACGTTCATGCCAACGGCGGTCGGTTGGAGGGCTATCAAGAAGGGGACGCCGTGACTAACGCTGAACTGCTCAGCTGCGAATGCGATGTCCTGATTCCTGCAGCCCTCGGCGGAGTCCTGACCAGCACCAACGCCGACAGCGTGCGGGCCCCGATTATCGTGGAGGCGGCCAACTCACCGACCGAACCGGCGGCTGATGCCTTCTTTGATGAGGCTGGGGTGACTGTCCTGCCTGACATTCTCTGCAACGCCGGCGGCGTCACTGCAAGCTGGTTTGAGTGGGTGCAGAATCGCCAGCACTACCAGTGGGGCGTCAATCGGGTTCGGCAAGAACTCGATCGGATTCTCAGTGAGGCCTTTGAACAGGTCTGGCAACTCGCCTCGTCTCGCAAGGTCTCACTGCGGACGGCGGCCTTCATGCTTGGCGTCGGCAGAGTCGGCCGGGCCACCCTTCTCGGAGGAATCGAATGACCCGCCCACCTGTCGACCCCGAAACGCTCCGTGGCATGCCGCTGTTCAACGGCTTCAACACGACCGATATCGCTCAGATCATCGACATCAGCACGGTGGTCGATTTTCCACCGGAACAACGCATTCTCGAGCAGGGAGCGACCAGCCGAGATCTCTGGATTCTGCTGGAGGGCCGGTGCGAGGTGGTCCGCCGGGCAAACCCTCAGGACGCCGACACGAAACAGGTGACCCTTGCGCACCTTGACCCACCAGCACACTTTGGGGACATGTCATTTTTCAATCCCTCACCCCATTCTGCAGATGTGCACGCGCAGACCGCCGTGCGGGTGATGCAGATCGAACATGCCAACTACGACGACCTGATCCGCGATGGCGTACTGGCAGCCTACAAACTCGCCTTCAACGTCACGGCAGCACTCGTCCGCCGCTTACGACGGATGGACGATTGGGTGACCGAGTTGGCTGCAACCGACCACAACCCGTGCGATCCACCTCGTCCTGAGTGGCAGAACTTCCGCGAAAAGCTCTTCGATCGCTGGACGATCGTCTGAGGCCCGCCGGCCGTCAGGGCGTACCTGCCACAGCATCGCCAGCAGCATGACTGGCCGCGGCATGATCGGCCGCCGCATGCCTCTCGGGCCGATACCAGGTGCCCCGCAGCCAGTCGGTAATGAGCCCAATCTGTGTTGCCGACAGGGTTGGCACGCCGCCATCCTGGCTCACACCAAAGCTCGGCATCCGGTCGTTCGTCTCGGGGTAGAACCGCTGGTGAGTTGGATCGGTGATGATGCCCACGAGCCACTCCCGGGACCCCCAGCCGTTGAGATCGGGGGCATAGCCAAGTTCCGTCTCATTGTCACCATAGGGATGACAACTCCCACAGCGATCGGTGTCAGCTATCATGCGTTGCCCCCGCTTCACCACCGCAGCTGACACTCCACCAGTCGGCAGGTCAGCCTCTGCTGCCAAGGCGGCAATCACTGCCTTGACGTCGCCTGGCTTCCAGGTGTCGGTGTCGGTCAGGTCATCGGTGACAAACGACACCATGTCACCTTCTTTGTGCGCGGTGTTACCAAAGTAGGCCGGGCCGGCAACCTGCTTCGGGTCAAGCAGCCCTTGCGCCCAGAGCACCCCACCAAACTCAAACAGGTTCGCCGCTGAAGCCTCGGCCAGAACAGCTGTCGCGTCGGGAGCAGCTGGGTCGATGTGGGCATGACAGCTCGCGCAGTGCTGGGCGAAAAGCCGAGGCCCCTGCGACAGTGGGTCGTTGCGAATCAGTGACAGGGCCCCCGCGGGTGGAATCTTCTCGGGGCGTCCAGCCAGTTCGATCGCCCTTTCGGCATCAGCCTTTGCCTGTTTGACGGCAATCAGAAAGGCTTCCGATTTGCGAATCGCCTCAAACTCATGGCGACGCTTTTCGAAGGCTGCCCGCTTCCCCGCATCATTGCCAAGTGCCGCGGCCAGCTTCTGGTCATCCCCTCCGGTTTCCTGCAAAAGTTTCTCGACATCAGCATAAGCGGACCGATCAGCCCAGAGGGCGTAGTAATCTTCGTGCAGGGCCATGGCCGTCAGCAGACCGGCGCCGGCCACGATGGCGAAGGTGAACACCACATTGAACCGATGCCCAAGATTCCAGCGGCCCAGAATCGGCATCAGGAACATCACGCCGAGCGTCAGCCCCGGCACAACAATGGCTCCAAGAAACTCACCCGTCGCCCCCCAACCCTCAAAGACCTTGAGGAACTGAAAAAGGAACAGGAAATACCACTCTGGCCGGGCAGCGGCATAGGGCTGTGACGGATCCGCCGGAGCCCCAAGTTCCGCCCCAAGGTGCCCCGTGACAACCGGCTCCCCGGCCAGCATGGCCCGGAGGGCTGGCAGCAGAATCACACCGAGCACCACCGCCATCACGGCCAGCATCGCCACGGCATCCTTCAGCACCTGATCGGGCCAGAACAGCGAGTCGGGCTTGGTGATCGGCTCTTTGGCGTGCAGCCCGTGTTTGCGGAACAGGGTCAGGTGCACGACGAGAAACAGCACCAGCGTGGCCGGCAGAAAGCCCGCGTGAAGCGCAAAGAACCGGGTCAGGGTGTGGTGCCCATAGTCAGGCCCACCCACAACCAGTTGCTGCAGTGCCGGCCCGACCATCGGCACGAGCCCAGCCAGATTGGTGGCAACCCGGGTGGCCCAGTAGCCCTTCTGGTCCCACGGCAGCAGGTAGCCCGTCAGGGCCATGCCCAACACCAGTTTCATCAGGATCAGCCCAAGCCAAAAGTTGACCTCCCGGGGTGCCCGATAGGCACCGTCAATCACAACCTGCATCAGGTGCAGCGCCAGCAGGACCACCATCGCCTGGGCCATCACATGGTGAATACCTCGCAGCAGCCACCCCCCGGCCATCTCATGCTGGATGTAATAGACGCTCTCCCAGGCTGTCTGGGCACTGGCGGAATAGCTCGCCCAGAGCACCAGGCCGGTAATCACCTGCGTCATGAAGGCAAACACCAACGTGCTGCCCCAGACGTACCGCCAGCGGGCGCCGCCGGGCACCCGCTCGTAGAGTGCCTCGTGAACAAAAGCCCGATAGCCGGTCCGGTCATCAAACCAGTCAGCCAGTTGCCCCAGCATGCCGGTCGCTGGACGCGATGGCGGGACGGGTTGCGGTGCGGTTGTACTCATGGCCGAGCCACCTTCTCTTCGATGCCGGTGTAGAAATTCTGCCACTTCACAGAGACACCGCCGGTCTTATCCACCTTGCACTCCAGACTGTCCATCGGCCGGGGGCTGGGGCTGGGGGCAACAATGCCACCGTCAAGGGTGAAGGCACTGTTGTGACAGGGGCAGCGAAAGCATTTTGATTCCGTATCCATTTCAATGAAGCAGCCGGCGTGCGGACAGGTTGCCGAAAGCACCTCCACCGTGTCGCTGCCTTCATCTCGTTTCAAGTAGACCGCACCGATCGGCTCGGCAGCGAACCCGGTCCAGGCATCAACTCGGTCGGCAATCACAGGAAATTGACGCGGCTGCCCGTCGGCCGGCAGGCTGTTGAGATCTGTGACCGGCAAAAAGGTTGCCGCGCCAGCCGTGCGGCGCAGCGGATCGAGCACCGCCCAGAACGCAGCTGCCAATGGGGGCAGTGTTGCCAGCCCGCCGCAGCAGACCGCCAACGCCTTGGTCAGGAACCCCCGTCGTTGCTCGGTCGCCAGAGACCGACCGTCGCCTTGCTGTTCACTCATCTCAACAGACTCCAAAACGTTGAACAAAAAGTACGGGGGTGACACCTACCGAAGCAGACGCCTAATACGTTTTTCTGTCGCTTAAGGATCCGCCGAGCCATGCGGCACCACCCTCGGGGCCACGGCATGCCACCAGGACCGCCGACACCCCCTTCTTACACAGGCTCAAGGGCATGCCAGGCAGCATCGACGGCCTCAGTGACCCGGTGCTCAATCTCATCAAAGGTTCCGGAGACGATCGCGCCGGCCGCTGCCTTGTGACCGCCGCCGCCAAACGCTCCAGCCAGGGCGCTACAATCAGCTGCCCCACGGCTGCGAAAACTGAGCTTCACGCGACCGTCGGGCTGCTCAATCAGGATGGCGGCCAGTTGCGTTCCCTTCACCGCCAGCGTCAGGTTGATAAGGTCCTCGGTATCAGCCGGTGAGGCCCCCACCTCTTTGATGTCGGCCTGCCGGACGGTCGAAAGGATGCAACTGCCCTCATTGAAGGTCCGCGCCCCCGCAAGGGTCCGACCAACTAGGTGCAGTCGGGCGAGGGTGTCCTGTTCAAACAGTTCGCGATAGATCGCAGGCGGACTCGCCCCCGCATCAACAAGCCGGGCCGCAACGCGGAAGGTTTCACCGGTTGCCGACGGAAAGCGAAAACCACCGGTGTCGGTCGACAGCCCCGCATAAAGCGGTGTGGCAATCGCCTCGGTCAGCGGCACCTTCAGCCGCAGGCCGATTTCATAGACGATCCGGGCCGTTGCCTCCGCCGTGGTGTCCTTGAACCAGCGATCGGAGAGGTCGTCTTCACTGACGTGATGATCAACCACCAGCACCCGCTCACGGTTTCGTTTGAGCACTTCACCCATCGCCCCCAACTGGGCCCAGGCACTGGTATCGAGCACAATCAGGAGGTCACGATCATCCAGATCGGCCGGCTTCAGACCACCGGCGAGTGACTCAAGTTTGCCCTGGGGGTCAATCCAGCGGAGGTTGGCCGGCGTCTCCTGGGCATTGACGATCCGCACATCCTTGCCGATCGCCTCCAAAATGCCGGCCATGCCCAACTCACTGCCGAGGGCGTCGCAGTCGGGGCGAACATGGCTGGTCAACACGACCCGTTCCGCCTGATGGAGTGTGGTGACGAGAGCGGCCCAGTCCAGACGCATGGAATCTCCTGACGTAGCACAGCAAGGTAAAGAGGAACCATGGCCAGCGGCATCGCCACAGGCCATGGCTTCATGACAAACAGCGTCCAGAGTTTACCCGGAAATACGAGTCACCGTGAGTGCCCGTCGTTCTGCTGCCAGAGCCGCCCCAAGCAAGCCTGCCGCCCCCGTGCTGGCCGCGGCAACATCCTGCCGCAACTGGAGGGTCAGAGCCTCCACCCCGGCAAATTGCTGCGTCGCTCGCAACCGGTCTGCAAACATCACCTCGAGCGACTGCCCGTAGAGATCACCGGCAAACCCAATCAGATGGACCTCAACGGTCGGGGTCGTTGAGGCGAAGGTGAGGTTTCTGCCAATGTGAATGGCGGCAGGGTATCGCTGCCCGGCGGCCGTGCTGGCCACCCCGGCATAGACACCATCCTTAGGAAGCAGCGTAGTGATGCCGCCGAGGTTGGCCGTCGGAAACCCGATGCTCGCGCCACGCTTCTGCCCATGCACAACCTTCCCTGAAATGGCATAGGGAGCGGCAAGCAGTTCCGCGGCTGCGCCCACGTCACCAGTTGCCAATAGCCGCCGGATCCGTGAACTGGAAACGGGTTCCCCAGCGGCGAGCACGGGAGGAACGACGGCAAAGCCCAACTCGTCGCGGCTGGTCCAGTCCCGCAACTGCTCAACGGTCCCCTGCCGGCCAGCTCCAAAGTGAAAGTTTGGCCCTTCGACAATCGCGGCAGCCTGCAGGCACCCTCGCAAGACCTCGTTATAAAAGGCAACCGCCGTCAGGGCGAGCAGCGCCGGGGTGGTGTCGAGGACCACCACCGCATCCAGCCCAATGCTCAGGAGTGTCTCAACCCGATGCCGCATGACCATCAACGGAGGCGGCGGCCCGTCAGGCCGCAGGAGTGCCGCTGGGTGCGGGTCGAAGGTGACGCCAACTGCCGGCAGCCCGAGTGGCTGAGCCAGTTCCCGCAATCTGCTAACGATGGCTCGGTGACCAGCGTGAACGCCGTCGAAGTTTCCGACGGTCACCCCACAACCAGCATCCGGCATTGAAAATGACGAGCCGCTGCTGAAGATCGTTCCGGTCGGTGGGCGATGCACTGGCTTTTCAACAGCAGGGAGAGAAAACCGCGGGGCAATCTTCCCGCGTCAGGGTTCGACAAAGTGTAGCCCAGTCGTCTTCGGGTTCGAACAGGTATGCTATCTCGCGGGTGCAACCTGCATTCCATCAAACTCAATCGGCCCTCGACGTCCGCCCCACCCCTCCGACTCCGTCTTCGTCAATGCCTGCACACCCGGACCAGAAGCAGATCTACCTGGCGGCTGACATGTCCAGTCGACTGGCGGGTATCGACATCGGTAGCAACAGTGTGCGTCTGCTCGTAGCGGAGGTGATTCGCGGAGGGAGTTACCGCATTCTCGATGAAGAGCGGGAGCCGACGAGGCTGGCTCGCAGCATCTCTGCGTCCGGCAGGCTCGATGATGAGGCGATGAATCGAACGATTGAAGCCCTCGGGACGTTCAAGCAGATTGCCGCTGGCTATCAGGTTTCGGCGCTTCGGACGATCGCCACCTGTGCTGTCCGTGAAGCAAAGAATGGAGCCGACTTCTGTCGCCGTGTTCGCGACGAGGTGGGACTTGAGGTCGAGGTGATCACGGGTGAACGCGAGGGCCGCCTCGCGTTCACCAGCGTCCAGCATGCCTTCGACCTGACCGGCAAGAATATTGTGATCGCTGATATTGGCGGGGGCAGCACTGAGATTGTCTTTGCCACCGGTTCTCTGATTGAGTCGATTTTCTCAACTCCGCTGGGTGCTGTCCGTCTGACCGAGCAGTGCGGCATCGGCAGCGGCGCCGACGGCGAGGCCTTTCAGCGTGGGCTGCTGCAACTCGAAAAGGAAATCACCAGCTGCCTTAAACGCGAGACCGGCCGGCCGCTGTTTGCCCCCCACTTCCTGGTTGGCTCAGGGGGCACGTTCACAACGCTGGCAGAACTGATGATGGCCTCGAAAAAAGAGGCTGATATTCCAGTTGCCGGCTACAAGGTTTCACACGCCGAACTTCGCCACCTGCTCGACCGGCTTCGCAAACTGCCCCTGAAGAATCGTCGTTCGCTCCCCGGCATGTCGGCTGACCGGGCTGACATCATCATCGCCGGCCTGACGATCATCGACGGGCTGATGAAACGCTTCCGGGTGAACACCGTCATCGTTCACACTCGTGGTGTCCGTGACGGCCTGATTCGGGAAATGGTCGATGAATGCTTTGGCGACGAGGTAACCGACCCCGCCCAGCGAGAGCAGGCAATCGAGCGGCTGGCGGCGGCCTGCTCGGGTGAACTAGAGCACGGCCGGACGGTGGCGGACTTGGCCGGTCGCATCCACGAGCAGTGGAGCGGGCCGCTGGGACTGCTCCCGGAGGATCGGCCGCTGCTGGAGACGGCGGCCCGCCTTCAGGACGTCGGCTACGTGATCAACTACGACAAACATCACAAGCACAGCTACCACCTGATTCGCAACAGCCGCCTGCCAGGTATCCGCGGCCATGACCTCGAACTGATCGCCAACGTGGCCCGCTACCACCGCGGCGCGTTTCCAAAGAAGAAGCACCAGAACCTGGCCCGACTTTCCGCGGACGATCAGACCCGCATCAAGAAAATGGCGGCGATTCTCCGCCTGGCAGGCGGCCTCGACCGCAGTCGGTCGCAGCAGGTGAAGGATGTGATCGCGACGGTTGACGATAAGGCGGCGCATCTGGTGGTGGTTTCCGATGCTGACCCGCAGGTTGACATCTGGGGTGCCGAACGACGCACCGACCTGTTTGAAAAACTCTTTGATATGCCTGTCCGCATCCGCTGGGCCAACCAGCCCACGTGAGCCCACGCGGGCCACTGGGAAAGCTCCTGCGGGTGTGCGTTGCCTCAGATCACGCAGTCCGATCTCCCTCGGCTTGCGACTCGGGCTTTTGTCACCACACTGGATCGTCACCGCATCATCCCCGCCCCACCATCTGATCGTGTCGCTTGTTCGGGTGGAACGTGCAATCACAACTGGGCCGCGGCTGGAAAACCGGCACAACCGGTGAATCTTCGCACCGCTCATCAGCACGGCACCAGTTTGCGATCTATCCTTGCATGTCAGACGAGTCGGCCCTGCCGATCAGATGGATCGTCGTCCCGCTTACGATAGATGGAAACCCCATGCCCCTGCCCCTGCCCCTGCG
>WTHB01000111.1 GCA_011523305.1 Planctomycetaceae bacterium | reverse complement strand
GCACCGGTTTCTCGAGGGAAAGGATCGCGATCGATGGCAACGGCTGAAGCAACAGAGTCAACCCGGGAATTTTCGACTGACACGAAGGAACTCGGAGATCGCATTGTCGGCCTGACACTCAAGGCTGCCAAGGAGTTGTCGGACTACCTGGATGAGGTTCATGGCATCAAGCCAGCCTCCGGTGGCGCCGTCATGGTGGCCGCTGGCGGGGCTGGTGGCGATGCCGGTGGTGGCGAAGCCGCTGCCGAAAAGACAGAATTCGACGTTGTTCTCGAGTCCTTCGGTGACAACAAGATCGGCGTCATCAAGGTTGTTCGGGCAGCTACAGGCCTGGGGCTCAAAGAGGCCAAGGATCTGGTCGAAGGTGCTCCCGGGAAGGTCAAAGAAGGCATTTCCAAGGAAGACGCCGAAAAGTTGCAGAAGGAACTCGAAGAGGCCGGGGCATCCGTCTCGGTCAAGTAGTCGATCGCCCGCATTTTCCGTTTGCCAGCCAGGCTCTTGGCTGTTTGGCTGGCAAACGGTATAGTATTTGCGTGCTAAATTCTCCGTCGGCTCTTCCGTTCTCGTCCTGTCCAGCCCTTCCGTGTCTAGGTGTGCCTAGCCTGCCTGTCGGTGTTTCTTTGGTGCCGGTGTCTGCGTCTCGTTCTGTTTGTCTAAGCAGAGCAGCCTTGCCCGGCAACGCCAATAAGCTCTGCTCTCGACGAGTCCTTGGCCTGAATCGATCCGACGGGCAAATCGGCATCTGGTAATCATCGAACACCATCGTGCCTGGGGTCACCCCGCCACGCTGCCCTTTCACATCCCCCGCGACTTCCTCCAGGAGTGTTCCGTCAATGGCAACTCGTGCTGTTCGCCGACTCCAACCCACTGAAATCCGTCACTTTGGCAGCGACCGCAGCAGCCATTCCATTCCTGACCTGACCGAGATCCAAACTCGGTTTTTTGAGTCGTTTCTGCAGCATGGCGTTCCGCATGAGAAGCGGAAGGACCAGGGCATTGAAGGTGTTCTGCGAGAAATCTTTCCAATCGAGAGCTACGACAAGTCGGTCAAGCTTGAATATGTCCGGTACGACCTCGGCAAGCCGCGATACGATCCCGACGAATGTCGTCAATTGCGGCTGACCTATGGCCGGCCACTGCGGGTGTGGCTGCGGCTGACCCGTGAACAACCGATTGAGGAAGAGGTCTACCTCGGCGACATCCCGATCATGATGGGTGGCGGCGAATTCATCATCAATGGTGCCGAGCGAGTGGTCGTCAGCCAGTTGCATCGTTCGCCTGGTATCGACTTCGTAGCGGATACTGAATCGACTGACCGCAAAACCTACAACTGCCGAATCATTCCCGAGCGGGGCAGTTGGATTGAGTTGAACATCTCGAAAAAGGACACGCTCCAGGTTCGCATCGACCAAAGTGGCAAATTCTCTGCGTTGACCCTGCTGCGGGCGATGAACCCGAAGCTGACCAGCGATGCTGACATCCTAAAGCTGTTCAATAAGACCAAGGTGGAGAAGGTCGCTGGCAGCCGCAGCGTCTCAAAACTAGAAGGCAAGGTTGCGGCCGACGACATCGTCTACCCCAAGGGAAGCGACCGGGCTGGCGAGATTCTTGTGGAGGCAGGCTGCACGATCACGCGGGACAAGTCTGAACTGATCTGCACGTCCGGCCTGAAAGCAGTTGAGGTCATGCAGGCCAACAAGACGCCGCTGATTGAAAACAGCCTGCGAGAGGATGCTGACGAGTCACGGAAACGAACGGCGGTCGCACCCAGCCATCAGGACGCCCTGATCCGAATCTATCAGCGGCTGCGGCCGGGCAATCCTGCCGCCCTCGACAAGGCAATCACCTTGTTCGACGAGAAGTTCAAGGACACCAACCGGTACCGGCTGGGCCGCGTCGGTCGCTTCCGGATCAATCGGAAGCTCGGTCTGTCCGTGCCTGAAACCGAAATGACGCTGCGTGCTGAGGATCTGATCGCCGCGATTCGTTATCTGCTTGAACTGATGGACAGCGACAGCGAATCAGTCGAGGTCGATGACATTGACCACCTCGGCAACCGACGACTGCGAACCATTGACGAATTGGCCAGCGACGAACTGCGGAAGGGCTTCCTGAAACTCCGCCGGACCGTGCAGGAGCGAATGAGCCTCAAGGATGTCACCGAGATGACTCCCCGCTCGTTGATCAATCCGAAGAGTATCTCCGCTGCCATTGAGTACTTCTTCGGCCGGGGTGAACTTTCGCAGGTTGTTGACCAGACCAATCCGTTGTCGATGCTAACCCACGAACGCCGCCTGTCGGCACTCGGACCGGGCGGCCTCAACCGGAAGCGAGCTGGCTTCGAAGTTCGTGATGTTCATATTTCGCACTACGGCCGCATCTGTCCGATTGAAACACCGGAAGGTACCAATATTGGGCTTATCTCAAGCCTGGCGATTTACTCTGGCGTCGACTCATACGGGTTTCTGGTCACGCCGTATCGGAAAGTCACAAAGGGCAAACTCCTTGACGACGTCGTCTGGCTCCGTGCCGATGAGGAGCACGAAGCCTACCTGGCGCCTGCTGATGCCCCCGTCACGGGCGGCAAGGTGACGGGTGAGACCATTGTTGCCCGCTACCGTGGTGACTTTGTGCTCGTGCCGCCAGACAAAATCGAATACATCGACGTTGCTCCCAGCCAGATGGTTGGTGTCTCAGCTGGCCTGATTCCGTTCCTTGAGCACGACGACGCCAACCGGGCGTTGATGGGCTCCAACATGCAACGGCAGGCCGTACCACTGCTGATCACCGAGCCGCCGATTGTGGCAACCGGGATGGAGCGTGATGTGGCGGCGAACTCTGGTCTGCTCGTCCGCGCGGCTCGCAAGGGAACCGTCACCTACGTCGATGCCGAAACGATTGAGATCAACAACAGCGAGGTCCACAAGCTCCGCAAATACGTCGGCCTCAACGAGCGGACCTGCCAGAACCAGAAACCCATCGTGCAGCTCGGCCAGAAGGTCGAAAAGGGCGAGGTCATTGCCGATGGTGCCGCCACCTTCAAGGGTGAACTAGCGCTCGGCCGCAATGTGCTTGTCGGCTTCATGGCCTGGGACGGCTTCAATTTCGAAGATGCCATCATCATCAGCGAGGAACTGGTTGAAGCTGATGTCTACACCTCAGTTCACATCGAGGAATACGACATTGAAATCCGCGACACCAAGTTGGGCCGCGAAGAATTCACGCGGGACATCCCCAATGTCGGCGAACGCGCCCTCCGGAACCTTGACGACGGAGGCATTGTCCGGAACGGCACGTATGTGCGGCCCGGCGACATCCTGGTCGGCAAGGTTTCACCGAAGAGCAAAACCGAGCTGACACCAGAAGAGAAACTGCTGCATGCCATCTTTGGTCGTGCCGGCGAAGACGTCAAAAACGACTCGCTTGAGGTTCCCTCTGGTGTTGAAGGCATTGTGATCGCCACTGAGAAGTTCGCGCGGCAGATGAGCCTGTCCGAGGACGAACGGCGAGAGTTCCAAAAGCAAGTGAAGGAAGCCGAGAGTGAGGGCAACCTGGCAGTTGCCGAAGCCTTCGGGACGCTCGTCGCTGAAATTGAAAAGGTTCTCCAGAAGCCACTATCTGCTGCCGATGGCAGCCCGCTGGTTCGGAATCAGGATCACAAGGTCGTGGCCGAGCGTGCCACGCAGTTCAACCTCGATGAACTCGACATCCGCTCCCCCCAGCGGAAGGCAGACATTGACAAGCTCTACAAGAGCCTCTGGCCTGCCGTCGATGAAGCAATCGACTCCAAGGACCGCCGGATCAACAGCATGAAGCGGGGCGACGAACTGCGTCCCGGCGTACTGCAGATGGTCAAGGTCTATGTCGCCGCCAAGCGGGTCATCTCGGTCGGAGACAAGATGGCCGGCCGCCACGGAAACAAGGGGGTGATTGCCAAGATCCTTCCCAAGGAAGACATGCCCTTCCTGGCCGATGGAACACCGGTTCAGATCATGCTCAACCCACTCGGCGTGCCGAGCCGTATGAACGTGGGCCAGATCCTCGAGACCCACCTCGGCTGGGCCGGCAAGATGCTCGGCTTCCAGGCCGTCACTCCCGTCTTCGACGGGGCCAGCGAAGAGGAGATCAATACGATGCTCGCTGATGCTGGCCTTCCCAAGCATGGCAAGGCCCAACTCTTCGATGGCCGTACCGGTGAAGCACTCGAGCAGGAAACCACGGTCGGCTACATCTACATGCTGAAGCTGCACCACTTGGTCGACGATAAGGTTCATGCCCGTTCAACCGGCCCGTACTCACTGATCACGCAGCAGCCACTCGGCGGCAAAGCCCGCTTCGGTGGCCAGCGATTCGGTGAAATGGAAGTCTGGGCGCTCGAAGCCTATGGGGCCGCGTTCATTCTGCAGGAACTGCTGACCGTCAAGAGTGACGACGTCGAAGGCCGGACCAAGATCTACGAAAGTATGGTCAAGGGCGAGAACACCCTGGAAGCGGGAACTCCCGCCAGTTTCGATGTCCTGACCAACGAGATCCGGGGCTTGGCCCTCAACATGCAACTCGAAAAACGCCGGGTGTAAGCCGGCCCGGAAGATTCGCTCTCGCGGACGTGGCCAGCAACACCCACCGCCCCACGTTCACCATCCCTTGTCATCCCCACCCAACCGCCACAACTGACTATCCCCAGGAGACCTCTCCGTGAGCATCGGTGAAGCCACCTACGATCGCGTCAACGATTACTCGGCCGTCAAGATCAGCCTGGCCCGACCGCACGACATCCGCAGCTGGTCATTCGGCGAGGTCAAGAAGCCCGAGACCATCAACTACCGCACCTACCGTCCAGAAAAAGACGGGCTGATGTGCGAGAAGATTTTTGGGCCAGAGAAGGACTGGGAATGCTCCTGCGGCAAGTACCGCGGGATGAAGTACAAGGGCATGATCTGTGACCGCTGTGGCGTCAAGGTGACCCATAGTCGCGTCCGCCGAAAGCGGATGGGCCATATTGAACTGGCTGCACCAGTGGTCCACATCTGGTTCTTCAAGGCCATGCCGAGCCGTCTCGGCGCGCTTCTCGATATGAAGACGACCAGTCTTGAGAAGGTGATCTACTTCCAGGATTATGTCGTGCTGGACCCCAAGGACACCCCGCTGAAGAAGCAGCAATTGCTATCCGAAGAGGAGTGCCGGCAGGCTCGGGATGAATACGGCGAGACTGCGTTTGAAGCCGAGATGGGTGCTGAAGCGGTTCGTAAACTGCTGCTGGGCCTCGATCTCGTTGAACTGTCGAAGGAACTCCGCGAAGAACTCGCTACCACCGGTTCGAAGCAGAAGAAAAAGGACCTGGTCAATCGGCTGAAGATTGTCGAGGCCATTCGCGACAGCGAAAACAAGCCCGAGTGGATGGTGCTGGACGTCATTCCCGTTATTCCGCCCGACCTGCGGCCGCTGGTCATGCTCGACAGTGGCAACTTTGCCACCAGCGATCTCAATGACCTCTACCGGCGCATCATCAACCGGAACAACCGGCTGAAGAAACTTGTGGACCTCAATGCGCCGGAAGTCATCATCCGCAATGAAAAACGGATGCTGCAGCAGTCGGTCGATGCGCTTTTTGACAACAATCGGTGCAAGCGGCCGGTGCTCGCCTCAAGCAACCGTCCGCTGAAGAGCCTGACCGACATGATCAAGGGCAAGCAGGGCCGGTTCCGTGAGAACCTGCTCGGCAAGCGAGTCGATTACTCGGCCCGGAGTGTGATCGTGGTCGGCCCGACGCTGCGGCTGCACCAATGCGGCCTGCCAAAGAAGATCGCGTTGGAACTCTATCAGCCGTTCATCATTCGCCGCCTGAAGGATCTTGGCCACGCCGACACAATCAAGTCTGCCAAGAAGATGCTGGAACGGAAGGATGCCGAAGTCTGGGACATCCTGGAAGAAGTGATTCACAATCACCCGGTCCTCCTCAATCGGGCCCCAACCCTCCACCGCATGGGCATCCAGGCCTTTGAGCCTGTTCTTGTGGAAGGCCACGCCATCAAACTTCACCCACTGGTCTGCAAAGGCTTCAACGCCGACTTCGACGGTGACCAGATGGCGGTGCATCTGCCGCTTTCAATTGAGGCCCAGGTCGAAGCCCACACGCTGATGTTGGCGACCAACAACATCTTCAGCCCAGCCAATGGTGCGCCGATCATTTCGCCTTCGCAGGACGTCGTGATGGGCTGCTATTACCTCACCATGGCAATGCCGGGGCGGCGTGGAGAAGGCATGGTCTTCCGCAGTTTCGAAGAAGTCGAAATGGCCCACTCGTTCGGCAAGCTCGACACCCATGCAAAAATCCAGGTCAAACTGCCCGCTGACCGCCGGCTGAAGACGGAAAATGACGACAGCCAGCCGGGCGCCGTGATTGAAACAACCGCCGGTCGTGTGTTGTTCAACTCGATCCTGCCCGAAGGGATGCTCTTCTACAACATCCCGATGCGTTCCAGTGAGTTGGCCCGCGTCATCTCCGACTGCTACCAACTGCTCGGTCGCCGTAACACGATTGACCTGCTGGACGACATGAACCGCGTCGGGTTCAGTTGGAGCACCCGCAGCGGCCTCTCCTTCGCCACCGATGACCTGATCACGCCAGAGAGCAAACTGAAGATCATCGGTGACGCCGAGAAGGCGGTGATGAAGATCCTCAAGCTCTACCAGCGCGGCGTCATCACCGACGGCGAACGGTACAACCAGGTGCTCGACACCTGGACCCATGCCCGTGAGCAGATCACGAAGGAGATGATGGCCGAACTGGAGCAGGACACCGATGCCCGTGATGTTCGCTACAGCGGCTACGTCAACCCAATCTTCTTGATGGCCCATTCCGGCGCTCGCGGTGGTGTTGAGCAGATCCGTCAGCTTGCCGGCATGCGTGGTCTGATGGCCAAGCCGTCGGGCAAGATTATCGAGACCCCGATTAAGGCCAACTTCCGTGAAGGCCTCACGGTTCTCGAATACTTCAGTTCCACCCACGGTGCCCGCAAGGGATTGGCTGACACCGCCCTGAAGACGGCTGACTCTGGCTATCTGACCCGAAAACTGGCTGACGTCGCCCAGAACGTTGTCGTCACCATGCATGACTGTGGCACGACGCAGGGCATTGAGAAGACAGTCATCTATCGGGGCGAAAAGGTTGAGGTCAATCTCGCCGACAGCATCCGTGGTCGGGTCAGTCGCACCAACATCACCAACCCGATTACCGACGAAGTTGTCGTTCAGGAAGACGACCTGATCACGCCCAAGTCAGCCCGTGAGATCGAAGCCCTCGGTCTCGAAAAGATTCAGGTCCGCAGTGCACTGACCTGTGAAGCCCCGCTTGGCGTCTGCCGCCTCTGCTACGGCATGGACCTCTCAACCGGCTCACTCGTCGAAGAGGGTATGGCGGTCGGCATCATTGCCGCCCAGAGCATCGGTGAACCGGGCACGCAGTTGACCATGCGGACCTTCCACATCGGTGGTGTCGGTCAGCGCGCCGTCGAGGAAAACGAGTATCGTGCCAAGCGGCCCGGTACCGCTAAGTTCACCCGTCTGCGGACGGTGCAGAACGAGGAAGGCGAGGAGGTCGTGCTGGCTCGGAATGGTGAGATTGCCATTCTCAATGAAAAGGGCCAGGAGGCTGACAAGTTCGAGATTCCTGCCGGTGCCATCCTCAAGGTGGCCGAGAATGAGCAGGTCAAGCAGGGCACGGTGCTGGTGCAGTGGGACCCCCACTCCATCCCGATTCTGTCGGAAGTGCCCGGCAAGGTTCGGTATGAAGATGTGGTCGAGGGCGAGACTCTTCGCGTCGAAAAAGACCCCAGTGGTCACATCCGTCGCATGATCATGGAGCACAAGGGTGTCTATCACCCACAGGTTGTGCTTGAGGATGAGTCAGGGAAGATCCTCGACTTCTACTACTTGCCCGAAAAGGCCTACATCGAAGTTTCGCCGGGCGAGACTGTGAAGGCCGGTCACATCCTTGCCAAGACACCCCGTGAGGCTGGCGGCACGCAGGACATCACCGGTGGTCTGCCCCGGGTCACCGAAATCTTTGAGGCCCGTAAGCCCAAGGATCCGGCGATCATGGCCGAGATCGACGGCAAGGTGGAAGTCAGCGGTGAGAAGCGTCGCGGCAAGCGAACCATCATCGTGCGTAATGAAACAGGAATTGAACGAGAGCACCTGATCACCCACGGCAAGCACATGCGAGTGCATGCTGGTGACATCGTCCGTGCCGGCGAAGCCCTGGTGGATGGACCGCTGGTTCCCCACGACATCCTGCGAATCTCCGGCGAGGAAGAGGTTCAGCGGTATCTGGTTCGGGAAATCCAAAACGTCTACCGCAGCCAGCGAGTGGAAATCGACGACAAGCACATCGAAATCATCGTGTCGCAGATGCTGCGGAAGGTGAAGATTGATACGGTGGGCGACACCTCACTGCTGCCCGGAAACATGCTCGACAAGCATGACTTCCGGCAGGCCAACGACCGCCTCGCCGGCTGCCTCCGCATCACCGATAAGGGTGACAGCGAGTTTGAGGTCGGCAGCATCGTTCCCAAAGAGGTGCTCACCCAGACCAACGAGACCGTCGAAGCCCTCGGCGGCACGCCTGCCAAGGGGACCAAGCCGAAGTCGGCCACCGCCAGCACCCAGTTGCTGGGCATTACCAAGGCCAGCGTGCAGAGTTCCAGTTTCATCTCGGCAGCGAGTTTCCAGGAGACCACCAAGGTGCTCACGGAAGCGGCGTTGGCCGGGCGGGTCGATAACCTGGTCGGGCTGAAGGAAAACGTCATTCTGGGACATCTGATTCCAGCCGGGACCGGCTTCAATACCTTCCAGACATCCGAGGTTCGGGTCCGTCCCGAGGCACTTGAGGCCCTGCGGATCGATCGGGAAGACCTGCTCGCCCGGGACTTCCCGCTGCTTGAGGCTGCAGAACCGACCCCGGAAGAACTGGCCGCCAGTAGTGGCCAGCCGGCTCTGGATATTTTCGCCGACTCTTCCGAGCCTTCCGAAAATCCGTCTGAGGGTCTCTGAGTCACGAGTGCCAAGCGGTTCGGCCAGTGCGGATTCCCTCACGAGTCACACAGCAATGGCTGTGGCCCCTCGACGCAGAGCATGATCCGATGACCGCAGTGGCTGAAACCGAGAGGAGCGTGGCTGCGGTGGCTGGCCGGCCGGTCGACCGTCGCGATCAGCCCGGTACCAGCGTCGCTGCCACACAGGGCAGCCTCAAGCAGAGCCCCCTGAGGGCTCGCCGTCGCGCCGTCACGGTTGCGGCTACCGTTCTGGAAGAGCAACTGGCAACGGTCTGGCAGCTTGTTGCCGATGCCGGTGACCCCCTCGCCGACCCTGAGGTGGTTCACCAGCTCCGCGTATCCACCCGACGGGCACTGGCCGCCTTCACCCTCTTCAAGCCCTTGCTAGCTCGGAAGCAGCGGCGGCGCTGGGTGGGTTGGCTGCGGGCCATCCGGCGGTCTGCGGGGGCAGCCCGAGATCTTGATGTGCTAACGGAACGCATCCGTCACCACCTGCCACCCACCGCGGAGGCTGCCCACCCACTTCAGAACCTGCTCGATCTCCTCAGCGACCATCAGGTGGCCAGCCGCATTCCCCTTCGGCAACACCATGCCCAGCTTCTCCGTAAGCACTGGCCGCGCCGAGTCGACCGTCTGCTTGCCACGCTGAGAAAAAACAAATGCCGCACCCGGTTCGGGCCGTTTATCCGCCGCCGCCTCTCCCGAGTTGGCAACCGGTTCGGCAAATGCGTTGACCAGCCGTCGCAGACAGTCGCTGACCTACACCGGCTGCGAATTGCCGGCAAACAGGTGCGGTACAGCCTGGAACTCTTTCCGCACCAGGACGAGCCGCGGCTGCTGCAGTGCCAGCGTTCACTCAAGCGTCTTCAGGATGCACTTGGCGATGTGACCGACCATGCTGCAGCCGCAGACCGCTTCCACCAGCTCTGCGAGGAGCCGTTGCCCAGCGATCTTCTAGCGCTCACCAGCAGCCTGCAGCGAGAAGAAGCTGATCTGGCCCAGTTGGCATTGAACCGATTCAACGACTGGTGGACTCGCAAACGACAACGACGGCTCCGCCGCCGCTTTTTCAAGGTACTCACACCATGACATCACGGACATCACACCCGCGAAAAGACGCCCCCACCACGCCCGCTCGCCGCCATGCTGGTAGTCACTTCCTCACCACGACCAGCGGCCAGATCATGCTTGGCCTCGCGGCGGCAGGGCTGCTCTGGTGGATCTGTCGGCTGGCGATCCCTGCAGCGGCCCCGCCCGCTCCACCACCTGGCCGCCCGAGTTCGCTGCCAGCGTCCGCGGCCACCGCTCCCCGCTTCGCTCCAACGGCCAGCCTCTCCACGGCTGCTCCAGACACCGAGGCTGAAGGCATGGTCTGGATCCCTGGGGGTGAATTTTCGATGGGCTGCGCTGACCCCCGGGGCATCCCGTACGGCGGCAGCAATCCAATGGCGGATGCCCGCCCCATTCACCGCGTCTCGGTCGCGGGCTTCTGGATGGATGCCACTGAAGTCACCAACCGCCAGTTCGCCGCCTTCGTGGCCGCAACGAACTATGTGACCATCGCTGAAATCCCCCCCCGGGCCGAAGACTTTCCGGGAGCACCCGCCGAAAATCTAGTGGCTGGCTCCATTGTTTTTCACCCACCCGATCACCCCGTTTCGTCCCTCACCAACCATCTGCAATGGTGGCGGTACGTACCAGGCGCCAACTGGCGGCACCCGTCTGGGCCTGATTCATCGATCGAGGGCCACGAGGACGACCCCGTGGTGCATGTCGCCTTCCCCGATGCAGAGGCCTATGCCTCCTGGGCAGGGAAACGGCTGCCGACCGAAGCGGAATGGGAGTTTGCGGCGCGGGGTGGACAGGCAGGCAACACCTACCCGTGGGGAAATACATTCCGGCCGGATGGACGCTGGATGGCCAATACTTGGCAGGGACGCTTCCCAGCCGAGAATACGGCTGACGACGGATTCCCTGGCCTGGCGCCCGTCAGACAGTTTCCACCCAACGACTATGGCCTCTACGACATGTCTGGGAACGTCTGGGAGTGGTGCGCTGACTGGTACCGCCCCGACACCTATCAGCGGCAGCAGGCCGGCGACCTTCCGAGTCGGAATCCGACCGGGCCCGACACCAGTTTTGATCCGCAGGAACCGGGGGTTGCGAAGCGAGTCCAGCGGGGTGGGTCCTTCCTCTGCACTGACCAGTACTGCTCTCGGTACATCGTCGGTACTCGAGGAAAGGCCGAGATCTCCAGTGGCTGTAACCACATCGGCTTCCGCTGCGTCAAAGATGCCGACTAGCGGTCCGCAGCCCCCCGTTTGGTCGTGTTCAGGCCGACCGTTGCTTTGCCAAAAGTTTGCGGAGGCCGGCCAGGGTTTGGGTATTCGCCACATCGTTCGGCTCAAGGCCGGCCCGGCGGGCCTGCAGAATGCCGCACCGCATCACATCGAGCCCACCCGTGGAGTGGGCATCGGTGGAGATGACCAGTTTCACGCCCGCCCGGGCGGCCGCAGCTGCCAGGGTGTCGTCCAGATCGAGCCGCCAGGGGTTGGCATTGATCTCCAAAAAAGTGCCTGTTGCCGCAGCTGCCGCGATCACCTGCTGCATATCGACATCGTACGCGGGGCGGCGGTTGAGCAGCCTGCCAGTCGGGTGCCCGATGCAACTGACGGCCGGGTGCTCAATGGCTTCGACAATCCGGGCCGTGATGCGTTGCCGGTCCTGCTTCTGCCCATAGTGCAGGCTGGCGACCACCCAGTCCGCCTCTGCCAACACGTCGTCGGGCAGGTCCAAGCCGCCTTTTTCCAGCATGTCGACCTCGATCCCCTTGAGCACCACAAGGGGAGGCTTTCCGCCGGCCGCGAGCGATTCATTCAGCCGATCAATTGTCTGCCACTGCCGCCGCAAGCGTTTCTCATCAAGACCGTGGGCCATCGTCACCCGCTTCCCATGGTCGGTGATGGCGATGTACGAAAGGCCCCGTTCAATGGCAGCCGTCGCCATCTCTGCAAGCGTCGCCTCGCCGTCGGTCGCCGTGGTGTGCATGTGCAGATCACCCCGAATGTCGGCAATGGTCACGAGCGTCGGCAGCTTCCCCGCCGCAGCCTGCTCGATCTCACCACGGCCCTCACGGAGTTCCGGAGGAATCCACGGAAGCCCGACCGCTTCGTAGACCTCTGCCTCAGTTCGCCCCGCCAAAGACCCCGCCTCGGGGGCATCAAGACGCGTCACGCCATATTCATTGATGGTCAGCCCACGATCCCGTGCCCGACTCCGGAGCCGGACATTGTGTTCCTTTGAGCCGGTGAAGTATTGCCAGGCCGACCCAAACGAGGCGGCCTCGACCACCCGCAGATCGATCTGCACCCCCTGCGGGCCACGAATGCTGGTCTTGGTATCACCACGCAACAACAGGTCCCCGGCCGACTCCCAGGCCAGCAGATGATCCATCACCGCCGCTGGCTGCGAGCTCTCGGCAAGAATATCGATGTCGCCGACCGTCTCACGGCCCCGCCGCCAACTGCCGGCAGCCTCAACCCGGAGGGCTGCTGGACAGCCACGCATCCACTCCACCAGCTGCCGCACAATCGCGTCAGCCTCGTCCCAGAGCAGTCGGTTGTGCTCTGGATTCTGAGCAAACGCCAGGTTGGCAAGAATCGTTGCCTCCGTCTTCTCTCCGAAGCCCTGCAACTCGCGGACCCGCCCTGCCCGGCAGGCTTCACCGAGATCATCGAGGCTGGTCAGGCGCAATGCATCGACCAGCAGTTTCACCTTTTTCGGCCCCAGACCCGGCACCCGCATCAGATCAAACGCGACCTGGGGCACTTCCTGCTCCAACTGTTCCAGCATCGGCAGACGGCCACCATCGAGTAACGTCTCGATCTTTGTCGCCAGATCCTTCCCAATGCCATCAAGATCAGTGAACGATCGATCGGAGGCTCCCCGAATGGCAGCCAACGGTTCGACCGTTCCCTTCACCAGTCGGGCAGCGTTGCGGTAGGCCCGCACACGAAAGACGTTCCCCCCCTGATACTCCAAGAGATCGGCAACGTGGTCAAACAGGGAGGCGATCTCGGCGTTGGTCACAGGGCTGACTACTGGGCGCGGGTGGGAAGAGCAGCGGTTGGATAGGTTGGCTGCCAGCCCTGAGCATACGACCCCGACGGCACCTGCGTGAACGCTGGCTGCCAGCCCGCCTGCCCAGAACCCTGGCTGGGCTGCCAGGAGGTGGTGTGGCTTGTCGGTTCGAGCAACTTTGGAAAGGCGCGGGTGGCACTGGTCGGTCCTGCTCCCGGCACGACGGGCATATCACTGTTTCCCTTCAGCGGCGTGCCAAAGGAACGTTCCCCGGCTGCCGCTGGCGGCTGACTCACCGGGGGAATCGGCCGCAGCGACGGGGCCATTGTCTGCCAGCTGGTCCCATTGTGGCCAACACCGGTAGCGGTCGCCTGGCTGGCCGGCGCCGCGGGCTCAGCGGCAGCAGGATCGGCTGGCTGTTCTGGCCGCCGGGAAACCTCCGGAATCGGTTTCAGCGACGGAGCGGGGCTCAGTGCAGGCGGGGCGGTCGGCTGCGGCTGAACCGGCATCTGCGGTGCGACCGCGGTGCCGCTCTGGGGAACAATCTGTTGCTGGTAGGTGCTGCCCGTCGCTGGCGGCAGAACCGGCTGCTGCGTCGGAACCGACGGGGGAACCGTCGCCCCTGCCGCGCCCCACGCCTGCGGCGTGGTCTGTGACTGCGCCGCAAAGGGACTGGCCGCTGTCCCGGCTGGGCCGGGGACGGTTCCAGCGTACGCCTGCGGCGTCGCCCCCGGCTGCACCTGCACATACTTTGTGGTGTAGACGGCCCGGTACTGGGTCACCGGCACACTGACCGGTTTCTGCACGTAACTCGTAACTGGCATCATGCACTCCACAGCACACCCGGTGCACGGATCGATTTCACAAGACGACTGGTAGCAGGTCATCGGCACGCACTGATACTGGGTGCGGTAGGTTGTCTCGGGGACATAACTCACCTGCTGCACCGGAACCATCACGGGCTGGGCAGGCTGTGGTGGCGCTGCCACTGGGGCAATCGGAGTGACCGGTGGCGGAGCTGGCACAGGCGCCACCGCATAGGCAGGGGCAGCCTTCTTGAAACAGCCACACCCGGAGAAGAATCCCGACAGGCAGCACTGAGCCTGAACAACTGCAGGATTTCCACACAGTGCCCCAGCGACGACGATGACACCAATCAAAACACGTTGCGACTGCATCGCACTCTCTCCTTGAGTCAGGATTGACGGGTTGGGCAAAGGTGCCGGATTCTCCCGTCAGCACTCCTAACACTAGGTTGCGGTGCGCCCCCCTCGACAGCAAAAAACCGGAGAGGCCATCATGAATTTCTCCTCTCCTCACGACATATCCGCTACGCCCGCTACAACCCGAACCGACTTGCTGGCTTGACGTGGAATCGGGGCCACGAGCGAGAAAAAAACCTTTAGTCTGGTCAGGCCGCCCGGGGGCCGCGCACCGCTGCTTCAAACCGATCGTAGAGTTCGAAAAAGGCCTCCCGCAGGTTTCCCTCATGCCGCCAGAAGATCGCCTCGAGCAACTGGGGCTCGAAATCGATCTGGTGTCCAGGGGCCTGGGCCAACAGATCCGCAACCAGGCTGCGGAAACAGGCTGGTGTCGGCTGCGTCCTGAGCAAAATCGGCAGCCCCCCTGAGGAGGACGCGTGATGGGTGGTCATGATCAGCCGCCCGCGCCGCCGCCAGGCGAGCCGCGCCAGCAGTCGGCCAGCCCAGCCAAGCGTTTCCCAGCTATCGATGCAGAGCAACTGCCGATCATCTCCTGCCCCCAGCACCGCTGCGGCCGCAACGACAACGTCCGCCCGCGACCGCAACCGCAGGTGGCGGACGGTCCAGCCCCGAGTTCTTCCCTCGGCCAGCAACTGCCAAAGCAGCGTCGACTTGCCACTTCCGTGTGGGCCACAGAGGACCCCCCGGCCGCCAAGCTGATCGAGCCGATCGAGCAGGCCTGCTGGTGATTCAGCCACTGACCACCAGGCCAGTTGCCCAGGCCGGGTGGAACGGGTTGCAAACGGATTGTGCACCACTTCCCTGCAGGTCATGAGGCTACCGGCTCAGGCGGGCGGGCGACCGGAATATCCCCGAGAAAAAAGATGTGCTCCGAGACAAAGTCCCGACCGCCGACAAAGAACAGTCGCAGCCGCACACACCAGCGGATCTTCACAATGAGTCCCTCGTACGACAACGGACACAGCGGAAGTCTTATCGAAATCGTACCCGTGAGCGGTTGCCAGCCAACCTGTTCATCACTCACCTGGCGACCGGCCACCGAGCGGTCAAAGAAGACTACGCCCAGATCCTCTTCTCCCTTTCCCTCGGAGTACCAGGCCACGGATCGTTCAACGGCCGTCACCAACGTTTCGTCGACACCCTCCACACGATAGCGGGCCAGAAGACGCTCTCCGGGAATGTAGAGATTTCCATCACTCCGAAAGGTGACCGTTACCTGCGGGGTTGGAAGGGGACTGGACAACCGTTGGGCAGACGCATGACGAGACCCATTCATGAGGCTACCTCGTGCCGCTTATGCGAAACTGCTGGCGATGCCCCTGCGGCAACTGCCTCGGAGGCTGGAAAGATGACCACCGGAAAGACCCGCACCAGCGCTGGCCACCGCTCGGGCTGCCCCCGCAAAACCAATCGCCAACTCACCGCGTTATGCGTCGAGTGAAACGAATGCATTGCCCGCAGCGGAACCCGCACCTGAACTTCAGCCTCAAACGGTGTTCCGGGAAGCGGCTCCACCCGGTTCCACCGTCGAACCACTTCCCGCCAGACAACCTGTCGCTCGGTTCGCACATCGGTCCCCTGCCGGTAGGTTGCCTGCTCCTCAAGTTCGAGGACCAGTTCAAGCCGCCGAAAGGCGACCGAGCCGGCCTGGGACAGGAGCACGTCGTAGCATCCACCAGGCCGCAGCGGGTGATCGGAAATCTCGAGATGGGACGGCCCAATCGCCGTCACCAGGAGCACGCGGCGAAGGAACAGCCAAATCGCCAAGAGCCCGACCAGACTGAACGGTGCCAGCAAGCCAAGCAGCCACCAGTCAATTCGGCCTCCCGCCACATCAAACCCGGCCCCAATGGCCAGCACCACGACCACAGCATTCCAGAGGCCAGCGAACAGGCCCGAGCCAAGCACAGTCCAGGCCTCAGGGCTTTCGGTCGGCAGTCGGAACCGCAGGACCGTCCCGGGTGAGTTGACGAGGTTGTCACATGCCGGAATGGTCGGATAGCCATCCGCCTCAGCCAGTGGACGGGCCAACCGCTGGAGCACAGCCCAGACTTCCGCCGCCTGGCGTTCCTCTGATCGGCCCCACCCCCCTGCGGCATGCAGCAGCCCGCTCCCACCGAAAGCCACCAGGGCGCCAGGGAGAAGAAGCGTCAACAGCCAGAACCACCAGCTGTAGCCCCGCTTCAGAACGACCGTGGTGACCTGATCAGGGTCATACCAACACGGTACCGTCTGCCCAAGTTCCTGCTCGGCGAGCAGACCGACGGCAACCTCGCGACGGGAGGAGGTCTCGGCAAGGCCCGCCGTATTCCACGACTGCACCAACTCGCCGTTCACCGGATACTCGACGAGCACCGCCGGCCGCCATGCTTGCCGCCGGGCACCGAACAGATCGACCGTGGTATGGCGGGCCACACCCTTGCCCACCAGCCGACCCGAGACCTCGACAAACCGGTTGTTGATCCGCCACTCCGGAACCGCGACGCCCGTGAGCATCAGCCCACCGATGACCAGCCCGGCAGCCAAGAGCACTGCATAGTAGAGTGCCTCGCCCAGCGAACCCCAGGCCGGCAAGCCGGTCCGCCGTTCTCCGCGTTTCTTGCTGAAAAAACTGGGCAGCCTCACGCACGCTTCTCCCGGCGGACCATCTCAGGCCGACGCCCGTCGCCCGGCCACCTGGCCGGCCTATCGCACGTTCGCCAGATCCTCGGTTCGAGTGACGATAACGTCGTCGGCCGCTGCCTGCTTGCGGAAGAAGCCGATCTTCTCCAACGACTTGTAGACCTCTTCCAGAGTTTTCTCACCGAAGTTCGAGATACTCAGCAAGTCCGCCCGCGTGCAGTTGAGCAGATCATGGACGGTGAAGATGCCCTTCTCTTCAAGGCAGTTTGTCGTCCGCACCGAAAGACCGATCTCGGCGGTGCTCATTTCAAGTTTTTCGGCAAGCTCGTTTGACTGGGTCAGGCTCTTGTAAGGAATTCGCGGCATGGGGTCCCTCCCGTGCAAAAGTGAGTTGGGTGTCGGAAACGGGCCATCCAAACCATCGCCGAATGACGCCCGGTTCCAGTGGCGGTGGCCTACCTGCCAACGCCTGTCAGCAGCAGAATGGAATTCATTCCGCTGCCAACGCTGAGAAGGAATATAATCGAACCAGTCACATTCCGACCACCTTTTGCCCACCACGTGGCTGACAGGCGTCGCCTGAACCGGGCGTTCCCCCTCACCGTGGCAGCCAACGTCAACGACCGTGCAGCGACTTTCTCTCGATTCGCTCAATCCCAGCCAGCATCAGGCCGCGACCCATGTCGAGGGGCCGCTTCTGGTGCTGGCAGGACCGGGCAGTGGCAAAACCAGGGTGGTGACCCACCGGATTGCCCACCTGATCACGCAAGGCATCCCGGCCCGTCAGATTGTCGCCCTCACCTTCACAAATAAGGCTGCCGAGGAAATGCGTCGCCGAGTGACCGATCTGGTTGGCCCCCAGCCGGTCGAGATGGGCACCTTCCACCGGTTCGCTGCCCGCCTGCTGCGTTCACACGCCCGGCTGGTCGGCCTGACCAGTGACTATTCCATTCTCGACACCGACGACTCACAGGCTGTTCTGAAGCGGGCTGCCAAGAAACTTGGGCTCTCCCTGAAGCATACGCCGATCGGCCGGCTGGCCGGCACGATCAGCCGGGCCAAGAACGACCTGATCACGCCAGAAACCTTTGAACCACAATGGGGACGGCCCACCGACGACGTTGCGGCCAAACTCTGGCCGGTCTACCAGGAGATGCTGCTGGAGGCCAATTCCGTCGACTTCGACGATCTGCTCGTCCATGTCGCCCGGTTCCTCCTCGACACCCCCGAACTCCGGCGACAACTTGATGCCCGCTATCGCTGGATGCTTGTCGACGAGTACCAGGACACCAATGCCGTTCAGTACTGCATTCTCCGGGGCCTTTCCCTTGATCATCAGAACCTTGCGGTCACCGGCGACCCCGACCAGGCCATCTACGGCTGGCGGGGCGCAAGCATTCGCAACATTCTGGAGTTTGAACGCGACTATCCCGCCGCCGCGGTGGTGACCCTTGAGCAAAACTACCGCAGCACCGCCAACATTCTTGGCACTGCTGACCGGGTCATCGCCAACAACAGCCGCCGCAAACCAAAACAGCTCCAGACTGATGCCGGTGCCGGGGAGCAGGTGCGAATCGTTCTCGACAGCAGCAGCCATGACGAGGCTGAGCGGATTGCCCGTGAAATCAGTGACGCCATCAGCAGTGGACGTCGGCAGCCGCGGGACTTCTGCATTCTGTTCCGCACGAATGCCCTGTCGCGATCGCTGGAAGTTGCCCTTCGCAACCGACAGGTCCCCTACCAACTGCTGCGTGGCCTGGAATTCTTCAAACGCCGGGAAGTCCGCGATGTAGTCGCCTGGTTGCGGCTCCTGAAAAACCCACGCGATGACGAGGCTCTGCTGCGCATCGTCAACGTTCCCCCACGGGGCATTGGCAAGCAATCGCTTGATCGGCTGGCAGCCTGGGCCGAACAGCAACACCTCTCCCGGCTGGAGGCAACGCGGCAGGCAGCGGCTGTCCCGGGCCTGTCTCGGCGGGCAATCCGGGCCTATGAGCAGTTCGGCGAACTCGTCAACGCGCTGGAACAGACCCACCGCCAGGCCAACGGAGCCGTTGCACCACTGGTCGAGGCAATTCTTGATCGCACCGGCTACCGGGAACTGCTGGCTGCCGAAAAAGACGAGGAGGGAGATGAGCGGCTGGCCAACGTCGAGGAACTGGTCACAGCCGCCCGGCAGGTCGATGACTCCTTTGAAGCGGTCCTCCCGGATGACGACCCGCTGGGGCAGTTCCTTGAGCAAACGGCCCTGGTTGCCGACACCGATGTCTGGGATCCGTCTGGCAACCAAGTGGCCCTGATGACCTTCCATGCCTGCAAAGGCCTGGAGTTTCCGGTGGTCTACATGATTGCGCTGGAAGATGGCATTCTGCCGCATGAACGCAGTCTCGATCATGATGACCAACTTGAGGAAGAGCGTCGGCTGGTCTTTGTCGGCATCACCCGGGGCGAACAGGAGGTGCACGCCAGCGCTGCCCGCATTCGTGACTATCGGGGCAGCCGCCGGATCTCAGCACCGAGCATCTTTCTGACGGAAATGATCGGGGAGGAAACCCTCCTGACCGGACCTGAAGCACCGTCCCTCACAGCGTCTTCTCAGAACGCAGCCGCTGAGGACTGGGCCGCTGGGGAAGACGATCCCTTCGCCGACTACTTCTCGGACGGACCGGCAGATGAGCAGGCAGAAGGCTGTGATGAACTGACCGCGGCAGCGTCTCCCTGTCAACAACAGCGGCCCGATGGGCTCGTCCTCGAAGTTGAGGACGAATTCACTCCAGCCGCCGAGGAGACATTCTCTACGGAGGTGACCCAACCGCCGCCCGATCTGGCCAGCCTCCGAAGCTCTCCGGCCATTCGCACAGCCAATGAACTCGGCCAGAGGCGCCCACAGGCAGCTGACTTCCAGGTTGGTCAACAGGTCCACCATGCCGACTACGGTAACGGCACCATCGAGCGAATCAGCGGAACCGGTCCACGTGCCATCGCCGCCGTTCGGTTTGCTGATGCCGCCCGAACCCGTAGCTTTGTGCTGGCCCATGGCGGCCTCCAGCCGCTCGACTAACCGGCCTCACCCGCCCGCTCCGACACTCAGTCGGCTGAACAGGGAAGTCATGCCCTGGTCAAGCCATCGCCACAAGAGCAGTTGCAGCGTCAGGGCAACCACCAGGTCGGCCAGCAGCAGTCGGCACGGCCAGTCGGTGTGGGCGGCTGCCCGCCGGGGAAACAATCGCTGGACGCCACACCGGCTCAGCATGACCACCAGACCAAGCAGGCTGGCGGTGACGACCGCCTGCCACCCGCAGAGACCACCCACCAACGCCAGCCCCTGACCAACAAAAGGCCCGGCGGCACGCACGGCAGCGAACAGTCCACCAAGCAGCCAGCCCGCCAGGATACCAATCAGGCAGCCCAGCCCAGCCACCTGCCAGGCCGGCAGCGAAAGCATGGCATGAGCAGTCGGCCAGATAGGCACCGGCTGCAGCCAGGGGAAGACTACCGCCACTCCCAGCAGCAGCCCGAAGGTCACCCAGCCCCACCGCACTGGAAGCCGCTGGCGATCATGCTCAAGCAAGGCCCACGCCAACAGCGTCACCAGGCCAGCACCATGGAGCAGACACATCCCCACCAGCCGGCCATTGGGATGAAACAGCAGGTCGTCGACACCACGCCACCAGCGGTCCTGCGTCACGGCGTTGCCCAGCGGTAGCGTCAGGCCGCCGGAAAGAAGTTCCACCGAAGCAACCGCTCCGATCAGCACCCCAGCCACAGCCTCAACAAATGGATACCGCCCCGGAATCGGCACCAGACAGTCACGACATCGTCCCCGCAACAACAGCCACCCGAGGACCGGCAGATTGTCACGCGAGCGAATGGCCTGGCCGCAGGCTGGACAGCGTGAGCCGCCAAACACCACCGACATGCCCAAGGGTACCCTGTGGGCGACAACATTGAGGAAACTTCCGAGGTTGGCACCAACAACGGCCAAAAAGAGAATCACAACGAGGTCGACCAGTGACATCCCCATCTGCAACACTGTGCTTGATCGCCAGTCCATTCACCACCAACTACTTGCGCCGCCCGAGGAGAACCTCCGGTCACTTTTCTCACGGCTCGACGCCGCCGGTTTGATACAGTACCACCATCTCCAGAGAAGCGTCGGGCGGCAGTTGCAGGAAGCCGGCGTCTCCCACCGACCGACGTGTCCCGGACCCGCACCGCGATGCTCTCGACCGCCGATTCTACGCCAGCGTCGCCCTCCCCCACCGTCGCCAGCCCCGTGCCAGAAGCCAATGGGCGTCGCCTGCCGGGCTGGGCCGGGCTGGCTTTCCGTCTGACAGCCACGCTGGGCCTGATGGCGTTCGTCCTGCGGGGCATTGATTGGCCGTCGCTGCTGGGCCTGATGCAGTCGCTTGATTGGCGCTGGTGTGTCAGCGGTCTGTTGACGGCCGTTTTCATACAGATCATTGCGGGCATCCGCTGGTCATCCCTGGCCCGACCGATCGGCTTCGAGCACACGACCGGCTATTTCGTCTGGCGGTTCTTTGAAGGGCTGTTTTTCAACCTCTGCCTCCCATCCTCAATCGGTGGTGATGTGGTCAAGGCCTACCGCCTCGCCGAGACAAGCCGTGGTCGCCTGCTGGCTGGCTGCACGATTCTGGCCGACCGTCTCACCGGTGTCTCTGCCCTCGGCGTCCTTGCCGGCGCTGCGCTTCTGGCACTCCGGTTTCAGCTCTCCCCGTTCGTCACGCTGGCCGTTGGCGGCCTCCTGCTCAGCGGCGTCCTGCTCTTCTTTCGACTCGCCGTCGGCAGCCTCGACTGGCTGCTTGACAGGCTGCCGGCACACCATCGCCTGCGGCAGTTTCTTTCCCAACTGCTTCCCTACCAACTCCGGCCGACCCTGATGAGCCGGGCAGTCGGCTGGAGCCTGATCGTCCAGGCTGGGGCATCGGTCTCCGTCGCCTTGTTAGCGCGGGGCCTCGGTGTGAACCTCGGCCTTGGCATCTGGTTCTCCGTCGTCCCGCTGATCGCATTGGCAATGGTGCTGCCCATCAGCATCAACGGCGTGGGGCTGCGGGAGGGCGGCATGGCCTTGCTGCTAAGCCCATGGGGTGTCGCCCGGGAGCAGGCAATCGCCGTCGGCCTGCTCTGGCTGCTGGCGACCGTGGTCACCGGCTTGACCGGTGGCGTCCTCTTCCTGCTCGACCGGCGGCCCCAGGGTCCGGGTGACCTCACGTTTCCCGCAAACGCCGATCCGTAAGCAGAATCGCCGCGACGGTTTTGGCGTCTTCAATGCAACCATCGAGGCACATTGCCACAGCCTCGGACCAGGCCACCTCGCGCCGCTCAATCTGCTCGCCTGGCTCCAACGCCTGCGGCCCGAGCGTCAGCCCTCGAGCAATGAACAGGTGCATCCGTTCTCGCAGAATGCCCGGAGACATCCAGAGACAGCCTGCCAGTTCAAGTCGATCCGCACGATAGCCCGTCTCCTCACTGAGTTCTCGGGCAGCCGCCTCTTCAACCGACTCCACTCGGTCGAGGGTGCCGGCTGGAATCTCGATCAGCGTTTGCCCAACCGCGCGGCGAAAGACGTTGATCAGGCACACTGTGCCGTCATCCAAGAGCGGGACAATGGCCACGCTGCCGGGATGTTCAATGATCTCCCGGGGCCGCCGACTGCCGTCGCGGCACGGTTCCTGAACACGCACCACCCGAAACCGTGGCGTCTCCAGCAGTTCCTCTGCGTCTGGACGGAAATGGCCCTGAGAATCATCGTGAACCGCGGTCATGGCGTTGGCTCCGGTGGTGAAGTGGGTCGCGTCCGAGCGGAGCGGTCAGCGACGGTGAGTCCATCAGGATTCTGCAGGGCCTTGAGCGGGACGATCGCCATGGCCAACCAGCCCTGCTGCGGGCCCGCCGGCGCAACTGACGTGACCGCCGCCACTGGCTCACCGCCAACCGCAACAACAGCCCCTACCGGCACGGGATCATCACCGGTGACTGCCAACACCACTAGGCTGCGATTGACATGGCCGAGGGCATCGAGCCTCGCTACGGTTTCTTGACCAAGGTAGCAGCCCTTGGTGAAACAGAGAGCCCGCGCGTCGAGGCCGAGTTCCTGGGGAAGGGTCTTTTCGGGAATATCCACCGCCACCGGCCAGCGCTCCTGCAACCGCAGAGAAGTGACCGCTGCCGGTGGCAGTTGAGCCACGCCGGTGTCCTCGCAGCCGTGGATCAGCCGATTGACCTCGGCAGGTGCCACCTCCAGCAAAAAACTCCCTGGCCCGTACCAATCAATCGCGGTCACCCTGACCGGCACCGGATCGCCTGGGGCTGAACCGACGCGAAGCTGACCATCACGAAACTGATAGTTGGCGGTCGGTAGCGGCTGATCCGCATGTGTTCTCAGCCATGCCTCAGCCTCCGCGCCGATGAGTGCGAGCCCTGTCACCGAGCCACTGACATCCGTCAGACAGAGTTGCTCGCGAATGTGATAGCGATCGAGATGGTTGCGCAGGGTTGCTGCCCGATCTGGACCAACATCGATCAGCAGCCCATCCTCTGGCCGCCGCACCAGGGCCAGATCGAGAACTGCTCCGCGGGCATCGCAGAAGAAGCTGTCACAGCCGCCTCCCACCGCAAGGTCCCCCACCTTGTTGGTGGTGAAGTTTTCAATGAAGCCGACCGCATCAACGCCGGTCACCTGCAGTTGGCTGCTTGGCCCAAGGAGGGCATAGGCGACAGGGGCCATCCGCATGTCAGTCGCCGGCGGGTGGGACATCGGCCAAATCTCCGGGGGGTACGTCTCACGGGGCAGTTTGGCCTGAGGGCTTGCCAACTGTCCCCGCACTATAGCCATCACCGGCTCGCTGCGGCCGCCAGGACTCCCCCCGGCATTTTTTTCAGGCAGCGCGAACGCTTCGGGGCCGGGCCCCGTAACAGAGGGCACACCCATGACAACACACAAGATGGCTCGCATACCGCCTCCGGAAAGCACTTCCTTGTTTTTTCAAGGCACTCGCTTTTCCGCAGGTGGTCGCGAGGGTACAGTTTCACCAGCCGGACGTGCGGGCAAGGCATGGTCCGTTCTGGTGAGCAACAACGGCGATTTCTTCTTCAGCTCACACCCCACCTGGATGCATTCGCAGCCGAGCTGCGTTCAAACAGCGAGGGGCCGCATCTGATGACGCAATTGCCGTCGGTTCCGTCAGGGGGTCTTTTCACAAGATCAGCCCTGGAG
>WTHB01000033.1 GCA_011523305.1 Planctomycetaceae bacterium | reverse complement strand
TGCCAGGTGATCCTTGGCATCGGCTGGATAGTTCTGATGCGAGGGCAGCACCCAGACGCCACCGGACTTAACGACCTTGAAAGGGTAGAGCGCAGACAACTCCTCGTCGTACCGAATGATCTCAAGACTTGCCGCCTTTTGAGCATCGGTCAGCTCGGGAAACAACACCCGCTCTTCAGCTGACTTCACTTCTGCAGGCTTGAACCGCGGCTGCACCCACCAGCCAAGTAGCAACAGCACGGCACCGACTGCCATAAAGGCGACTGTTCGCTGCAGGGCACCATCGGCCGCCCCTGGGTTCCCTGTTTGGCTTTCAAAGCTCATCGTGTATTTCTCCTCAAACTCTGCAGCTATCTGAGTCGTGACTTGGCCACGCCTTCCCGTTCCCGGGCCCGGCGACGGAAGAAGACGAAGAATGCAACCACCAACGGCGGAATTGGCGGCAGCATGACCGCCAGCCACTTCTGCCAGTCCTGCTCTCGACGAATGGTCGCTTCGAGAGCCCGTTCAACCTGTTCGATTTCCGCATCCCGCTTCCGCTTCAGCCGCTCCAGTTTGGTGTCGAGTCGCCGCTGAGCCAGACGCTGCCGACTGGCCAACTGCTGAACCGCCTGCATCGCTGCCTGCGGGTCCGCATTGCCGCCAGCTTCCATATCCTTGATTTTCTTTTCAAACTCACCGACTTCGTCCTGAAGTTCAGCATTGGCATCACGTTCGGCCTTATCAAACTCAGCGATGTATTTCTGCCGCTGGGCATCGGCCATTTCCCGTGCTTCGGCAACGGTGTCCTCGATGCGAGCCAGGGTGCGGTGCTTCGGCTTCCGTTTCCGAATTTCCAGAAATCGCTCGTCGCCGGCTAGCGTATCAAGCAGGTTGAGCACGAAGGTCACATTATCGAAGTCGAGCCCGAAAACCTCATCGGGCCGATTTCGCAGCCCAAAAATCTGCTGCCCCATCAGATCGATGTCTGCCACGACCACCGCTCGAACTGTTCGGCCGGCTGCATCAGCTTCACCCTCAGTCTCTGTTGCTGCCGCTGCAGGGCGTTCCACCAATGCCGCCAGCACCATCGCCTGGCTGCCCGGCTTCTCAAAAATCCTGAGCTGCCGCATGTCGCCCCGATTCCCGAGAATCTGCTCAACCTCAATCGTCCCAGATCGCGTCCCGGTGGTTGCCAGCGGCACCCACTCGATATTCGCCTTCTCGTCCTTGGCAAGCGCACCAGGGAAGGGAAAGAGCATCTCCTGCAGGCCGGCCGTGATCGGGCTGGCCTGATTGAAACTCTGCCCACCTCCTTCAGCAGCGACCGCTCCCAGTTTCGCGTCAATGAACACGAACTCACTGGGAAGTTCCAGTTTGGGGTGCGGGTTGTAGTCTTGCCAAATGACAAAGGGAGAGGCGCCCATCTGTCCCATTTGCGGGCGACCGGCCGCCGCCGCCAGTTTCAGTCCGAGCACAGACCAGAGTTCGTTGAGGTCGCCCTTTGGTTGACTCTGCTGCTGGAACATGGCCATGGGGCCACCGCCACCTCGGCGGGGCTGCGACGTTCCCGGCACACTGTTCATCAGCACCGGCAACGGATCTTCAAAAATTGCGACCGGCTGCCCCGCTTTGACGGCTGCCACGAAGTTGGACATTTGCTCTGGCCCGAGGCTCGACGGCTGCACGGCAAGCAGCACGTCGTAGGCCTCGGTGATAGGGGCCGAAGGATCGACCTGCACAACGTCGTACTGCTTTTCGAGCTCTTCCAAGACGGGCTGACGAGGCTGCTGCTGCCCGGTGGCCATATCAAAGCCACCAAAGAGATCGGCATCCGTACTGACCACGCCGAGCCGCTTTCGCTTCTGCTCGGCGACCGTGCAGATGGAACGAATCAGCTCGTACTCAACCGGCGTTCCCCGATCGAAGAAGGGCACGACCACCTTTTCCAACCCCGAGGTGAATGCGCAGCCCAGGAAAATATCTTCGTCGCGGAAGGCACCACGCTCTCGGGAAAGCACGGTCACCGGCTCAATACCAAACTGCTGACTGGCAAGCGAAGCCGCCTCGGTCTTGGGCTCCGTCTCGACTATCTCGACCTGCAGTTTGCCGCGACTGAGCCGCTGAAACTGACGCAGCATATTGAGCAGGGTCAGGCGAGTCTGGGCATAGTCCTCCGGCACGGTCGGGCTGATATAGGCGGTCACCTCGATTGGTCGGTCGGCATCGAGATTGGCCAGCAGGCCCTTGGTGTCGGCGGACAAGGAACTGATCTGCTCTTCCGACAGATCCGCCCGCACATCGTACGCCCGCAGCATGAGCACAACGCCGAGTGCCGCCGCAGCCAGCCCACAGGTCCGCACCACATAATGCGTGCCCATCCGGGCGCCATCCCGACGACCCGTCCAGTGGCGGCGACCAATCAGCACCATCGAAACGTAGAGGCAGACAAACACAATACCGAGGAAGTAGGCCGCCCCCGACAGGCTGACAATGCCGCGACCAAAATCGAGAAAGTTTTCCGCTAGGCTCCATGACCGGACGAGTGTTGCCGCCTTCGGCCCCATCACGCTGCTCGCCTGATCGGCGACAACCAGCGGTGCATTGAGCACGAGGCCCAGAATGAACGACACCGTCAGATTACTGGTGAGGAAACTGGCCACCATGCCAATCGCCAGCATCGCCACGCCGACAAACCAGAAGCCGAAATAGTTGGTGAGAAACAGGCCCGCGTCCGGTGTCCCCCAGCCGAGCAGAATGATCAGGTTGCAGATGCACGAGAACATCAGGGCGACGGTGTAGATACCGACGGCCGAGAGATACTTGCCAACCACCACCTCAAGGTCACTGGCAGGGATGGTCAGAATCAGTTCGTCCGTTCCCTGCCGCCGCTCATCGGCCCAGACGCTCATCGTGATCGCTGGCACAAAGACCAGCAGAATGTAGGGCAGGTACCGATTGAGCTGGTCGAGGTTGGCCAGATTGGAGTTGAAGAACTCCGGGGGCCAGAAGGCCGCCAACGACCCGAGCAGGACGAAAACACAAATGAAGACGTAGCCGGTCGGATTGGCGAAGTAAGAGACAAAGTTCCGCTTGAAGACTGCGTCGAGCACGTGCCACTTCATATCAGGTTCATCCTTCGTTGCGACTGTGTAGTGAGGTGAAGTGTTCGGAAAATGATATTCGGGGAGGGCAACGCCTGGGGGCAGCTGGAGCCTTGCAGGCCGCGGCGGCAACCACCTGGGGAGGCTGCCGCCTACCAGGCACGCAGGGCAGGCAGGCCTTCGTCATGATGCCCGGGTCAGTTCGTAGAACCGCTCATCGAGCCCCTGCCCATTCGCGATCAACTCCGCTGGCGTGCCGTCAAATCGCATCCGCCCCTCGGCAATCAGCACGACCCGGTCGGCCATAGCCTCCACTTCCTGCAGAATGTGGGTGGAGAGCAGAACGGTTTTGTCTTGCCCAAGGCGGCGAATGGTTTCCCGGACCTCGCGGATCTGGTTGGGATCAAGGCCACTGGTCGGCTCATCGAGAATAAGCACATCGGGTTCATGCAGAAGCACCTGCGCCATCCCAACCCGCTGCCGGTAGCCCTTCGACAGTTTGCCGATCGCCTTGCCGATCACACTGCCGAGCTCACACTGTTTGATCACAGCCTCAATCCGCTCGTTGCGGTAGGGCGGTTTGAGCCCGCGGGCATCGGCAAAAAACTCCAGCAGGCTCCGAGGCGTCATGTCGGGATAGAGCGGACCGTTCTCCGGCAGATAGCCCAGATGGGTCGCCGCCTTGAGCCGATCAGTCGACATGTCGTACCCCGCCAGCAGGGCCCGGCCAGCCGACGGCGCCAGATAGCCGGTGAGCATCTTCATCGTGGTGCTCTTGCCGGCACCATTGGGCCCGAGGAAGGCGACAATCTCGCCCCGAGGCACCTTAAAGGAGATGTTCTCCGCAGCGATGAAACTTCCGTAGTACTTACAGAGGCCGTCAGCTTCGATCATGGCCGGCGGAGATGTGCCTGCCTGGGCTGACGGAGCGGCCGAATCAGTCATGAATGCTTCAAACTAACGTCAGGGGGAAACCGGGACTCACACGATCTACGATGCCGCGTCGCGGCAACTCTTATTTTTGACTCGACCCCGCCGGCCGACAATCCCCCACCCCCGCTGCCGTGGGAGGCGTTGTTTTGACCGACTCAAACCAGGGTTCGTCACGATCCCGCTGCCAGCAGAGGTGCCGATGCCAGGCGGGCGAAGACTCCGGGAAGTCCGAACGGACATGCACACCACGGGTCTCACAGCGGGCGGTGGCTGCCTGAATCATCAGCCGGCCGACCTCCAGCAGATTCTGAAGCTGCCAGCCCTGCGGGTTGGCAAACTGCCGTGGGAGCACGTACCGGCACCAACTGGCAACCGTGTCAGCTGCCTCGCCGAGCGACGCCCCCGACCGCTCCACTCCGACATGCCGCCACATCAGGCTCCGCAGGGAATTGCGAATATCGGCCAAATCGAGCGGTTCTCCCGGCAGGCCTTCGGCCGCTGCCCCGACTCGCTGATTGCCAATCATTGGTACGGTAAACACCTCCCCATCGGTGGGCTCGGCCGCAAGGTCGCGACTGGCCTGCTCGCCGACGCGACTGCCAAAGACCAGTCCTTCCAAAAGGCTGTTACTGGCGAGCCGATTGGCACCGTGCAGCCCGCTGGAGGTCACCTCCCCAGCGGCGAGCAGGTGTGGAATCGAGGTCCGTCCCTGCTCATTAACCACCACGCCCCCGATCATGTAGTGGGCACCGGGGCGCACTGGGATCCGGTCGGTGGCTAGGTCAAGCCCAAACTTCTGACAGAGTTTTGCCATACCCGGAAATCGCTGCCGGACCATCACCGAGTCGAGGTGGGACAGATCGAGATAGACATTCGCATGGGCCGTCCGTCGCATGACTTCAGTGATGGCACGTGAGACGACATCGCGTGGTGCCAGTTCACCGCGAGGGTCGAACTCCGGCATGAACCGCCGGCCTGCCCGATCGATCAGATGCGCGCCGGCACCGCGAACCGCTTCCGTGATCAGACTGCGGCTTCCGCCGGCGATGTAGAGCACCGTCGGATGGAACTGCATGAACTCCATGTCTCGAACCGTCGCCCCGGCCCGCCACGCCAGTGCAATGCCGTCCCCGCTGGCCCCAGCCGGGTTGGTCGACTCTCGATAGATCTGCCCGGCGCCACCGGTGGCCAGGATCGTTCGCCGCGCCCAGATCAGTGTTTTCCCGCGTTGAGGATGCCAGACGAGGGCCCCGCGACAAACGCCGGCCTCGGTCACCAAATCGATGGTGAAGGTTTCGGGCCAGACCTCAATGTTCGGACTGCCCACCGCCCGGTTGATGACAGCCCGCATCACCTCGCGGCCGGTGGCATCGCCGAGCGCATGCACGATGCGGTGGTGGCTGTGCCCACCTTCCCGGCCAAGATCAAGCTCGCCGTCACGAAGATCGAACTGGGTACCCCAGTCGATCAGCTCATCGATCCGCTGCGGGGCCTCACGAACCACGCCATCGACCACCGCGGGGTCACAAAGTTCTCCTCCGGCGGTCAGAGTATCAGCAACATGATTGGCGAAGCGGTCCTCCGGATCAATCACGCCAGCGATTCCCCCTTGGGCCCACTGGCTCGAGGAGTCCTTCAGATCATCCTTGTTGACCACCAGGACCGAACATTTCGGATCGACGGCCAGAGCGGCCCGCAGGCCCGCCAGCCCGCCACCGAGAACGAGCACGTCAGTGAACCAGTGCGGCACCCGCTTGGGACCAAAGGGCACGAGATACCGCGGCCCGGCAGACTCCGCATTCATTCCGTCTCTACCCGGCCACTGCCGGTTCCCTTTTGAAAGGCCTTGAACCGCTCCCGGTATTCAAGCGGAGGCTGCGTCCGTCGACTTTCGAGTTGCGTCCCGGTGCGGTCAGGCGAGAGCCGCCGAGATGTTCGCACACCACCCGGCCGAAGTCCAAGGCTTTGCAGAGCACTGTCGTACTCCCGTTGTTCGTCTGCGCCGCGAGTTGCCGCCTGTTGCATCGCCTGCCAGCGGGCCAGAAAGGCCTCCGCCTGCTCGCGGCTCCAGCCCAACTCTTCGAGCATCTCCTCATCTCCAGACCGGACCGAATCCCGCAGATGATTCAGTGCAAGGTCGGTCGCCCGCCGGACCGCAGCCAGTTCCGGCTTCTGCCACTCAAGCGGCTTGCTTTCGGTGGCTGGATCGTCCCCACTCGCTGGTGCAGCCTGCTGTCCGCCAATGGCACCGCCGCCAACACTGCGGCCGGTGACACCGCCAGGCGTGGCAGCAAGCTCACCGGCAGGACCGGCCTCCCCTGCCGCCGACTGGTTCCCCGCAGCACCTTGCCCGGCAGCCGCACCAGCGTCCCCGTTCGGACTCCCTTCACTGTTGGCTGCCGGCTCACTGGCTGCCGACTGACCGGGCTGATCACCAGTGCTCACCTGAGATTCGGGACCGGCGCCCGACTCGCCATTGGGAGACTCACCGCTTCCCGGCTGCGGACTGCCACCCGATGGGGCGTTCCCATCCGCCGCGCCAGGTTCCCCGGCAGGTCCTTCTGTGGGTTCCCCCTGGCCAGCATTCCCCGACTCTGCCGCTCCGGGCGTCGTGCCCCCTGGCTGCTGTTGCCCAGCGCCGGCTCCCTGCTGCCCCGCCCCTCGCTCGCCACCCGCAGACTGTCCGCCAGCTCCCGCCTGCCCTCCGGCACCCGAACTGCCTCCCGCGCCGCCACCGCCGCTACATGAGGAGCAGCCTGGCTTGCCACAGGGTTTCCCCTCTTGGGGACAGCACTCCGACTCCTCTGCAGCAGCCTGTCGCCGCTTGTTCTCAAGAATCCGCTCCATGGCCTCACCGTCATTGGTTCCATCAGCGGCCACGGGTGCCTGCTTCGGTGACTCGGTCGACTCGCCGTTGGCATCACTGTCGCCTTCGGCTGCCGCCTCACGCTCCTGCTGGCCCGACTGCCGTTCCCCTTGTTGCTCCTTCGAGGCGTCTTCCCGCTGCCCGCGAGCGTTCTGCGTTCCTGCGTCGCTTCCCGCCGGAGCCCGTCTGGTGCTCTCTCCTGCCTGTTGTTGCCCTTGAGCGTCGGTGCGGTTGCCAGCGTTCTGCTGGCGGCCTGCATCCGCCCCCCCACCACGGTTGGCCTGTTCACCGTCAGCAGCCTCACGCTGCCCTTGTCCCTTCTGCTCACTAGCCGACGAGCCGGATCCTTGCGGGGCCGTCGATGGATCATTCGCCCCGGCCTGTCCCGGCTGCCGCTGCCCCGACTGCTCGCCCTGCCCCCCCTGAGGGCCGGCGGCACCGCTGGCGTCCTGCATGCCCTGCTCAGCTGGCGGCACGTTATCGGGCTGTTGCCGCTGCTGCGGGGTTTGCTGATCGGCAGGCGGCTCCGGCGGCGTGTCGGCATCGGGCTCAGACGGAGGCGTGTCCTGTGGTGCCCCATTCGCTGGCTCAGCCTGGCCGTCGTCAGCGGGCCTGGCCGGATCGGCGGGAGGTTTCCGGCGTTCCGGCCATCGCTGCTCATCTGCCGGCGGGGGCGGCGCGAGTTCATCAATCAGCAGCCGACGCCATGGCGTGGCTGCCGTGTTGGACTCTGGCTCGCGGTTATCGGCGACAACCGCACGGTATTCCAAAATCGTAGCTCCGTGTGCCTCCTCCGCCGGCACAATCCGGGCACTCATGCGCAGCCCTCCGGCGCCCTGGTTGGGCTGCTCTGGCACAGGTTCCCAAAGCAAATGCTCGCGACTGTGTGCCGCCCCCTGTGGACGGGTCTCCAGCCACACCCGCGACACCGCATAGTCAGGATCAACCGCCCGCACCCGCACCCGCACGGGTGTCCGCGATGGCACTCGCAGCGGATCATCTTCTGGCAGATCGATCGATACCTCCGGACTGAGATCAGGAATCACCTCAATGCGATGCGTCAGCGGCTCATCAATAATTGCAGCGGTGCCCGCTGCCCGCTCGGCCTGTGGGCGGAACCGCAGGCGGTAGGACGGATGCTCAGCCGCGCTCCGGTCAGCCGTTCGTCGGAGCACAAAACTACCGGAGGCGCGGGTCGGACTGGCCCGATCGACAAGCAGTCGCAGGTCATCGGGACGCTCCGTGTCGAGGAAGTCAACCCAGACGGCGTCGAGTGGCTCATTGGCCTCCACCTGCAGCCGCACATCGGCCCCTTCCAGCCCTCGGATATCGCCCTGCCAAGCCAGTGTTTCTGGCGGACGTTCAGTGTAGGGCGGAAACGTGTAGACAACCTCCCGCACCAGCACAGATGGGGCATCGACTGCCAGCACATCGAAGGCGGCGACCCGGGCGTCTCCAGCAACGAGTTCCAGCCGCACCGACCGGTCCAGTCCGATCGTGTTTCCCGGCAGCCGGGCCCAAAAATTCTGTTCACCCGCCGCCTGGGGGCGGAGCTCTGCTCGCCAGGGCATGCCCTGCGGATCAACGCGACCATCGTCAAGCAACGGAGTCACGAGGAGCAGCGGTATCTCTCCGGCACCGAGATGGTTGATCGCTGCCGCCACCACCAACTGACGCCCACGCACAATCTGCAGGACGCCGTCGCGACGCGGCAATTCCCGGCGTGGGTCAACCAGTCGCTCGACAGCTGCGCCGCCGGCCTGTGCTACCGATTCAGCAGCAGGGGCCGGTGCCCAGTAACAACGGACCGACTTCACCGTCACCCGTGAGGGTGCCATCCAGCCTGCCCAGGGAACAAGCAGTCGCCCCGCCGTCACAAATGGATTTTTTGGAGAGAGCAATGCATACAGCGTGCCCCCAACAACAAACAGGGCCAACGCGAGGGCAAGCCGCACAAGGTGGTGTTTGTCGAAGACCCCGTCTGCAGGCACGCTGGTCAACTGTCGGGCCGCCCGCTGCTCAAGCGAACGTGTGATCACCTCGCCATGTGGATCGGTCTTCCCTGGCTGCACGAGCACCGCATTGATCAGATCATTGTGAAGTTCGGGAAACTCCCGCTCAATCGCCCGCGCGGCATAGAGCACATTCACCCGATAGCGACACAGGGGCAGCAGCCACTTCACCCCGGCAACAACGATCGCGGTCAGACCGCACCCGAGCCAGGCCCACCGCATCCAGACCGGCATGCCCCCGGCCAACCACCAGTGCTCCAGAACAATTCCGAAGGCAAGCCAGCCAGCGGTTACGACAGCGACGGTGAGCACAAAGGTTGCCACGGAGACACTTCGGTAACTCGCGCGGGTTTCGGCAAGCCGAGCAGCCAGATAGCGAGCCGCCTTGGAGCGATCCGCCGCCCGCCATTCGGCAAGCGTCAGGGCCGACTCGGGATGTTTTTCAATCGTCGCCATCGACCGCCTCGTCCTGTCGTGCCGCAGCGACACATGCCGGCCCGCGTGACCAGCCGCCTGACTGTGACGTCGGCCGCGGGCTAGCCCCGTCGTTCCCCACGTTGACGTCAGTGGAAAATCTCTCCTATTGTACGGGGGTTGCGAAAAAAACTGCCTGAGAACGCCCCGGGGGCCGCTTTTTACCGATGCTTCCCGACGCGGAACGCTTTCGCCGCTTGGTCGATGGCCGCTTGACCGGACTGCTCCCGACATGCGCTCGGGCAGGCCTGGCCCTGGCCGCGGTGCCGTACGGCCTTGCCGTCACCCTCCGCAACGCAAGCTTCGACCATCACCTTCGCACGATTGCCAAGGCACCGATTCCTGTCGTTGCAGTTGGCAATTTGACCTTGGGCGGCACGGGGAAGACCCCGCTGGTGGCCTGGCTGGCCCGCTACCTGGCCGAACGTGGCTGGCGACCTGCCGTTGTCAGCCGGGGCTATGGGGCGGCGCGGGGGCACCGCAGTGACGAGGCCGCCGAATTGGGTCTCCTGCTCCCAGATACCCCCCACCACGCTGACCCACGGCGGATTCGGGCGGCCCGGGCCGCAGCCACCTCCGGCGCGACCGTGGTGCTGCTCGATGATGGCTTGCAGCATCGGCAACTTGCCCGTGATCTCAACTTGGTGGTAATCGATGCCACTGATCCCTTCGGAAGCGAGCGACTGTTCCCGAGGGGATTACTCCGAGAACCGGTCACCGGACTGCGGCGAGCTGATGCGGTGATCCTCACCCGCGCTGACCGGGTCTCAGCGGCAACCCGGCAGGCAATTCGCGAACGGGCTGCTCGCCTCTGCGGCGACCGCCCGCTGCCCTGGCTCGAAACGAGCCACCAGCCGGTTCAGCTCCGGGCTGACGACGGGACCACGGCACCACTTTCCACGCTCGCAAATCGGCGTCTGTTTGGGTTCGCCGGCATCGGCAACCCGGCTGCGTTTCAAGCGACACTCAGCGAACGGAGCCGCGACCTGGTTGGCTTCAGGGCATTTGCCGACCACCATTCCTACGGCCAGGCCGATCTGCGGGAACTGTCTCGGCAGGCCCACGCCGTGAACGCAGAGATGGCCGTGACCACGCTCAAGGACTTGGTGAAACTGCCGCAGACAGACCTTGGAGGAATTCCACTGGTCGCCCTTGAGATCGGCATCGCCTTTCATGGCGAGACGGCTGCCTTGGAAACGCTCCTAGCCGGCCTACGAACTCCCGCAGGCACTGACAACGAGGCAGGCACCTAGCGCCGCTGGCGAGCCCCTATTTCTTCTTCTTCTCGTTGTGGAGCGTATGCCGACGCAACCGCGGCGAGTACTTCTTGAGGTGCAACTTTTCGCCCCCGGTCTTCCGTCGGAGGGTGTAGTTGGCGTCTCCGGTCTCCTCGCAAACGAGGTGGATGACTTCGAGTTTCTTCTTGTTCTTGGCCATAGCACGTTCTTCAAAGGGGGGCCGGAGCGGCTCAACCCAGCAGACACCCGTCCACGGGAGCCCCTTAAAATAGGTCGTTGGCACCGTCTCCGCAAGCGGTGCCGGAATTCTGGGGAGGGTTGGACGGGGAAACCACGATCCGATGAAGGCACCGGCGGCTCTGGGTCGATGCATAATGGCTGGAACGGGCGGCGGGGACGAGACAGGTCGTTCTACGCCGCGAATCGCCACAGCTTCCCTGGGGAAGGACATGCCGTCATGCCGGAGCAACCGGCACAACCTGCCGCTTCACCCTCCCCTGCCCACTCGACAGCCGACGAGCAGCCGTCGGTGCCTGCGGTGAGCCGAGGCGAGTGGATCGAGTGGGTCACTGGCCATGCCGGAATTCGAAGTGCCTATCTAAGTCTCGCCTCGCACTTGGTGCTGGCGATTCTGCTCACCCTGCTGGCCACCCACCCGGTCAGTCAGCCACAGCGGCTGGCTCCAGTAATCCTCGATTTCGGTCCGGAGGCTGACGACGACTGGGGAGAAACCCGTGGCGACGATGCCACCGCGACGCTCATCGCCGAAGCGACCGACACTGACGACCCGGCCGAGGCTGCCGAAGCCGAGCCCGCGGAAGCCGCCGCCGTGGCGGCTGTCTCAGAGGAAGCTGAGGACACCGCAGCAGCAGACCGCCCGGCCACGCAATCACCTGCGGCTGGTGAAGCAGCTGGCGATGCACTCGCCCAGAACACGCCCACCGACCCTGGGATGGGCCCCGCAACACCGGCCCCCGCGCCGGCTGGCGGTGGGGCCGAGAAGTCGGCCAACCACGGGCTGGCAGGACAGGCGGCCGCTGCCCGGGCCAGCCTGGGCCGAAGAGCAGGCACCGCGCGGGGTGAGGCGGCTGTGGCGAGAGGCGGCTCGCCAGCCAGCGAGGCCGCGGTTGAACGGGGCCTCCTCTGGCTCGCCCGGCATCAGGCCGCCGACGGCTCATGGAAGTTTGCACACCCGCACTGCATCGATCCGTTTGGGAACCCAACCCAGGCCTGCCCCTGCCGGGCGAAGGGTTATATCGAAGGCCACACCAAGGCCAGCACCGCGATCGCTCTGCTGCCTTTTCTCGGCGCCGGGAACACGCATCTGCAGGGGCCCTACAAAGAGGTTGTCTACCGGGGCCTGGAGCAACTCAAGACCACGCTCGACATCGAACTGAAGGAGCTCCATCCGGGAGACGCCGACTTCGTGCCGACCTTCTCCGGTGATCTCTACGGCTACGGCATCACCACCCTGGTGATGGCGGAAGCCTTCGGCATGACGGGAGATCCTGATCTGGAAAAGTACGCCGCGGCACTGGCGACGTTTCTGGCCCGGCACCAGCATCCGCTGGGAGGCTGGCGGTACGAAATTGGCCAGCCCGGCGACATCACCGTCACCGGCTGGCAGGTGGTTGCCCTCAAAAGCAGTCAGCTGGCGGGCCTGCCGGTCCACTCGGATATCTTCCGCCAAGTCGATCGTTTTCTCACCAGCCTCACGCCGCCTGCACCTCCCCAGCGTGGCCAGGCCCGGCTGGTTGGTGAACATGCCGGGCAGGCCCGTGACATGACCCGCTACCACTACCTCGCATCCTTCGCCAATTCGACAACCCGTCAGCCAAACGAATGCACTTCTGCTGTCGGCCTGCTCTGTCGTCTCTACACCGGCTGGAAGCGAAACGATCCCCGGTTGATGGAGGGTATTGAGCGCTTGCTGGAGTCGAAGACCCATCCCGCCCTGCAGCTCTATCGGAATTTCTACCTTGCCCAGATCCTCTTGCAGACCAACCACCCCGCCTGGAGCCACTGGAACCGGCGCAACCGCGACTATCTGGTTCGAATGCAGGTCACCAAAACAGCGTTGACCGACCCCACTCATCCAGCATTTGGCGGTGGACCGTGCGAGATTGGCAGTTGGTATTTGTGGAATCCGAAGGGAGCCACCAAAAACACCGCCCGTGATCGGCACCTTGAGCCGGCCGGCCGGCTCGCTCACACAGCCCTGGCGATTCTGACCCTCGAGGTCTACTACCGGCTGCTGCCGGTCTACACTGCTGATGCTGTTGACGACTGACCCGCGGCCGACAGCATCTCCGTCCGTTCCTCTTCCGCTCGACTGCCTGTTCCATCGATGCGACTGCCCACCTTCTTCTGGCTCGCGATCGGGCTTGCGATCGCCTTCGCTGCCATCAACTGGCTCGGCCTGGCCGGCTGGCTTGCGGCGGTGGTCCTCGCCGGCAGCCTCGCCATGCATATGGCTGGCAATGCGATCGGTACCCGCATGCGGGAGGCGACCGACCGCGACCTCGCCCGCCGGGGGGGCCGGTTCCGTGCTGCGGTGGTGCCCAGGGCACAGCCGACCCTGCTGGAACGCCACTCTAAGGTTGGACGCCTCCTGCCGGTCTCCGTCGCCATCGGGGGGGTAATCGGAGGGGTTTCGGGAACAACAGCCCTGCTGCTGCTCACATCGGCCTCACTGGCGGGCAGCCTGCTCGGAGGCCTCTCCTCTGCGGTGCTCGGCGGTCTTTTCAGTTTCCTCATCGCGAGTTTTGTGGACATGCTCCGCACCTCCCTGCGTGAGGCCCTGGAAGCCGAACGGCGGGCTGCCGAGGAGCCTCGGACGCCCCGCTGAAGGCCCGGATGAACTGCAGTTCCAGGCCAATCGCAGCCATAGAACCACGGCAGCGAGCATGGTAGAATGATGGTTTGTTCGGCGACGCTGCCGAGCCCCTCCCCCCTGGATCCTGTCTGGAGATTCGGATGTCCAAGCCCCACAGAAGCCTCAAAAAAGCCAACCACGGCTCACGTCCTGCCAACAGTAAGGCCCGCAAGGCCAAGCGGAAGCACATCAAGACCTGAGCTAACCACCCAGCCCCGCTCGCATCCAGCCTGCGGGCGATTCCCCGTTCCCTCCTGCCATCGGGAGTTTTTCATCGTGCCCCCGCGTGACTTCATCATTCATCCGAGCGACTACGACCTCAATGCTGTCGTCGCCGACCTTGATGAAATTCGCCGCTACAACCAGCAGCGATTCGAGATGGAACAACTCACGGCAATCGTGCACGAAGATCTCGAGCGTGGTCTTTGCGTCGGCTACAAGGACACGAGCACCGAGGACTTCTGGGTTCGTGGGCACTTCCCTGCGGTGCCACTCATGCCCGGCGTGTTGATGTGCGAGGCGGCAGCCCAACTCTCCAGTTACTTCTCGCAGAAGTATCGGCTCCTCGAGGCTGAGATGATCGGCTTTGGTGGGCTCGAGGAGGTTCGCTTCCGCGAACCGGTGCGGCCCGGTGATCGGCTGGTCATCGCGGTGGAACGGGTCCGCGTCCGACCTAAGGCGATGATCGTCTGCCGGTTTCAGGGGCTGGTCAATGAGAACATTGTGGTTGACGGGGTGATCAAAGGCGTCCCGCTCCCGGTCGACTTTCTGACCGGCGTGGGCCAGGCTGATGCCGCAACGCCCCACGCCCCCACCGCCTGACGGCCTGCAATGCCCCGCCGTCCCCCGAAGAAGCCGCCGGCCACCCTCGATCTGTCTGGGCATCTGCTCCGACTGGCTGATCTCCCCACGCCGCTCGACCCGGCCAGTTTGTTTTCCTCTGCAGCTGCCCCCATCGAACTTGAAGTGGGCTCCGGCAAGGGCATGTTTCTCACCGCCGCAACGGTGGCCGATGCCAGCCGCAACTTCCTGGGTATTGAGGTCAGCGGCGGCTATGCCCGGATGACCGCGGGCAAACTCGCCCAGGCTGGAGCATCCAACGGGGCCATCATCCACGGGGATGCGATGCAACTTGTCTGCTCGCTGCTGCCTGACCGCTGTGTCGCCGGGGTGCATGTCTACTTCCCCGACCCCTGGTGGAAAGCCCGCCATCGCAAACGCCGAATCCTCAACCCGGTATTCCTCCGCCATGCCGCCCGCATCCTGCCGGAGGCCGGCCGGCTACACATCTGGACCGATGTGGAAGAGTATTTTGAGGAAGCGGTTGCCGCGACCGCGGCCACCGGGCTGTTTGGAACCCCCGAGGAGGAAGCACCGGGCGGTCCAGAAACCCCCTATCGCACCCACTTCGAACGCCGAACTCGGCTCGCCGGCGCGCCAGTCTGGCGAGCCGTCTTCCGGCGGAATCCCACCCCGGCTCCGGATGGTCGGGTGCCTCGCGTCGTCCGAGATCCGGCAGACAGCGGACAGAGCACAGCCGAGTCGGAAGACTAACCGGACACCTCCTCGCGACGAATGAGCAGCCGGTCAATCCGCCGGCCATCCATATCGACCACTTCGATCAACAAGCCGTTCCACTTCATCGTGTCGCCGATAACTGGGATCCGCTCCAGTTCATCGAGCACCAGCCCCGAAACGGTTGAGTAGTCACGAGGCAGGCCTGGATCCCGAATCGAGAGCCGCTCCACGAGATCATCGATGGGGAGCCCGCCGTCGACAAGCCACGAGCCATCGTCCCGGGTCACGAAGTCCCCATCCCGATCCCGATCGTGCTCGTCACGAATTTCCCCGACGAGTTCCTCCATGACATCCTCCAATGTCACCAGGCCCTCTGTGCCACCATATTCATCAAGCACAACGGCCAGCTGATTCCGCTCTCTCTGAAAGAGCTCCAGGAGGCGATCAAGGGGCATCGTCTCAGGCACAAACAGTGCTTTGTGCATCATCTTTCGCAGTTCAATCGGCCAACCCATCCAGTTCTGACGGAGCACATCACGGATCGAGACATAGCCCAGTATCTGATCGAGCGAGCCTTCATAGACCGGTAGTCGTGAATATCCGGCCATCGCGATGGCCCCCAGCACCTCATCGGCCGGCGTGTCGATGTCGATCGCATCGAGATCGATCCGGGGCCGCATGATATCCCGCACCGTTCGTTCACCAAGCCGCAAGGCCTCGGCCGCAACAGCCTGCTCGACTGCCTCCAGAACCCCCTCGGCGCGACCGGCCTCAAGGAGGTGCTCGATGTCATCGACCGACACGGTTGGTCCGTCCTGCTTGTGCGCCCGCAGCAGAAAGAGGACACCCGTCGTCGAAATGCCCATTAGCCAGACCAGCGGCCGGGTGAGCCTGGCGAAGGCCTGCATGAAGGGGGCTGCCAAGCGGGCAAAGTCTTCCGCCCGCCGCAGCGCCAGCCGCTTGGGCACCAGTTCGCCCAGCAGCAGCGTGCAGAACGAGAGCAGCGCCACGAAGATGGTTAGGGCAACGGAGTGGGCTGCCGCCTGAATGCCTGCCGGCCCATGCTGCTCCAGCCAGGCAGCGAGCACGCTGACCACCTGATTCCCCCCGTAGGCAGCCGCAAGTGTTCCCACCAATGTGATCCCAATCTGCACCGTGGGCAGGAACTGATCGGGGCTGCTGGCCAATTCGAGGGCCTTGCGGGCCGCTTCATCCCCCTGTTCAGCCAGTTGCCGGAGCCGGCCCCGACGACTGGCCACAATCGCCATCTCAGCCCCCGAAAAAAATCCGTTGGCAAGAATCAGGACCAGCAGAATGATCAGTTGGTCAACCATGACGATGTTCGCCCGGGGCCTCGGGAAGGGGAACGTCCCGGACGAGAGCAGCGGGCTCATCTCGCCGAATGATCGCCAGATCGTCCCGGTGAATCACCTCGTCACAGGCGCAGACACCGAGGCAGTCCAGCACCTGCTCGGTCTGAAGCCCTTTGATCCGCTCAAGATCAGCAGCCGAATAGTTCACCAGCCCGCGGGCAAACACACCGCCAGCGGTGGTTTCGAGCGTCACCACATCGCCCACGCCAAAGTTTCCGGAAACCCGCTGGATGCCAGCTGCCAGCAGGCTGCTGCCGCGTTCCACGACCGCCCGACGGGCTCCGCTATCGATGCACAGGGAACCACTGGCTGCTGCTGACCAACCAAGCCAGCGTTTCCGGGCCGGCATGGTTCCGTTTCGCCCAGGGAAGAAGGTCCCCACCTCATCACCACGACAGATGGCTTCAAGGACATCATCCCTGCGACCGGGGCCAATGATGCAGTGACAGCCCGCCTCCGTCACCATCCGAGCCGCAGCAAGCTTGCTCTCCATGCCTCCCTTTGAGAGTCCGCCCAGGCGATCCTTCGCCAGCCGCTCAACCGCCGCATCGACCTGCGGGACACACGACATGACCTCCGCGCCGGCTTCGTCCGGTCCACGGTCGTACAATCCATCCACATCAGACAAGAGGATAAGCAGATCGGCTGGGAGGAGGGTTGCCATCAACGCGGCCAGCCGATCATTGTCTCCAAATGAGGTGCGGAGTTCATCGACGCTCACCGTGTCGTTCTCGTTGACGATGGGCACAGCCCCCTCATCCAACAACGCCCGCAGCGTCCCGCGGATATTCAGGTACCGTCGACGATCCTCGAGATCATCCGCCACCAGGAGCACCTGCGCCACATGCCGACCATGGGGCCGCAGCGACCGCTCATAGGCTTCAATCAGACAGCTCTGCCCCACAGCCGCCGCCGCCTGCAGCCGATGAAGCGACCGGGGGCGGGACCGCAGCCCGAGTCGGCCCATGCCAGCCCCCACCGCTCCAGAACTGACAATGATGACCTGCTTCCCTGCTGCGAGCAGTTGATCACACTGCTGGCCGAGTTGCTCGACTCGCTGGCTGTCGAGCAAGCCATCTGCGGTCGTGAGCACCCGGGTGCCGACTTTGACGATGATCAGGGAAGCCGCAGCGACAGCGTCGGCGCGGGAGAGGGTGCTCATGAAAGGTCGATTCAAACAACGGCGGATGGTCGGGCCGAGCAGAACGGGCTTGGCGGGCTCTTATCGTACCCTCACCCCTTTCCTAGGGGCCACTGGGGCGGCCTGGGGTGCGGTTCTCAGCCGTCTGTGAGGCCTTCCGGTTGAGGTGAGCACCGCTCCCAGCATATAACCGCGTCTGCTCGATTTCCGTCGAACTGAGGGTCCGGTGAGCGATCTCAAACACGAGTGCGGACTAACCGCAATATATCACCTGCAGGGCGGCGAACCGAGCCCGCTGTGCCCGCCCGCTGGCCCGGAAGAGGCGTCCCGCCTGATCCCACGGATGCTGCTCGATATCCAAAATCGGGGCCAACTCTCGGCAGGCATGACGGTCTGGAATCCAGATCGCAGCCAGCTGCTGGCAACCCACAAGGAAGTCGGCAGCGTCAGTGAAGTCTTCCGCATGAGCCATCGGGGCAAATTCGAAAGCCTGATGGAGCAGCACTGCGGCCCCGCCGCCATCGGCCACGTGCGGTATGCCACCTGCGGCGCCGAGGACCGTGGCTATGCCCAACCCCTGGAGCGGCCGCATATCCAGAAGCGAAAGTGGTTCGCCTTCGGTTTCAATGGCCAGCTGGCGAACTACCCGGAACTCCGCAGAGAAATTCTGGCTGATGACGACAACCATCTTGCTCGGGACAACGACACCGAAGTCATCCTGCATGCCATTTGCAAGGAACTTTCGGGGGATGCCGATCCCTCTCCAACCGAAGTACTCACGACCTTGGCAAAACGGTTCGATGGGGCTTGGAACCTCGCCCTTCTCGACGCCTGTGGACGCATGATCGTCGCCCGCGATCCCCTCGGCATTCGGCCACTGGAGTACGCGCAAAATGGCCAGCTGGTTGCTGCGGCCAGTGAGAGCGTCGCGCTGCTTAATCTTGGCTTTCCTCCCGAATCAATCCGGTCACTTGAACCGGGCACCGCGCTGATCATCGACGGAAAGACTGCCCGGGTGGAACGGTTTGCCGATGCCCCCAAACAGGCCCACTGTTTCTTTGAGTGGATCTATTTCGCCAACGTTGCCAGCACCATGGATGACCGCAGCGTCTACCTGTCGCGAAAGCGGCTGGGGGAGGAGTTGGCCCGCCTCGAAACAGTGCCAATCGATGCCGATACCGTCGTCGTCCCGGTCCCTGACACCAGCAAGGCAGCCGCCGACGCCATGGCCTACCGGCTCTCCATCCCGAGCGTGGAAGGGCTCATCCGCAACCGCTACACAGGCCGCACCTTCATCGACGGGGCTGCCAGCCGCCGCCAGAAGGCCGAGAGCAAGTACACGCCGCTCCGAGAAGTGCTTGAAGGCAAGCGGGTCATCCTGGTGGAAGACTCGATTGTCCGCAGTACGACAATGCGGGTGCTGCTGGGACGCATGCGGTCCCTGGGGCGAGCCCGGGAAATCCATGTGCGGATTGCCTGCCCCCCGATCATTGCGCCCTGTTTTTACGGCATCGACATGTCGACAATCGATGAACTGTTCGCTTCGCAGTTTCTGCCAACCGGCATGCTGACCGAGGAGGCCCAGGCCGAGATGGCCGCGAGCCTAGGTGCTGAATCACTCCGGTATCTCCCGGTCGAATCGGTTGCTCGCTCGATTGATCTTCCAGTCAAATCGCTCTGTCAGGCCTGCATCACCGGTCACTATCCGACCCCTGCAGGCGAGCAGCTCTACCAACTGGCGAGGTCGCAATCCTCGTCCGCCGGACGCACCTACGAGTCTGTCGCCGGCCGGTAAACCTGACAGATAAGCAACCGGCCAGACCCTGAAGAGGAGTTTTCTTCCTTCGGGACTCATTTCAGCTGGAACACGAGTTACTCGTTTTTGAGCACATCGTCGAGCACAAAGGGACTCGGAAATGGCTCGTCGAGCTGCTCCAGGACCTCCCGGTACTGATCGATCGTCTCAATGAGCTCTTCGCGGGTCAGCGCGTCGCTCCGAAGCACGTCTGAGGCATCGAGCACTTCCCGGTAGGCGGCAAAGGCCTCTTCAAAGGCCTCCTTGGCTGGCCGCAGCCGAGCCGCCTCATAGTCTTTCTCGGCCTGCCAGGTTGCCTCGCGAGCTCGTAATGCCGAATCAGTGACCTCCATCTCACACGTTGCCCGCCAGAAGTCGAAGTTCACAATGTCGCGATAGCGATCGATGATCTCTGCAGTTTCCTGTGCCTCAATGTAATCCGCAGCCAACCGCTGCGCCTGGTCACGGACATCGGCAGGAGCATCACGAGCCACCATGGGCCAATTGACTTTCATGGCCTGCTCAGCCTTGGCAACAAGATCCTGCTGATCCTCTGTGCGATCGAGCGGCGGTACCTCAAGGGCCTGCCGCTGGGCGCCAGTGAGTGCCGCGGACCGCTCAGCCTCCATGGCAGCAAACTTGCCGGGCAGCAGCGTCTCCAGTTCCGCTGCCAACCGTTCCGCACGAGCCAGTTCTGCCTCGCGCAGACCAAGCCGGATCGGCACATCCCAGCTGGTGGGAATCTCCCGAACGGCGTACCGCCGCAACTCCTCCCCCGCTAGTTCCCAGCCGTCACGGGCCTTATCGCCAAAGATGCCGTCGGACTCGAGGTTCCGGGCGTAGTTTATGGCCATCATCATCGGCTCGGAATGAAAGATCAGTGGCGTGGTCTTCAAGGGCACCCCAGCATCAGCAACCACCTGAGCGGCCAGATACTTCTCCCGGCCAACCAGCCAATTGTCTCGCTCTGCTAGCGTTCGTCCCGGCCGATCCCGCTCATGAAAATCATCGTCCGCCTTGAAGAGCCGGCGATACTGCTTCTTCTCGTCTGAACGACCGATTTTCTGACCGATAAACCAGCCCATGCGGCCCAACAGCCGAGGCTCGCGGGTGTTGAAGAAGACCCCCTGCCGCAGGAACTCAATACCCTTCATGACCCACGCGTAGCGGTCGTGATAGTCATCGAACTGCACCGAAATGTTGTAGGAGAGGTTGTGAGCCTGAAAGTCCCAAACCGAATAAAAGTTCGGCTGCAATTTCGTCATCTGCTCAAGAACAGCAGAGAGGTTGGTCCAGTCTTCAACCTTCTTGTAGTAGTTGGCCCGATCCCAGAGCAGCGTGACGGCGATGTTCTTCAGCCCGAGGCTTGCCAACCGCATCGTTTCACTGGCTGGATCAATCTCCCCAAGATCTGCCTGTGACAACTGGGCCGCCGTGCGGAGCTTCGCCAGATAGCCGCCCTCGTACGAGGAATCCCGCGGCTGGCTTAATGCCGACAGGGGCACCAGCAGGACGGCAATCAGAATGAGCATGACCAACGTCTCGGGGCGAAGCCCCAGCCAAAACGTCTTCTCCGGGCGATTCCGCCCTGCCTCACGATTGTGCGTTTGCTTCATCACGATGCCACCTCACGAGCCTTGAGACAGAATGCCCCGGCGATGAAAAATGCCACGAAGTATCCAAGGGTTTCACAGGCGTTTTGGCCCAACAGATTGAGCGGAATATCGAAGCCACTGGCAACAAAGTCACTTGTTCCGAGGCTCGACAAGGATGGGAACAGGGAGGCCGCCAGCCGCATCGGCGCCAGCAACAAGGTATCGACTGTTTTCATCGCGTTGACCAGGGGCGACTGCTCAAGATCGACCACGATGCTCGCCTGGGTCACAATCCGGTAGAGCGACTCAATCGGTCCACCGCCTGGCATTGTCTTTGAATTCCCCGTGATCTGGGCATCGAACAGGCGATCAATGAATTCTCGGAATTGGCCGATCAGCACGACAGAAAGGGTCGCCAACAAAGCGACCGGCCCGGCCAGGAAGGTGCTGAACATCACGCCAATGGCAGTGACAAGCACCATCGCGAACCAGATTCCCAAGCAACTCTTTAAGTAGTTCAGAGCAAACGAACCACTGCCCCTTCGCAGATAAAAGTCGGCCTGAGCAACCCCGTAGTACTGCGACGGCTCAAGACACTGAAGCACCACCTCAACGCTGCCGCCGGAAACGATGTCTTCGAACAGATCAATCTGCCGCGTCCCACCATCCGCTGAGGTCGCCGCAAGCGTTCGCGGAATCAGCAGCGAGTCAATCGTAAACTCCTTGGCGGTGAAGTAGAACGGGTCGCTCTGCAACTGGCTGGTGGGGTTCCGCACCCGCACGCTCCCTGCAATCCCCTTCTCGATGTTGCCCATGTAGGTCCGGAACACCCGCACGAGCATCTCCAGAGGCAGGCCTTCTGGAAACTGCTCCTCCGTAATGCCCTCGAACGTCCAAATCGCGGCAGCAAGCGAACCACCTTCGATGTACTGGCGGTAGGTCCATTCTGCACCGACGCTGATCCCCTTCTCGCTGGGAACGCCCTCGCGATCCAAAAACCGCAACGTTCCGCGAAGCGGCTGCCGGGCTTCAAGGAGTCCCTCGACTGGCCCAACGTCGTACTGGGCCGCATCCCCTTCGCCTGCCACCCGCCGCACCGTGTGCCGGTGTCCCTGGGTCGTGTCGGTCGATCCATTCCCCCCAGCATCGAGTTCCACCCGGTGACGATGACCACGGTCAAGGCTGGTGCGACCCTCAAAACCGGTCACCCGGCCATCCTCGAGCCGATCGGCCAACAGATCGGTCGCGGCCAATTCATGGCGATGGCTCACGCTGCGAACCACAAAGGCCCAGCCAACGCCTCCCATGATGGCCAGCAGGACGGTCCCGACCGTCGCAAAGCCGAGAATTCGACCGAGAACGATCTCGCCGGTCCGTACCGGCTTGGTGGTGACGGTCTGGATGGCTTTGGCCTTCACGTCCGCCGGAAGGCTGAAGACAGACAGGACAAGCACCACCAAGCACACTAACAGGTTCGTCGCCGACAGCATGAAGCCGAGGTAGAGCTTGCCGGGATTGACGCTCTGCGGATCGAGGAACCAGCCGGCAAACAATACAATCACCGCAAAAAGCCCGAGCACCACCAGCACATTGCGGCGGAGCGATTCTTTGATCGCCAGCCGGGCCAACGCCCAGATGCGGCCACAGGACATTCCCCGGAGATCTGCCAGGCCGGCCAACACACCGCGGTAGACGCGGTCACCTGCTGCCAGAGGCCCCGAAACCGTCGACATTGAGAGCCAGGCCAGCACGGCTGCAAAAACAGCCACCAATGCCGCAACCAACAGATAGGACGCCAAAGCCGGTCCAATCCATTCCGCGAATGCGGGAATTTCCTGTTCAAGAACCATCGAGTGAATACCCGTCTGAAAACTGAAAGGGAACGATTTGTACGTCTGCTAGCAGATGAGCCGGGCCTTCTAGCCCCGAGGCGAAACCTCCATGCCAGCCTCTCCGGCAGCCACCCCGGCCACAGGCCTAACCGCTGACCTGATCTTCCTGTTGTCGCGCCCGCCGACCGGGCCTCGCCTCGGTATCGCGAACGATCTCGAGGAACAGATCTTCCAGCGTGGTTTTGGGACTGCCAATGTCGATATCCGCCCCGCCGTGCCGCTCGATGATCGCCCGGATTTCTTCGTGCGCCGCGGGTGGTAATCCGCTGGAACGGATCTGGGTGATGTCGGTGACCCGCAACAGTTCATCGACGCGACCCAGTTCCTTAAGTTCACCCTGATGAAGAACCGCAATCCGGTCACAGACATCCTCGACATCTGCCAGCAGGTGCGAACAGAGGATTACTGTCTTCCCCCGCTCTTTGAGGTCGATGATCAGGTCCTTCATCTCCCGGGTTCCGATCGGGTCCAAACCGCTGGTCGGCTCATCGAGCAACACCAGTTCGGGATCGTTAATCAAGGCCTGCGCCACCCCAATCCGCCGTGTCATACCCTTGGAATACTCTCGCAGCTGCCGTTTTTTATCACGGCTCAATCCGACCATCTCAATCAGGGCATCCGCACGTCGCTTCCGTTCTTCGGGCGGCATATCGAAGAGCCGACCGTAGAAATCGAGCGTCTCCTCGGCATCAAGAAATTTGTAGAGATATGACTCTTCGGGCAGGTAGCCGATACGGTCGTTTTTGGAAACGTCCGTCGCGTCCTTCCCAAAAACGATCGCCTCGCCGGAGGTTGGAAAGATGAGCCCCAGGAGCAATTTCATCGTGGTTGTTTTGCCGGAGCCGTTCGGTCCCAGCAGACCAAAGATCTCACCCCGGCGGATTTCCAGATCAAGCGGCTTCAGGGCCACCTTCTTGCTACGTCCCCAGAAGTCTCGATAGATCTTCGAAAGGTTTCTCGCCTCAACGATGACTTCAGCAGCCTGCGTGGTGCTGGGTTCTCTCGATGTCCCCATCTCAGGTGAATCTCCCTCAAGGGTCTCCGGCCGCATGGGCCACTACCTTTTTCCGTGCGTTTCTTGCGTTACCAACGCCCCGTGCCTCACGCGTTGTACCCAAAAATTTGGTCGTTGTTGAGGGGTGGGTCCGCTGGCTGCAAAAAACGCTGCTTCACGATGATGCGCGAAGGCGGGAGAAACGCGGAATCAGTCGCGTCAGGCGACCGCTCGCCCGCAGGAAAAATCCCGTCAAAAGGCAGTGCTCCGGCCCTGCGGTCTACTGGGGCTCAGCCTTCGCCAGAGGACCGGACCCGGCCGCCATGCCCCTGAGAGGCCTGCTTGGCTGCTCGGTCTTGCAAGATGCTCACAGCCCGTCGGGCTGCGTAAAGTTCTGCATGCGAAAAGTAGGAAACGTCAGGGACGCCCCCCGGGCGGTCAATCTTCTCGGCTGCCAGTTCCTGCCACGAGCGACCACTTGAGAGATGCCAGGCTGCCGCCTGGGCGACTCGCTGAGGAAGTTCCTGCCGACCAAGTGCGATCAGCAACCCAGCCAGCACCGGGTCGTCCGAAAAAGCATCAAGCCGAGCCAATCGGTAGGGGATCCGTGGTGACGGTTCGTCTTTGCCATGCTCAAGACAGACCGTGGCGACCTTCACGACCTTGGTTTTTTCCGGAGGCACCGAAAACATGCCCCCGCCCATGCCGCCCATGCCGCCCATACCGCCGCCCATGCCGCCGCCCATGCCGCCGCCCATGCCGCCGCCCATGCCACCTCCACCCATGGTCTGACCACCACCGCC
>WTHB01000076.1 GCA_011523305.1 Planctomycetaceae bacterium | reverse complement strand
AGCCATAGTTATGACGGGTCCCATGGCTGGAATACCGAGTGGCCACGTATCAGAGACGTCGGCGAAGATTCTTTGTTGGGGACGATGCATGGCACATTCTGGAGTTTTCCTGCCAACTTTTCTCGAGAACATTCTGCCGGTATCCGTCCGCTTTCAAATTATCTCAAGGTGGTTGGCGACTTCTGCCGCTGGCAGGATCGGATTGTGTTGGGCTGTGATGACTCGGCGCGATCAGAGTTCATGAACGTCCGGCCCTTCAAGGCCCGAAAGGCGTCGCCAGGGCAGTCCAACTCGAACCTCTGGTTTGTCGAGCCGACGACGCTCGGAAGGTTGGGGCCGGTCATCGGCCGGGGGAGCGTCTGGCTTCGCGACGACCTTGCTGCCGGTTCGATTAGCGAACCGTTCCTGTTCACCGGATACGATTATCGGCAGCTGACGCTGACGCACGCTTCGGCTGAGCCAGTTAGGTTTGTCCTGGAGGTTGATCGAGACGGAAGCAACGCCTGGACGACACTTGAGGAGATCAGGCTGGCTGCAGCATCCACACGGGTGTGGCATTTCAGTGCAGAGAACAACGCCGCTTGGATCCGCCTGCGGGCAATCGATGCAGCAGAAAACGTCACGGCCCATTTTCACTATCGCAATCGCGATCGCCGAGGGGTTGCCAACCACGCCATGTTTGCCGGCGTGCCGCGGGAGGGGCAGAAGCCCGGCCGGCTCGGCCTGCTGCGAAGTCTTTCGGTCGAGAGGTTGGCCGTGGTCGCTGCGAGTGCCGCTGATGGAAGTGATGCGGCGGTTTACGAAATTGATCAGCAGCTCACTCTGCGGCCGTGTTTGGACGCTGGGTCGGTTCCTAGCCTTATCCAAGACCTCGCCCAGCCGGTGGCTGTGGAGATAGACGAGGCGTCGGTGATTCTGAGCGAAGACGGCCGTCGCTTCCGGTTGCCCCGGACTGGTGAGGAACTGAGTCTTCAATCGCACGCCTTTGGCCGGCCGCGGGTCTGCCGCGAGGTCGCCACGGAGCGTGATCTGCTCAACGTTCAGGGTACGTTCTACGAGTTGCCGGCCCGGAATGCGGGGGGCGTCGCGAAAATCAGACCAATTGCCACGCATGACTTGGCAATACATGACTACTGTTCTCACAACGGGCTGCTTTGCATAACCGGTCTCGACGCGGAGACGACGGGCGAGCGAGTCATTCGGAGCCCGGATGGGAAGGCGGCGGTCTGGGTTGGGGTGGTTGATGACCTCTGGAAACTCGGGAAGCCCCGTGGGCAGGGCGGCCCGTGGTGTCGAACGGCCGTGCAGGCAGGTGAGCCGTCCGATCCGTATCTGATGACGGGGTACGATCGAAAGAGTGTGGCGATCACAGCCGACGAAGACCTGACTGTCAGCCTTGAGGTCGATGTCGATGGCACGGGGCTGTGGGTGCCCTATCGGGCTTTTGCGGTCGCGGCGGGTGAGACCGTTCAGCACTGTTTTCCTCAGGGATTCAGCAGTTACTGGATTCGGAGTGCGAGTTCTCGTGATGCTGAAGTTTCGGTCATCTTTACGTATGATTGAGCCAGGTGCGAGATGCTCCGGCTAGCAAGTGGAGCAGTGCCCGTCGCCAGGTCTGTCCGAGGTGGCTTGGCGGCGAGGGGGATAGTTGGTTTGAATCACCGGAACGTTGTGCGTCATGGGGCCGTGGCTGCCACTGATCATCGGGTTTGTCGCCTGCCTCTATGCGGCCGTCGGCCATGCTGGGGCAACTGGTTACATCGCGGTCATGAGCCTGGCGGGGCTGCCACCGGAGGTCATCCGGCCAACGGCCCTGATGCTCAATGTGGTCGTCAGCCTCATCGCCACGGTGCAGTTCGCGCGAGCGGGGCACTTTCGTGGCGGCCTGTTCCTGCCGCTGGCTGCGGCAAGCATCCCGGCGGCCCTGCTGGGTGGGTGGCTGCGGCTGCCCACGGCAGTCTTTGAGGCGCTCGTTGGAGGGGTCCTGCTGCTGTCGGTTGGCCGCCTCATGAAGCGACTGGGTGCCGGTGATCCACTGGAGCAACCGGGCTGGCTGCCGCGTCCGCCCGGACTTGCCGCGCTGGGTGGTGGGCTCGGGTTCCTGTCCGGGCTAACCGGCGTTGGTGGCGGTGTCTTTCTGACGCCGGCCCTGCTGGCGCTTGGGGTTGCCCCGGTCCGGCAGGTCGCAGCCGTCTCTGCCCCGTTTATCCTCGTCAATTCACTCGCAGGGCTTGGTGGCTGGTTTGCGCGTGGGAACCCCTTGCCTGCGGTTGGCGCATGGGTGGTGCTTGCGGTTGGGCTCGGTGGGGTGGTCGGTGCGCAGGTTGGGGCCTTTCAACTTCCTCCCCGCAGGCTTCAGGTGCTCATGGCTGTGGTACTGGTGATCGCAGGCGTCAAATTGGTGGTTCGGGCGGTGGTGGGCTGAAGCCGTCCTGCATGAGTCTGCGTGCCAGCCCGAGGGCAGCGATCATAAACGTGACGCCGAGGCCGATCACCGCGACAGCAAAAAGTGCGAGCAACTGAGGCGGTGCCTGAAACCGGGGATAGCCGAGCAGCGTCGCTGCCAGGGCATAGACCAGCAGCAGGCCGGTCGCGCGGCTGGCAAGTGAAACCAGTCGCAAGCGGGTTCCTGCGGAGAAGTCCGCCCGGGTAGTCGCCCAGGCCAGCAGCGGAAGCCACTGCAGGGCGTGGATCACAACCCCGTGTGGGAACTTGGGCACACCAGCTTGGCCAAACTGTTCGGGTGGAAGTCCCTGCTGCACCCGGAGGTCACCGTTGATGCCCACCCAGATGCCCAGCAGGCAGGAGATCACCAGATAGACCAGGCCGGCCCGGACTGCCAGCAGCATGGCAGTCGGCAGCGAGACCGGCTGACGAAAGAATCGCACCGTGATCATGACGATGACGGCTGTGACCCAGAGGATGAGGAGCCCCATCGCGTCGTAGAGCAGTGAATCAAGCCGGGTTGTGCGATTGAAGTGGCTGGCCACACCCCGCCAGCACTGCAGGTCGATCAGGGCAACCTCAACAACCAGGGCCAGGGTTGCTGATCGAGCCAGAAATGGATCGAGTCGCCACGGGGGCAGCCGGCTCCACGCCCAGCCCGTTGACAGGCTGGTAAGACCACCTGAGATGCCGAACAGAATGGGCTTCCGCCAGGTGACCGGTCCTTCCCATGGCCCTCCGGTGATGGCCCAGATGCCAGCATGGACGAGGCCGCTGGCGACAAGCAGCACGCCCCACAATGCCAGCGGCCGGGCCCGCAGATCGAGCCACCAGCGATCAGGCGTGAAGCCAGCCGGAGCCAGGTCGGCAGAGGGCAGGGGTGCGGATGCTAGGTGGCGGGCGTCGGCGTCGCCCGAAGGTTTACCCATGACTTGCAGCCTCCGTAGGAGTCATCCCAAGGTACTTCGAGGCGGGTCTGCAGTGGGCTGACCTTCACCACCAGGACATCAAGCCGTTCCTGCCAGCGTTGAAACCGCTCATCGACAACTGCGTCGGACCAGATGTGCCGGGAGCGGAGCGGGGCCAGGTCAGCGGCGCTGGTCACCACAAATGCGTCGGTGACCTGCACGTGGTGCGTGAATACCACCCTGGCCGGCGGAGGCCGGTCCGCCTCAATGTCGACCAACAGGTCGTGGGCGGTAGGAAGAATGGTGTCAGCCGTTTGATGCAGGAAGGTTGGCAGCAGAAAAAACTCGCGGGCTTCCAGGCGAAACTGACCGCCGGGCTCAACAATACCGCCTTTGCGAAGGATGACGTCCTGGCGGCCTGCCGCGAGCGCCCGGCAGATCACGGCCCACTCCTTGAACGCCCAGCGGTCACCTGTTGCTGGCGATTCGGCCGGCGTCATGGCGTCGGCCTGATGAAGATGCCCGCACCCTGCAGTTGGATGATTGGCAGGGCAAGTTTGGGGTTAAACGTTGCAGTGCCAGTGATCACCACCTCTTGACCGTTGGCCACCCCGAACAGCTCCCGAGCATCAAAGGCGATTTCCTTGCCGTCACTGTCGACAAATTGCACGGCCACCAGGGGAGCCTTTGCCAGCCGCTTTTTGCAGAACGGGCAGTCGTCGCTGTTGTGTCCGGGCTTTTTGGCATGATCGTCAGGGAGTTGCATCATGGCGAACGAGGCCTTGCCCTTCACGAACGGATCCATGCCTTTGGCAGCGATTCGGCCGGCAATGGCCACCGGTTTTGGGGTCGTCGAGAGGCCTGCCTTCGCCTCAGTCGGAGTGACCGCTCCAGCAGGTTCGGTTGGCAGGACAAGCCGGGCTCGGGTTGAGGCCAAGTCATCTGCAGCGGCCCCCGCCTGAGGCATCAGGAGGCAGGCAAGCGTTGCTGTCAGTCCGAGAAGCATCAGTGCCGAAAATCGGCGAGCGTGGTGCGCCATGAAAGAGTCCTCCGTGAAGTGAAAGGCGTAGGCTGATCAGGTTGCCGGGGCAGGCTCGGGGGGTGCGGACGGTTGGGCCTCAGCGGCGGGTTTCTCGGCGGCAGGCTTCTCAGTCGGTGTGCCGATGACGGCCTCTTCGGCTTTCAGCAGAAGGGTTTCAAGTGTGGCGGTAGCCTTGTCGAGTGACGGTGCGTAACTCGAGAAATCGATCTTCTTCAACTCCTCTTCGGCTCCGTGCAACGCGGTGTCCAGTTTGTCGTAGACATCAAAGATGGCCTCAGCGGCAGCTGTGGCGGCGGCCTGGGCTTTTTCCTTCAGCCCGGCAGAGGCAATCTTTTCGTGAAGATCATCGATCAGGTGGCCGGCGGAGTGCACCAAGTCGTCGGCCAGTTTGGTTTTCTTCTCAGCCAACGCTTCCTCAATTTTTGCAGACAGTTGTTTGAGTTGGACAATTGCCTCAGCAAGAGTCTTCGGTGGGGTGAAGCTGCCCGCGTCGTCATGTCCGTGCTCGTCATGGGCATGGTCGTCGTGCCCATGGTCATCATGACCGTGGTCATCGTGCTCGTGGTCATCATGACCGTGGTCATCGTGCTCGTGGTCGTCGTGCACGTGGTCGTCGTCAGCGTGGTCTTGAGTGTCGGTGGTTTGGGTGCCAGCCCCAGGCCGCTGCTGGCTTCCTGGGTCGGCCGGCTGACTACACCCAGCGATCCAGCCGCTAGCAGCGATCAGCAGTGCAAGTCGTGCAAGGGCGG
>WTHB01000010.1:94288-97055 GCA_011523305.1 Planctomycetaceae bacterium | reverse complement strand
GGGGCTGCTGATGCTGGCGGGACGTGCCCTGGCAACTCCGCTTGAATTGCCGGTGGCAAGCGGGCCTGACGAGCCGGCTGCGGCCGAGTCGGTCATGACCCCGAAACCCCGCCCCGTTGTCGATCCAGCGGCCCTCCGAGAGGCGCTCCGCAACGATCCCGAACTCGCGGCCGTGGTTCGCGAGGAAGCCGAACGAGAAGTGGCTGCCCAGCTGGCCGGCATCCCTCGGCCACGGTACATCCCCGCGACCGCACTGGTCGACCTCAAAGGCTTGGAGGTCTACGCGTCTCCAAGGTCCAAATGGATTCCATTTGGGTTCTACCTCAACGGCTTCATGCAGGTTCGTTGGTTCGAATTCGCCCGTTCGGTCACCAGCTGGACATCCGCGGCTGAACTCAACCCCCCGCCCACCGCTCCATATCAGCCGGGTGGTCCACTGAATCCAAGCGGCAGGACCAACCCCGTCAACAACATCAACACCTTCGAGATCAACCGCTTTTTTCTTACTACCGAAGGCTACGTCACCGACAAACGACTTCAATATTCCCTGACTCTCTTCGGCACGACCGACTACGGCCAGAACTCCGCTATCTCACCGCTCGGATACATCGGCTGGAAATTTAACGATGACCTGATGATGCTCGGTGGTGTTTCATTCGTTGCCGGCACTCGTGAATGGGCCACTTCCAGTCGCTGGGTTCTTGGAATCGACCGCAGCATGGCGAATACATTTTTTCGCCCATCGTTTTCTCCGGGTGTCGAGTTCAAAGGCCGACTGCTCGACGGCGAACTACACTACAGAGGTGGAGTGTGGAACGGAATTGATGGCTCACGAGCCGGTGTGAACCGGCCAGGAACCGCGATGGCCTGGGCCGGAATCATCGACTGGCAACCGCTCGGCAGCTACGGCCCCTTTTACTCCGACATGGAAGTCCATAAAAAGCCTGTCATTCGGGTCGGCTGCAGTGGACTTCAGGCGCTCTCGCCCACAAGCGAGCCGGGTAATCAGGGATCCAACCCAGAAGACACGATCGTTCGTCTAACAGACGGCACTCCACTTGCAACTCCCAATGCGCTGCAGCCGGGAGCAACCGTTCAGCAATTCCGTGCCCAACTCGCAACGATTGATGCAGGCTGGAAGCACAATGGGGTTGCGGTCAACTTCGAGTATTACTGGAGAATTCTCGACGATTTCTACGCAACGGACCCCAGCGGCAACGAGGTTCCCCTCCGCGTTCAGAGTCTGTTCCAGCAAGGGGGGGCGGGAACCATTTCGTTCTGCCTCATCCCTCGTCGGCTCGGCATCTACGGTCGCTCGAGTGCCGTGACTGGCGCCTACGGGACGGGCCAAGAGTACGGCGGTGGCTTCAACTTCTATCCGAAGAACAACCGGCAGTCGAAATTTACCTTCGAGGCCCTCTACTACAACCGTAGCCCGGCTGACAACACGCTCTATCCGTACCGGGCCGGCTACAGCGGCACCGCGATCCAGACTCAGATGCTGGTGATGTGGTAAGGCTGTGGCCTAGCTGCCGATTTTGCCGTCGAGGTTGATATCGATTTCAAAATCAAATTCGGCCTGCTTGGCATCGCTACTGCTGGCGGTGAACGCTGTCTTACCGGTCCAGACCCAGCTTAGATCGAACGACCAGATCAGCCCGTCGCCTGACGCCGCCATCAACAGCATTTGGTTGACGCCAGCCACCTGCTCAGCCGCTATCATCCGGTAGCCAGGGCTGCTTGTCTGGGTAACGCGATCCCCGTCCTTGATGAGGGCGGTGAGTGTGATCCCGTCATCAATCGCAAGTCGAGCAAGCTCATCCCGGCGAAGATTGATCGCGCCGTTGAGTTCAATCGGTATTTGCAGGCCGGTGGTAGTTGGCGTCGTTCCTGGCTTGATGAGCACGGGAACCGAAGATGCACTCATTCCAAAAGCACCGTACATCGCCCAGGTGGCACTGGCCGGCAGCTTCACCAAGTGGCCACCGGTCGTATCGCGTGCAAAGAGGACGTTCTTGGCACCACTACCCGACACCGTCACCGTCTCGGCCTCAAGCAACTCAAACCGGCCACCAAACACACTTGTGGTCACCTTGCTGCCTGCATAGGTCACTGGCGTGGCGGGGTTCACATAGGCCTCGCCGTCGTAGTCGGTGCCGAGCAGCACCGGCCCAGAGATGGCGACGTTCTCCTGCCACTCAATCGCGTTGACGGCAGCAAAGTTGATCGCCGAACTAATGTTTGGCGTTCCGTTACCCTCAACCGCAACAGCAATCGCAGCATCCGGATCGTCGTACCAGAGCGTATTTGTGCCGCCACCGCCGTCGAGCGTTCCTGGGAAGGTAATGCTAGGGCTTGTCATCACAAACGCATCATTAGCGGCGCCACCAATTACCTCCTCGATATCGTCCCCGGCATGGGTCGCCGTCGACGTGCCATCGCTGACAGTCACGCTGCCCAGCAGCACCTCCAGCGGCACGGTGACCGCCGAAAAGTCCATTGTGTCATTTCCCTCTCCCGCTCCCTCAATGATCGTGTCATTCCCAAACAGGTCAGCAAATATGAAGAGGTCGTCGCCAGGCCCACCATTCATGGTGTCGTTGCCGGTGCCACCGAGGAGCGTGTCGTTGCCGCCGAGCCCCGCAAGGGTGTCGTTCCCTCCAAACCCAGCAAGCCGGTTGGCAACGTCCGAACCAGTCAGTCTGTCGTCGCCGTCACCACCACTGGCATCCTCGACGTTCAGTGTCGCCCCAAACCCGGTGGCTGT
>WTHB01000010.1:0-94188 GCA_011523305.1 Planctomycetaceae bacterium | reverse complement strand
CGTCACCACCACTGGCATCCTCGACGTTCAGTGTCGCCCCAAACCCGGTGGCTGTGCCAGCTGCCAGGGACACAGTGACGCCAGACGTCCAGGCTGCCCAACCGCTCGCACTTCCCTGATAGCTCACCAGATCAGTGCCGTTGCCGGCGTCAACTGAGGCGATGGTCGAACTCCCCTCTTTGATCTCCAGGGTGTCGCTGCCGCTACCGAGCAGGACGGACTCAACCTTGTCGGTCACAAAGGCCGCCTGGAAACTGCCGCCTTGCTTGACGAGCACCGCGGCACTGGCGTCTCCGACCGCCAGTACCAGATTGCTGGAAAATGCGGTGAAGTCCGCGACATCTGTGCCACCACCGGCGTCATCCACCACGTCCGAGGCGACCACCTGCGTGAACAGGTAGGTGTCGTCGCCATCCTCCCCTGCCAGGGCATTCACACCGGAACCACCGGCAAGCGTGTCACTGCCGACCCCACCGCTGATTGTGTCGTTGCCTCCATAGCCGAGAAGCCGGTTGCCGGCAGTCGAACCAACCAGCACATCACCGCTGTCACCACCACTGGCGTCTTCGACGTTGAGCGTCGCCCCGAACCCAGTGGCCGTACCTGCTGCCAGCGAGACAGAAACGCCCGTTGTCCAGGCTGCCCAGCCGCTGGTGCCACCCTGATAGGTCAGCAGGTCGGTGCCGTTGCCAGCATCGACAGAGGCAATGGTCGAACTGCCGTCTTTGATCGCCAGCGTATCGGCCCCGCTGCCGAGCAGGTATGACTCAATCTGATCGGTGAGAAATGCCGCCTGGAACCGAGCCCCCTGGCTGACGAGTACTGGGACACTGGCATTCCCGACCGCCAGCGTCAGATTGCTGGAAAAGGTGGTAAAGTTCGCGACATCTGAGCCACTGCCCGCATCATCGATCTCATCAGAGGCAATGACCTCGCTGAAGAGATAGGTGTCATCACCGTCCTCGCCCGCGAGCGAGTTGCCCCCAGCACCGCCAATCAGCGTGTCGTTACCGCCACCACCGGTGATCGTGTCATTCCCCGCCTGCCCATCCAGCCAGTCGTGATTGTCGTTGCCGCTGATGGTGTCGTCGTCATCTCCGCCGTAGATCGCATCCACACCCGAACCACCGCTGAGGGTGTCGTTGCCGGCTTGCCCGTGCATCTCAGTGCTGCCCGAGAACCCGGCAGCATCAAAGGTGTTGTCGCCCGCCCCACCGACAAGATAGGCGTGCTCAATTGACGCAACGGAGTGAACTTCGCCGTAGGCTGTAAGATCGGTGTCAGTGAGCGTCAGATTGATGTTATCGATCAGAGCAAGCGTGTCAGTGCCGTTGCCCCCGTCGTAGAGATCGACAACACCAGTACCTGCCGGCGTGGCAAACGACGCGGCAAGCGTCAGACTGGTGTCGATTACCACGAGCAGGTCAGTGCCGTTCTGGCCGTAGACTTCGTCTGCCCCGGGGCCACCAATCAGCGTGTCGTCATCATCGCCGCCATAGAGCGCGTCGTCGTCCTCACCGCCGTCAAGGCTATCATTCCCGCCAAGGGTCGAAATGGTGTCGTTGCCGGCTTGGCCCAGCACCACATCACGATCAGCTCCGCCAGTGATCGTGTCGTCGTCCGCACCACCAAGAATCCGATTGAATTCACTATCGCCGCCGAAGATCGTGTCGAGGCCCTCGTCTCCATAGAGGAAGTCGCCCTGCTGGCCGCCGTAAATCTTGTCATCACCACGGCGGCCACGAATACGGTCGTTGCCGCCCTCGAGGGTAACCCACCAATCGAGGCTGAGATCGGCTATCTCCTGAGGCGTCGCACCGAGTGACGTGAAATCGTCTCCGTAAAGCCGGTCGCTTTCGTTCCCACAACCACCATCTATGTAATCGTCACCGTCGGGAAGCACTTCGTAGTCAGGCTTGTTCCCAAAACCGACATCAATCCTGTCACCACCTTGCAGCTCAACGAAGAAGTCTGAGTTCCCGCTTGGTTTGAATACCGCAGGCTTCCCCGCAAGGCCACCATTGTCAAACCGAGGAATGCCAGTCCAGCCGAGGCGATTAGGGAGGTCATTGAGCGGGAGTTCCCAACGGTCACCCAGTGAGTCTATCCCGACCAAAAGCCCGCTTCGACTAACTTCAACGCCTACGATCGGACTGCTGATCCCCGTCAATTCGCGCAGCAACGTTGTCGTAACGCCCGCAGATGAAGTGAGGTCGATTTTCGCGAGGTGCTGCGCGTCGAGCGTTTGTCCATTCACGATCTCGTACAGAACTGCATACATTTCACCCGGCTGAACGACTGCAAGATCCCCCACCGGAACGTAATCTTTCCCGCCTGCCTTCAGGGGTCCAAGTGCAGTCCAATGGCTGGAAGCAAGGTCGTACGAAACAACGGTGCCATCCTTGGCGATACCGACCAGCGTGTTCTCATCAAGCGTATCGAGGGCGACGATGAGTTGACCGCCAGGGACGGCACCCAGATCCGTCCAGGCACCAGTAGTAATGTCAACCTGCCACAAGCCTCCCTCGCCAGTAGGCGTAACGGTAGTACTGACCAAAGCCTTTCCGGTGACATAGGCGAAACGTTCATTGACCACTGCCATGTCTCTTGCCGCAAAGACATCAGCAATGTCAAACAGGAACAATGCCGCTCCCGTTGTCGCATTAATCTCAGAGAAGGTGCTCTTTTTCGCGTTATCGTCATAGGTCACTGAGATCAGGTCAGGAACCAGAACGGTGGCTCCGTCTGTTACCTGGACCCAAGGCTCTGCTGGCGACTGAGTTACCACATAAGTATCACTCCCTAAACCAGTGAACCGGAAACTGCCAATCTCTGCTGGACTGATGATGCCGTCACCATCAAGGTCAAGATCGCTCGTGGTCATCGTGGCCGTATAGCCAGTTCCCTGGCCCACAATACTAATGGTCTGGTCGTTAAGCCCCTGCTCAGCTGCTGTTCGCCACTGATCTGTGCTTGCGTCGTCATGCCACCACACCGACCCTTGAATGATTCCCCCTGCCGTTACCGCCCCCGATGGAGCGGGCAGAGATGCGCTCGACATAGCCGTCATGCCTTCCTGTGAGTCCGTACGCATCGTTCCGGCAATAAGAACGTCGGGAGCCGTTTTGCCCTCAGCACTCCCCAACTGCACAGACAGCGGAAGCACTGGGCTGTAGGAAACCGCCGTGAAGTCTTTGGGGGGCTCGATGAGCAACTGATAGGTCGATGGGCCTAGATCCTCAAAGAGATACCGTCCTGCGGCATCGACAAACTCACTTGGCTCGCCGTAGTCATGAAATCCGTCACTATCGAAATCAAGAAAGACCTTCGCGCCCTCGGCCGGTTTATCTTGGGCAAGTTGCGTGTCACGCAGGTGCACCAGGCCACCAATGGTGCCATTTCGAGAGAAGCCGAAATCGAATGATGTTGTCGTTGGTAGCGACTCTTTGATCGAAATAGGCGTCGTGGCCGTCCAGCCGGCGGGCTTGTTGGTCACAGTGAGCGTGGCCTCACCGTCTGGCAGCCCCATGTTTTCAGGCAGGCTGAATTCACCGCCACCCACGACTGCCTCGAAGATTGCTATACCTTTTTTGCTACTCACACGGAGCGACCATGACTCTCCTTCTGGAGGAACTCGGTCGCCTGTGTCGTAAACACCGTTGGCATTGACGTCTTCAAAAATTAAACCCGTCACCTTGTTTCGAGCGGGTGGATAGACCTCCGGATGGAACACAACATCGGGCTCGCAGCTCTCGGCGGCGACAGTGGCGGAAAAACCACCGTGCAGCGGATCGAGAATAGCTCGCTGGGCAAGGTGTAGTTGCCGTAGCTCGTAACTACGGGCGGTTGAGCCACCGTAAACAGTGTCCGATCCCCCACGAGCAAAAATCTTGTCATCACCGGGACCACCCTCGATCCAATTTTCTCCGTCACCGCCATCAACAATGTCACTTCCGTCACCGAGATACACCTCGGCATTTCCGCCACTCACAATCACGCCGTCGTTGCCAGGACCTGCGTCCACAAAGTCACCGCCGTCGCCGGTCTCGATGTAGTCGGCCTCAAATCCACCGGCGAGATAGTCGCGATCAGCGGTGCCATAGATGCTGTCATTGCCATCACCACCGTCGACCCAAGATGCAAAAGCTCCGGTCACAAAACTAACGGAACCAAAATAGGTCTGCGTAGCGCCTGGCGAAGCTGTGACCCCATCGACCTCACTCATGGCATAGATGATGTCGTAGCCGGGACCACCAAAGATGACGTTAAAGCCATCACCACCTTCAATCAAATCAGCGTTGACGTTGACGTCACTGCCTGAGACCAACCCTGCCGCATCATCACCCCAGATCGTGTCACTGCCGCCACGACCATAGATTTTATCATTGCCAGCATTGCCTTCGATGGTGTCGTTGTCGGCACCACCATCGACTGTGTCGTCTCCAAGGCCCGCATCCACGACGTCTTTGCCGTCACCCGCAAGAATCATGTCGCCGTCAGCGCCACCATAGATTTCGTCATCACCGGCAGTACCACCGCCGAAGCCATCTGGGGCCTCTGACAGATCACCAACCTCGTCATCACCAACAATTTGGTCTGCCCCATCTTCACCATCGAGATAATCACTGCCTCCATAGCCGTAGAGAATGTCGTTCTTACCACCACCGTAGAACTCATCGTCTGCCTGCCGCCCGAGCAAGCGATCACTTCCAGCGGGGCCAGACTCACTTCCGGCATCCCCCCAGAACGTGTTCTTTCCAGAGCCACCAGTCAGCTGATCATTGCCCGGTCCACCGTAGCCGACAACGGGCTTCGTGACCGATTCAGAGAAGGTGATGATGTCGTTGCCAATGCCGGCGTCAAACTCGATCCGGATGACATCGTTGAGGGCGAATGTCTCTTCAAAGTCGTAGGCCGAGACGACGAGCGATCCGTTGGCGACGGTGATATTGAACTCCTCGTCGCCGTCCTCAGTCTCGCCCGGCAGCACCTGGCCAGCCAGCGGCCCCGTGTGCAGCGTCAGCACGCCGGAGGCGTCGAGCGAGGCCAGGTCGGGCTCGACTGGCGGGCAGCTGATGTGATTCCACTCAAACAGGTTGACGTTCACCAGTTCGAAGCGATCGCTCCAGAGAGTAACGAACCCAAACGGTGTTGAAACGCCAACCTTGATAAACGCTTCGAAGAAGGCGTCGATCGTGCCCTCGAGGTCAAAGATGCACTCCGGCCCACTGCGGAGGTTGGCGACGAACTCGTCGAGGTGCACCTTGCCGTCGTTGTTGTTGTCCTTGAGGTTCGCTCCAAGGGTTCCCCGGACGCCCGCATCGACGCCTGCCTTGGCCACCACGACGTTGAGCTCAGCGCCCGCCCCGACCGTGGCGGTGAACGTGAGTTCGGGCTTGTCGTGCCCGCCCGAATCAACGTCATCCAGGAAGACACCGTTGAGCATCTTGCCCGCCATCTGGGTCGGTGACAGCCCACCCTCCATCGCCTGGCGGATGCCGCGGGTGTCGTAGCCAAGGGCAAAGTCAGTGGCGAATTCAAACCCGCCGAAGAACTTGGCAAACAGCGGCGGGAAGATCGGAAAACTCTGGCTTAACGTGAAGCCAGCCACGAGGTCGGGCATGTCCCAGTAAACAAGATTGGGATTTTCGCCGAAGAGCAGCTCGACCAGAACGTCAGTAGGATTTTCAAAGATTGGGAAACTTAAGTTGCCTCCGGTGACTCCGGTGTAGGCCGAAGCTACGCTCGACGACCCAGGATCACTTGAGGCAACTGCGGGATCTGCCGTGATGTTGAGAGACGCGTCGGCCGTAGCGGGTGTTTTATTGATTGCTGACTTGCCGGCCGCCGGCGAGGCTGCCCCAAGAAAAGTCGCTTTGTCCGCCTCGAGCACAGTCATGCCGCCCAGCGACACCCGGCTGCTGCCGCTGACACCGGCCAGCGTGGCAATCGTGTCGGAGACCTGATCGACCGTTTCGATGAAGGTGGCGGCCTGGGCATACTCATTCCCGAATATTCGCATTGCATCGAGGACCGTCACCGCTCCGCCGCCGGCCATCTTCGAGATATCGGACAGCACCGGGATTTCACTGGTCAGCAAATCGAGCACCGGCCGCAGCGGCTCGAGCATCGTGTCGACCTGGGCGAAAATCTCGCCCACCGGTCCAGAGAGCAACCCACCGAGGTCGATGTAGGTGTCGGTGATCTCAAAGAAGAACTTGTCGGCCGTGTTTGTCGTCAAATTTTGAAAACTGACGGCACTGCCCCCCGCCTGGGCCTCTTCATTGAAGCCCATCGCCAGCGAGACGCCGATGCCTGGGCCACTGCCGTCAAACAAATTCGCCGTCAGATTCGCCCCCACCTCGGCACGCACCGAGCCACCGATGCTGATGTTCGAGAACAAATCAGGCAATTGCGTCAGACCATAACTCAGGTTGCCGAGGTCAACGGTGAGATTGGCTTCCAGTTCGTCGGTTGCCGTGGCGTCCTCAAAGTCGAACCAAAGCGGACCCAGCCGCATGCTCAGATCAGCCGGCAGCGCAAGACTCAGGCCCGCCGTGAATTCAGTGTCTTCGTACGTCTCAATGAAGAATCCCCGCGACAGGCTCGCCCCGAGGCCGATGTTGAGGGCGAGCGAGGTCGAGAGATTGATCGCCGCATCACCCTCCACGGCGAGGCCGAGGCTGTCGATGCCGAAGTCGAGGTCAGCTGAGGCGAGGGTGTTGTTGGTCGTCGAGGCTAGGGTGAGATCGACAACAAACTCGGTGTCTGCGGTCAGCAGCGATTCAAATGACGTATTCATCTGACCTGGAGTGAGGGCGACACCGTTCAGCGCAAAACTAAAGTCTGCAGAGAGACCATCGCCCCAGGTTCCAAACTCAGCAGCAAGATTCGCACTGAGATTGAACGGCGTATCAATCTCAGCCGCCGTTGTTAGGAAGTTATCTAGGTTTCCAAGAAAACTGCCGTCCGAGACATCAATGCCGCCGATCAGCGGCAGATTGGCGGTCAGATCACTCGCTAGGGCCGTTCGCAGAAAGCCGACGAACTGGGCTGCCCCGTCGAGCCAGCCGTCGAAGCTGAACAAGGCCAGTGGGTTCGCCAAAATATCGCCTAAAGACTGATACTCGCCCCCACTGCCGTTATTGGTGCCAGTGCCGTTGTAGTCGAAAGAAGTGTTGAAACTTGGAGTTGGCTCAAGCGCAAGCGTCGCGTCCATGTCAATTGCACCGGCATATGCGTTTGCACCAAATGCGTCGACATAAAGCGGGAGGTGTGCTTCAAAAACTGCATTTCCGGTTACCGAGCCATTCGCCGATAGGCCCAACGTTGCGGGAGGAGCGTTCCCAGCCCCACTGACCGATCCATCCGACAGGCGAACCCAGGCCTCGTCACCGGTTTTTCCTAGCCCAATACCAACAAGGCCGCCAAGACTTGCTGACAGAACAAGACCGGACCCGGAATCTATTCCCACATTAAGCGCAATACCGGAATTACCACTGTCAAAAGCCAATTCACCAGTACCGAGATCGAACTCAACTCGCCCGGTCAACGAACCATCGAATGCGAGGGTGATGTTTCCACTACCCGTCACATCGAGAGCTAAGCCATCGATTGACAACGCCGTCAAATCTTTCGTGTACGACGCGTCAACAAGTGTCACGTTGAGATCAAGGGCCAATTTCTGATCAACCGTCAGCGACGGTGACAGACTGATATTGATACCCTCAGGCAGGGACAGCGAATCGGGCAGATGCCCACCCTCCGACTCTGGAATGAACAGCCGACCGAGTTCAAATTCGAGGCTGTCGAGACCACCGAAGTCGAGGCCGGGGAAGTCGAGCCCACTGAGGTTCAAACCGCCAAGCCAGGTGGCATTGAGACTTGTATCGAACGCACCTGGATCCGTTTCCCAGCGGAATTGCGGCAGCGACAAAAGCCTGCCGAAGTCGATCGCGAAGTTCTGCGCATCCCCAGGCAGCGACAGGTTCAAGTCGCCGCCAAGTTCAGGAAACGTCAGCAACGCATCCGAGAACCAGGCCCGCATCCGGCCGAGGAAGTCGAGGTCATAAGTCAAGTTGCCAGGCGTCCAGCCCTCCCACTCAACGATGAGATCATCGAGCGTCCAGACAAGCGGCTGCAGGCGACCAAAGGAACCAAGACCAGACAAATCAAGCAGGGCGATCTCAAAACTTCCAATGAAATCACCGCCAAGATCTCCGAAACCGAACGCCGGCCACTGAGCATTCCCACTGCCGTCATAGTCGGTTGGCCGACCAAACAGATCGCCGAGATCAAACTCGGGCAGATTGCCAAAGATCTCGACGAACCCGAAGACGTCACCCAGCGAAACATCGATCCAGGGAATTTCAAAGTCCCAGAGGCCGGAACCCTCGAGATACCCGATAAAAAAGTCGAGCATTGCCGGCAGGTCGTCGAGCGAAAAGTCGCCCAGACCAGCGAGCACGCCACTGAGCTTTTCACTCGGCTCAATCGTGAACGACCAGCCCTCGGCATCGAGATCGGCATCGAGCTGCAAGTAGGGAACCAGCGCGGTATCCGGCACGTCGATAGCGGGACTGAGGCTGACATTCCCGCAATAGTCGAGGTAGTCAGCCGCAAAGTCGATGTCGAGCGTCTGTTCAAGCACCTCCGGTGTCACCCGCAATTGAAAGATACCGTCGAGCGTCGGGGCAGACACGCTGTAGTCCATCAGGTTGGCAATGCCGGTGTTGCCTGCATCAAGCCCGGCATCCATCTCCGCGAGGTAGACGCGGCCGTCGTCGGCTGCCCCGGTGCCAGGATCAACAAGATTGAGAGCCAAACCCGCACCGCCCTCTACCGCCCCGCAGTAGATCGACAGCGACAGCGGCCCGAGGGCTGCCCCGCCTTCAAGACCACCCTCAACGGCAAGCGTGAGCGAACTGATTTCCCCTTCCTTCACGTAGAGCCGGTCCCGCAGCGAAAAGCCCTCGAGCGTCGAGCCCTGAATCTCGCTGTCAGTGGTTGGAGCAACAAGCAGGCCGAGAGCAATCGGGGCGAGCGAAGTCTGCACCGTGGCGGTGTTTCCGATCGTCACATTCACGCTCGGCCCGGCGATGCTGAAGGTGGCATTCGCTGAGGCCGGCGTGGTGAGATCGGTGGCGAGGAGGGCACTAGCGTTGACCGCCAGCGTCAGGTTGCCACTGGCGTCAGTGTCGTTGTTGACGAGGTCGAGCAGGTCCTGCACGGTCGCTGTGCCATTGGCCAGGTCAAGCGTACTGAGATTAACGCCCACCACCGTGCCGTCCCGCAGGGTGAACTCGAGGTCGTCACCGCTGATCAGCATGCCCTCGGTTAGGCCAAAACCACCGTTGATCTCGGTCAGCAAAGTGGTGCCGTTGACCGGGTTCACATTGGCCGACGAGGTAATCGCGACGCCGGCGGTCAGTGACAGATTGCCGGTCATGGTCACATTCAGGTCGCCGTTGGCAGCAACCGACAGCGGCAAGCCATCAGGAATCAACTCGCCGGAATCAAAGCCCGCCGACTCCGTGTAACTGAATGAGAGCGGCAGCGTCCACTCGATCGCGTCAGCGTTCGGGCTCCAGGTCAGGCCGATCGACGCCCCAATGCTGCTGTTCAGGAAGAACTCGTCGAGTTCCTGCAGGGTGTCAAAGGTCCACTCACCCTCAGGCGATTTTAAACCGCCGAAGAGGCCATCCCAGTCGAACTCAATGCCGTCACCAAACAGGTCGGCCACATCGAGCCCGATCAGCGGCAACTCAAAGCCGGTGCCGATTTCAGGAATCCAGAGGCTGAGATCGTCGAGCAGCGAGCCGACGTCGTTGATTGAAAAGTTGCTGAGGTTGTCAAAATCGAAGTCAACGTCACCGATATGAAGTGTCGGCAAGGTCATCGCTATATTGGCAGCGTCGAGCAGATCTGGCGAGCCGATCGAGATATTCAGGCTGCTGCCCGACTCGCCAAAGCCACCGATGTCAAAGTCGAAGGGAATCGTCACGTCGAAGTCGGTCGAAACATCAAGCTGGCTGAAAACGTCTCCAAGGTCGCCGACATCAAGGCTGCCCAGCGACAGGCAGCCGCCTGCGTCCTCCTGCAGATCGAGGTTCACACCGAGGTCAAGGGCCACGCTGATGTTGGCCCCGGCCGCATCGCCAAGCCGGATGGCCCCAAACCGGGCGTCGATGCCCGTGACCGTTCCACTGGCGGACGCGCCGACGGCAATCGTGTCGCTTTTGACACAAATCATCTCGTTCGCGGTCAGCCCGGCGGCCAGTGTCACGCCGATGGCAAAATTGGCTTCCAGTGTGGTATCGAGTCCAACCTCAACCGCATCGACAACAAGCCCCTGCTCACGGAGAAGGCCCTGGGCCCCGCTGATCCCGGCCTGGCCAAGGTCAAGCTCGTAGTCGACCAGGGTTTCCGAGCCATCGAGCGACAACGAGAACCAAACGACCGTGTCGCCAGAAGCATTGGTTTCCGTCGTGGTGTTGATGGCCACTGCCGAAAGAAAGTCATCGGGCGTGTTGACCGCATCATTGATGGCCGACTCAATCTGGGCGACGTTCATGGCCCCGGAAAGGCCGACTGCCAAGGGATCGGTCAGCCCGGTTCGCAATTCATCTCCAACCGAGATCAGCGTGCCGAGTGGCTGGCCGAGGCCTGCAGCTGATGAGGCGAGCATGTCGGAAGCTTGGGCTTCGGTAAGCCGTTGAGCGAGCGAGGTGAAGCCCGACGAAAGGGCGGCCACCTGGGCGGAGGTCAGTCCGAGCGTTGGGTCGGCCGACGTTCCACTGAGGACCATCCGTGGCTCGAGTGGCTCAAAAGCGGGGCTCGGCCGCTGCTGTTGTTGACGGGCACGCCGCCGCTTGCGGGCTTTTTCCAACTGGAGTTGCTGTCGCTTTGAGAGATGCATGTGAATCACTTCCTGACAAAAAATCGCAAGTTTTTAATATCCAACAGTGGCAGACGGCCGCCGAAACGAGCAGTCGCAGCCTTGTGCTGCTACATGAGTGCCATTTTGGCTGTTGGAGGAGGTTTCCTCGGCCTGCTTCACGCAAGGAGCGGACACTCGGCTCCACTTGTCCCACGAACGAAAACCAGGTGATTTTCACACGGAGTGTAGCGCGTCAGGAAAAGTTCTGACAACAGAGTTTTGTCACGAAAGATGCGGCTAAACTGCCTTTTTGACCCAATTCCAGCAGCCAATCTGCACGCCACCATGCCCCCCCCCCTACACAGAGGGAATCAGATTCTGCCATGACGACATCGCTCAGCCCCCAGCGTGCCCTCCTAACGACGCTCGCCCTCAGCCTCACCACATGCCTCCTTGCCGCAGACAAAGGAGCACGGCCCGATGCCTCCGCCTTCGCGTCAAGAAACGGGTGGTCCACTGTCAGACGGCTGCTAACGCCGCATGCCACCCAGGCTGCAGCAGCGGACACGCATCATCTCTATGCGATTTCAAGCACCACCGTCGCACAGTTTGACCGTCTCACCGGCCACCTGCTCAGCACCGCTACCTCGCCGACGACCAAGCACCTCAACAGTGGCTTCATGCACGACGGCAGGCTTTACTGTGCCCATTCAAACTATCCGAACACACCTCACGAATCTGACATTCGGGTGTACAGCACGGGCAGCGATACGCTGGAGGTGTATCACACCTTTGCTAAGCCTCCCGGCAGCCTCGTCTGGTGCATCCGGCGTGATGGCAACTGGTGGTGCTGCTTCGCCCATTACGGTGCAGATAATCATCAGACCTGCCTCGTTGAATATGCCGACGGCGGGCTCGATCAGGAACTGCGACGCTTTCTGTTCCCTGCAGATGTTATTGCCGATTTCGACGGCATGAGCGCATCCGGTGGCATCTGGGATGGCGACAGCCTGCTCGCCAGCCACCATCACTTTCCGGTGCTCTATCGGCTGCGGCTACCCGGGACGGCGGAACCAACGGGTCGACTGCAACTTGTTGAGGTGCACCGCTGCCCCTTCCCCGGCCAGGGTGTGGCCATCGATCCCCTGCACACCGTTGCCGGGCAGCAGCCACACCTGGTCGGCATCGACCGGACGGCCCGGGCCGTCGTGGTCGCGACTCCTGATCAGACTGGACCACCCTGCCCATTGCCCGACTGATACCAACAGTCCGAAAACCCCCGCGTGGGCGTGGTGTCACCCGGGGGCCAATCTCCCGGACCCATTTCACTCGCTTATTTTACGAAGAAAAGCCGACTAAACGTGATTTTTCAGCCCACCTGTGGGAGATCCGGGCTGCCCCTCACACAATTTTCATCGCTCGCCGTTCATGCAATCCGAACGTTCCGGACATATCGTTCGTAGGAACGCGGGGAGTCGTCGGGCGAATGCGACTGCAGCACCGACGGCCGAGCCCAATGCCGGAGTACGGATGACCTGCGGAGGGATCGAACAATGACACGCGATGAACTACTGACGCTTTGTGACCGGTACGTCCAAGACGGTGAACAGGCTGCCTCGGCAGAAAACCGAGCAGGTGTTCCCGACCCAACCGACACGATCATCCATTGCTTTCGGGACGCCGAGATCTCGGCTGCCGAGATGCAATCACTGCTGGCGTATGTCTGCCAGTTTGAACGTGATGACCAGTGGGCGGAGGCGGACGGCTTCTGCGATGGTGCCGATGGAGTCGGGCGGCTCGAAAACCCCGGCGAGGGTATTGTCTGGGATTCCGACGAGGACGACCTCGGTGGATTCCGCCGCCCCCGCTAGGCTTCGCCAGCACTGCTGGGCTCCATGCTGCCGGAAGCCCCCACGTGGACCAATGCCCGGAGGGCTTCCGCAGCGTGAACCTAGAAGCGGTCGTTCCGAACCTCCTGCTTGACCAGTTCTTTCAGCCGCTGAATCGCCTGCTGCTCCATCGCCTTGGCGTCCTCCCAGAACTGCCGGAGTTCGTCCCGCCACTCCGCGTTGGCAATGTACTGGTCATACCGCCACAGGCTGTCGAGCCGGCGGCTCAGCTCGTGAATCAGATCGTGGTCGTGATCGCAACAGCCAGATGTTTCGCCGACGTGTTCAAGTTCGCGCTCTGCTGCATGGGTCATCAGGGAAGTCTCCCGAGAGGGTTCCGACTTCAGTGAGTCGGACGGACAACGACGCTCCTACCCTGGAGGCACCGGCCGCAGGTCTGCGGCAAGCCGCTGAACGTTACGCCACGCCATGCAGTTGGCCAATCATGGCAGTGGTCTCGCGTTACGGTCGCAAAAACTGATCACTGCCATGCCGGACAGTTTTGTCCGCCGCCGGATTGCTCTCGGCAGACCGACCGCAGCGGCGTCGCTGCCTCAGTCCCCCACAATCCAGTCTGGCAGCCGCCTGATTCGCCCCTCTCGATCGACACAGACAACCAGCGTGGAACCGGTAGCGATAATCCGGCGGTCCCGAATGAGTTCATAGGCGTGCCGAATACTGGCGGCGGTGATTTTCTCAACCCGAGTTCGCAGCACCAGCAGGTCGTCATATTCCGCCGGTGCCTGGTACCGACAACTGGCCTCAGACACCACCATGAAGAGACCGGCGTCCTCGAAGTCGCGGTAGGTCTGCCCATGGGCCCGCAGCATCTCGGTGCGACCCATCTCAAAATAGGTGAGGTAGTTGGCATGGTGCACTCGCCGTTGCCCGTCGGTTTCCTGATACCGGACACGAATCTCCATCTCGTGGACAGAGGCGGGGGAGGCGACATGATCGGACACGGTGTGCTCGCGGCGAGAGGAATGATTCAGGGCAGTGGAGCGACCGGACAACAAGCGGACCACCCCTGCATTATGCCGATCTGTCGATCACTCGCCCCGGGAACCACCTCAAAATAATTGACCGGTGCCCCAGAAAAAGCCTATTCTGCCGACGTGACGCCCATGAAGGACGGGAAGGACTGGTAGAACAATCATGAGTTTTGGCGATGCAGGCGAAGGCGTGATCGGGTTTGCCACAGCTCGCGGTCGCAATTGGCCGACGCTTCGCCAGTTCACGGTGTTTCTGGAAAACCGCGTCGGGCAACTGCTTGAATTGGTCCGCCGTTTCAACGGAAGCCGGGTGCGGATTGTGGCCCTCTCGATCAGCGATGCCGGCGAATGCGCCTTCGTTCGGTTTTTGCTGAGCCACCCCGAACAGGGTCGTGAAATCCTTGAACGGGCTGGTCTGGCGATTATCGAGAGCGATCTCATCGGCGTCGAACTGCCCGATGATCCGCAGCCACTGGTTCGCATCTGCACGGCGTTGCTCCAAGCTGAAATCAACATCATCCAGGCCTACCCAGTGCTGATGCGGCCCCGCGGCCGCCCAGTCGTGGCCTTGATGGTTGACAACACCGAGATGGGATTAGAGACCCTCGGCAACAAGGGTTTCAGCATGATCACTGAAGGTGATCTCAGTGACGATACCGAGTAGCCTCACCTATGGCAGTGCAGACGCACTCAGCCTTAAGTCTCGCCTGCGTCGAGAAACATGCCGTCGGGCAGCCCCCGCACCTTGCGGACCACAACCCGCTGGACTGATTCCCAGGCGACGGCCTCAAGCGTGACTGAACCATCAGGCTCCTGCCGGGCAAACAACGCGTGACTGCCTTGCGACCAGTCGCGTTCAAAGAACTGCGGCAGGATCGGTCGAGAACTGCCTGCAATGTGCAGTTCCACTTCGCCACCATGCTGTCGCTCCTGCCAGAGGCGAGCGACCAGTCGGGCAGTCGGGTTATCAGGCGGCAAACTTCCCTCGACGGCGGCCGCAATTGGAGCAGTTGGATCAATCGCATCCCCCAGGAGATCTGCTGACGACACCAGTGATTCCGAGAGGTCATCGACAATGGCTGAACCGGGAGGTTCATCCGATTGTTCTGCCTGCTCCGTCGGGATCGTGACGGCGACTCCGCACTTGGAGCACGTACCGCTTTTGCCCGCGAGCCTGGCCGGCACGGTGATTCCGTGGCCATTTGGGCAAGAAAAATGAATGGAATCAGGGACTGTCATGAGACTACGGGTGGCTGTTGGGAGCGTGGGTGGCTTGAGCGGCCCGTTTGGCCTTCATACTCTACACTCCAGGTCGCAGGCAGGCGGACACTCCTCCTGTTTTGCTGAAGACTCAAGGGTCGCCGTCCCTCAATTCCGCGACCGGCTTCCTTTTTTCGACCCCTTTTCCCCTGTGAGCCGACTCGCATGGCTATTTCGGTTGTCTGCACAAAGTGCCGCACGCGATTCAACGTCAGCGATAAGTTCGCCGGCCAGACAGGCCCCTGCCCGAAGTGCAAGAGCCCGATCACGATCCCCAAGGCCGGTGCGACGGTCACGATTCATGAGCCGGCCAAACCCACAACGACATCCCAGTCGGGCCAGATGCCGACGGCCCCGATTGTCTTTGAAGAAAAGCCGGTCACACCCGTACTGATCACTTTGGTGATCGGCGGCTTCCTGATGCTGCTGCTGGCAGCATTGTTTGCTGGCTGGGCCTTCCACCCCGCCCCCCCTCCCACCTGGCTGCTGGCTCTCACCGCCATTGTCGTCGCCCTGCCGGTCGTGCGCGTTGGCTATGCTGTGTTTCGCGACAAGGAACTCGAGGCCTACAGCGGTCGTTCCCTGTTCCTGCGGGTGCTCGCCTGCAGCCTGGCATACGCCGCCCTCTGGGGAGCTCACAGTCTGCTTGGGGGCGATCTTGAACTCTGGCAGTGGACCTTTGTGACACCCTTTTTCCTGTTTGCCGGAGGCCTGGCGGCGGTGGTCAGTTTTGACCTCGACTGGGGCGTTGGCGTCAGTCACTACGCACTCTACATCTTCCTCACGGCGTTGATGCGTTACCTGGCAGGCATCACACCGGTGATCTAAGCCACAGCCGTCTGCCCGAAACGCCCTTCATCCCCTGCCCCCTTTGGCTTGCCCGACGTGATGCCACTTGCCGCCCTTCCCGAATTGGCCAACCTCCATGCCGACGGTGGCGTGCGGATTCCCCCCGGCACCACCGTTCCGCTAACGCATCGGGTCCGACGATTGCTCGACACCGCTCCCCTGCGGCGACTCGCCTCTGTTCGGCAACTCGGCCTGGTGTCCCTGGTCTATCCCGGCGCCGTGCACTCTCGACTGGAGCATTCGCTGGGCGTCTACCGGTTGGCACTCGATTTTCTCATGAGCCTGCAGCATGACGAGCGGTTCTGCGAGCAGGTCACCAGCGACGATGCCGCCGCGTTCATCGTCGCCGCGCTGCTGCATGACATCGGCCACTGGCCCTACTGTCATCCGATGGAGGACATGGGCCTAGACGGCATGCCCCGACACGAAACCCTGATGCCCACGATTCTTGCCACAAGTGAGTTGGGCTCGCTGCTGCAGGAGGACTGGGGGCTTTCGGTCGATCGCCTGGCAAGTCTGATTCTGGGCACCGCCACCGACCCAGCCGGCCGGATCCTTGCCTCGTTGCTTTCCGGGCCGATCGATGTCGACAAGATGGACTATCTGTCCCGGGACAGCCTCCACGCCGGGGTGCCCTATGGCCGGCACTTCGATCAAGAGCGGTTGCTGGCGAGCCTCTGTCTCGACGCCAGTGGTCAGACACTGGCCATCACCGACAAAGGCCGGACCGCAGCCGAACTGATGGTGTTTGCCCGTTACGTGATGTTCAGCGAGGTCTACTGGCATCATGCCGTCCGGGCAGCCACGGCGATGCTGCAGCGGGCCGTTTGGCTCTGCCGTGACAGCATCGCCCCGGAAGCGCTCGTCCAGTCAGACGAGGCAGCGTTTGTCCGCCTACTGACGGCCAGCGCTGACAGTGAGCCGGCCAAGCATCTTCTCCAAGGCCTGTTCGGCAGCCACCGCCGGCTCTACAAACGCGCAGCCGCTTTTGATGCCGGTTCTCACCCTGAACTCCACACGGTCCTTGCAGGTCTGCCCTACGAGCGACTGGCCACCGCCTCAGACCGGCTGGCCGAAAGCCTTTCACAGACGACTGGCAAGAGCATTCCCAGCGGCAGCCTGATCATCGATGCCCCGCCGGCGGAACGCGAAATTGAGTTTCGGCTTCAGGTGCGTGGTCGACACGGTGCGACCGGCGAAGTCCGCTGGCAACCCCTGGCGGAGATTTCACCGGTCACCCAGGCCCTCGCTCATCGGCAGTTTGACAGCCTCGTCAAGCAGGTCCGCCTGTTCGTTCGGGACGACGTCGTTGAGACCATCCAAAACGCAACCGGCCTCGAGGAGCAGCTCCTCGAGGCCGGCCGGAGTGTCATGGCCTGACTGGCGTGGTCAGGCAGGCTGGGTATCAACTCAGGGAAGTTTGCCTGCCTTGAAGAGTTCCGCGTAGGTTTCACCAGAGGGGCTCTTCTCGCCAGCGACCTGCTCGAGGGCCTCACGAATCTTGGCAGGGTTCTTGGCGTCCTTCTTGCGGTCGAGGAGTTCGTCAAGCAGTTTGCCGTAGGCGTTCTTGTCTTTCTTGCTTTTTCCTTCATGGCAGATGTTGCACTTGGCCTTTGCTACAGCAGCCCCGTCAAGTGAGCCGTTGCTGACGTACACCTCTTTGAATTCGTCGTAGAACTGCTTGACGGCATACGCCGGACTGGCTGACATGGCCACAGCGCAAACAGCAACGGCCATGGCTACGAGCGTGAACTGCTTCCTGCTTCTCATATTAAAAATGCTCCTGCGGAAATTTTCGGCATCGGATCGAAGACGTCGGCTGGCGGCATGCCGGTGGCTGCGGGTCCGACGGAATTGACTATGGTGTGCTCAGTTCGATGCTTCTGTCAAGCATCCATTCGTTCTTCTATGTCGGCAGAACAGCCCCCATTACACCGGAAAAACGGTTTCTCTTGCCCACGGCCGGGCCGTCGCTCGCCGCCTCAGCGACTCCCTGCATTCCTGCCGGGCCAGGCGTCGAGGCCCGGCTCGTAGAGCAGGGATCGCCCTGCGGAGGCATAGTCGATTTCGATCGGGTCCCCGGCTCCATCGATCCGGCGATAGCACCGGCTGCCCTCATACCGCCCCCGCCAATCCTGCCAGTCGACTGCCACCTGATAGATTTCCGGTTCAGCGACCCCAACCTGCTCAAGTAGCGCAGACGGCTCGGGGACAAGAAACCGACACCGGGCAACAGTCGCTTGAAGCCGAGGCACCCTTGACTGCGTTGGTGTATCAGTAAGCCGGGCAAATCCTTGCTGGCAGGCAAAGGTTGCATCCTCAAGATCAAGCGAGAGTATTGCCTCCGGCTCACTCGGTGAGGCATTCCCCACCACCTCCAGAAATCGTCCCGATGTGGTCACACTTCCCCGCGTCCACCGCATCGACACATTGCTGCCCCCCTCAACACGACACCAAGTGGCATCGCCGTTGAACATCACATCGGTCAACTCAAGAACCACCCCTGATGCCATGCCTGTAGAAGCAGCCACCGACTCACTACCAGCGACCTCGGTTTCCACCCTCTCCCGGTCGGCCGGCTCACGCCCGGCGACAGTCACGATCCGGTCGAACACTGCTCCGAAAGATTCTTCCTGAAGCGGCCCCGCCTCCAACACCAGCCCGACGTCCCGGCACCGCAGGGTCGCCCCCGCTGTGAGCCAGATCATTGAACGGCTTGTGGCTGCCACCGTGTTGGCGCGTTCCATCCTGATGTCCAAGCCTTGGAGGTCCAGTTGCCCTCCACTGACCAGCCATACAGCCTGATCAGCTTCGCCCACCGGAAACAACCGGTCATCAACCCACAACTGTGGCCGTCTCCCCGGGGCAGCCCGCACCGTGAGAGCCTTTCCGTCAAGGCTCAGAGGGCCAAGGGCGTGCTCGCCATCGGCATTGACTTCAATGACGTCACCGTCCGCTGCCGCCGCCACAGCCGCCGCCACAGTGGCGTACTCTGTCTCGCTGGCAGGGCGACGCACCACCCGCCTGATGTTGGCTGTCTCTGCGGAAGGTCCGGCTGCCGCTGGTTCAGGCCACCCCGTTCCTACCGCCGCCTGTGACAGCGGCTTTTCGGCCGTGCTTGTCAGGGCCAGCCACGCCACCAGGGCCCCAAGGCACGAAACGGCAACGATCCAGGGCCAGACGATGCTGGTCCGCCGGCTCACAACCGCTGCCCCCGGCTCAAGGGCCGGCCGCACAACGGAAAGATCGATTCCCTCGTCATCCGCGATCCCGAGCAATTCCGCTTCAAGGGCCGCAGGCCGCTGAAACCGCTCTGCAGGCTGCTTGGCCATCAGCCGACGCATGACCGCAGCCAGCCGCGGTGGCACATCGGCGCGCAGCGATTCGATGGCGGGTGGAGGCTCCTGCTGATGCTGCAGCAACTTCTGCACCATCGTGCCCTCAGCAAACGGTGCCCGGCCAACGAGCATGAAAAACATCGTGCAGCCGAGAGAGTACAGATCGCTGCGAATATCGGCGGCCCGGGCATCTCGGGCTTGCTCAGGAGAAATGTAGTCAAAGGTCCCGAGCGTCATGCCACTGACCGTCAGATCTTGCTCACCCGCAACGTGCTGGAGGCGAGCCAGCCCCATATCGACCAGCTTCGCCCGGCCTGCCGGTGTGATGATGATGTTGGAGGGCTTGATGTCTCGATGGGTGACGTTCCGCTGGGCAGCATGCTCAAGTGCCGCGGCAACTTGAAGGGAGATGTCAACCACCGCGGCCACGCTGAGTGGTCCCCGCTGCCGCACAATGTCCCGTAGGTTGGTTCCCTCGATGTACTCAAACACGATGTAGTGCCAGCCGTCGCTGGCTCCCACCGCGTGCACGAGGCCAATGTTTTCATGATTCAGCCGGGCCGCCGACTGGGCCTCGTTGCGGAACCGCCGCAGCAGCTCTTCATCGGTAGACCGATGGCCAGCCAGCACCTTGACCGCGACAACTCGGTCGAGGGTGGTATCAAGGGCCCTGAAGACCGCCCCCATGCCACCACCACCGACAAACTCTTCAAGCTGGTAGTCGCCGAGCTGCTGCCCCTGAAGCTGGCTGCCGAGTTCGTTGATAGAGGCTGGCAGGAGCGGGGCGGTCTCGCCGCCGGAGAGGACCGTGGCGGCAGACTCCTCGGCAGACGATGCCTGCTGAGGGGGTTCAGCAGGCGGGCGGGCAGGCACAGAGGTGAGGTCGTCGTCCATATCCCTCGACGGTAGCACCGGCTGAGGCAATCAGCAACGCATTCCACCGCCACCTTTTTTTAGGCCTTTCTGAAGCCTTCCAGTGGCTGCTGCTATTCTGGGCAGCGGACTGTTGCCTGGCAGGAAAAGTGGGTTGGTTCCCTTCGGCCCGCATGCAGGCAAGAATACGCCCAGGCGGGGTACGGCCGAATTGCGTCCGGCGTACTCGTCCTGCCACTCGTTTCACGCCCGAGGACGTCTTGCCATGCCCACATCGACCGATCCCTTCGCCCGTGTCGCCATTTGGTGTTTTGTCCTTGGGGGTATTTTTGCCGTCCTCGGAGGGCTCGCATTGGCTGCCCCCTGGGTCGCTGCCACCGTGATCGCTGTCTTCTGTGGCGTCACGCTCCTGGCTGCCGGAGTCTCTCAGCTGGCCATGGCCATTGGGACCTACACCTGGCGAGGGTTCTGGATCATGCTGCTTTGCGGAGGCCTTTCCACCCTGGCTGGCACCGGGATGTTGACGCTTCCCGAAGCGGGCGTGGAGGCGTTGGTGATCTTTCTGGGGCTGCTGCTTTCCTTCGAGGCGGCTGCAAAAATTGCCGCAGCCTTTGCCATTCGTGACGGCTTCCCGTGGGGATGGCTGCTGCTGGATGGCGTGATCACCGGCCTGCTCGGTGGCATCCTGCTCACTAGCAGCCCTGCCGCAGCCGGTGTGCTGCTCGGGATCTTCGTCGGCATCAACCTGCTCTCGAGTGCCGCCACCTTTCTGGCGATGGGCATGCACCTCCGCCGGGCTGGCCGAATGGCCTGATCACGGCTCCCCCCCCCGAGGGCAGAGACCGTTCTCGCTCCCTGAACGATTGCATGCTTGGCCGCCGTTGCCTTCCTGACGAAGAGGAGTCTCCATGCCTGCCCGCTCGCCTGTCGTCTTTCGGCTGATCGTGTTCCCTGTCTTGCTGCTGGCCCCAGTCACCCCCGCTCTGCCGGCACCACCTGCTGCCAACTATGACGAGTCACTGGCGGGAGCGTTTGTGTTGCCCGATGTCCTGGCTGGCCCTGATGAGGTACCTGCCTCCTCCGTCACCGAGTGGGAACAGACCTCGCGGCCCCACCAGGTTACGATGCTGGAAAAATACATCTACGGCAAGCGGTTGCCGGCAGTGCCGATCAGCGTTGTCGGTAGCGTCGAACGAGCCGACGTTGATGTGGGCGGCATCACCGGTATTCGTCTGCAGGCCACCCTTCGACTCGGCACGAACGCCACCTCCCCGACAACCAGCGTGCTGCTCTACCTCCCGAAGACAGACCACCCGGTCCCAGTCTTCCTGAAACTCAATTTCCGGGGGAACCAAGCGGAAACCACCGACCCCGCAGTCTGGCTTCCGTCCGGATGGATTCCCGCCGGACCGGGCATTGTTGACCATCGCGGCACCGCTGCCTCTCGCGGCACCCGCCAAACCTGTTTCCCGGTTACCGCCATGCTCAGCCGGGGCTACGGTATGGCCACGGCCTACTGTGGCGACTTCTTCCCTGATCGGGCTGACGGCCGACCAGAAAGCGTGCTCGCCTCACTCGGTCGACCCGTTGATGGCAGCCTGCCCAAAGACGAGCCCGGCGCGATCGGCACCTGGGCCTGGGGCCTGTCACGGATTCTCGACTGGCTTGTCACTCTGCCGGAGGTTGATGCCGGCAAGGTGGTGGTGGTGGGCCACTCACGACTGGGCAAGGCTGCCCTCTGGGCCGGGGCCTGCGACCAGCGGTTCGCCCTGGTGGTCTCCAATGAATCTGGGTGCGGCGGCGCTGCCCTGTTTCGGCGGAACTTCGGTGAAACCCTGGCGGCAATCACCAGTCGGTTTCCCCACTGGTTCTGCCCAATGCTGGCAGACTACGCCAATCGCGAAATTGAACTCCCCTGCGACCAGCATGCATTGCTTGCCATGGCGGCGCCGCGGCCACTCTATGTGGCCAGTGCCGAGGACGACCGCTGGGCTGATCCCAGCGGTGAGTTTTTGGCCGCGGTTGCCGCCGGCCGGGCCTGGAAGCTCTACGGCCTGACCGGAGTTGGCACTGAGGACATGCCGATGGTCAACACTCCCGTCGGACAAACCGTTGGCTATCACATTCGCACAGGAAAGCATGCTCTCTTGCCGGATGACTGGATGCACTTTGCCGACTTTGCCGACCGAACGCTACTGGGGAAGAAGCCGCCAACTGCTGCTCAAGCCAAGCCCGACACCCGAAGCAAGCAACTGCTGGCTGACTTCCAGCCCGACCAGTCGTCACTACCGAGTTCCCGGCCGGCCGATGCCGTGGTGCTGTTTGGTCCGGGTGTCGAACCCCAGTTCACAGCCATGTCGGGTGGGCCCATCGATTGGCTGGTGGAGGATGGCACCCTGGTGGTCACCCGCACCAAGAGCCATGCCAACCACCTCGTTTCAAGCGTGAGGTTCGAAGACGCCGACATCCACGCAGAATTCATGACCTCTCCCGTGGCTCATGGCAACAGTGGGCTCTACATCCACGGCCACTACGAAATGCAGATCTACGACTCCTTTGGAGTCGAGAACTTTACCTCCCAGGATGAAGGCAGCCTCTACCGGTTCGCCAAGCCGCTGGTCAACGCAGCCCGACCGACTGGCCAGTGGCAGGTGTATGACATTCGGTTCATCTCCCCGAAACGAAATGCCGACGGAAGCCTCCGCTCAGCCGGCACCCTCAAGGCCTGGCTCAACGGCCAACTCGTGCAGGATGGCGTGACCTTCACCGAGCCGCGGTCACCGTACATCCCGTACAAGCACGGTGTGACTGACTATCTGCGAGGCGTGGAAAAGCAACTGAAGGCGACCGGCAAGGGGCCGTTGTTCCTACAGGACCACGGCAGCCCCACCCGCTACCGCAACATCTGGATCAGGCCGATTCCGTAATCGCCTTAACGCAAAGCAGCCGGCTTGATACCGATCGTCTTGTCCTTGATGAACTCAAAGGGCGTCGGCTGGTACGTTCCCACAATGCCGACATCAGCCTGGCCGTCAATCGCATCCTCCAGCCCCACTGCCCAGTAGCAGGCGTTGACGAGCAGACGGCGAACGCCAGTCGACCAGAGATCACTCGACGATCCCATGGTCGTCGTAAACACCCGGCCGCTCGGACCGCCATCGACAGCGTATGTCTTGATCCAGGCGACCGGCATCATCGGGGCATTCTTGGCAACCTTGTTCTTGCTGCCCTCTTGCACGCCCTCGACCGGCGGCGAGTCTGGCCCCATGCCAGCAAGCACCTGGCCAAGCACAAGCGGCTGGCTGTCACCCGGCAGCGGCAGCCGCACGCCATACACGTCGGTCGGCCCCCAGATGTCACCGTCCTTGATACCCCGCAGAATTGGGTGCTCGCCAGCACCGGGAGCGATCAGACCCCGCGTGCTCTCAAACTTGTGGTGGCCATGATGGCTGATCCAGGTCTCGCCAAGCACCAGCCGACCAAAGCCCTGCGTCCAGTCTTTTTTCTCACCCCGGTAGTTGAAACTGTAGTGGGCGTAGGGGCTTTCCTTGTCGAGATTGAAGGCATGCGTCGCCGTCCGCATACCTATCACCGACCCACCTCGTTTGAGATAGTCATCGATCTTCTTCATCTGCTCATCAGGCAGGTTTCGGAATCGGGTGGCGATGACCATCAGATCAGCGGCCTCCAGGCTCCCAAGACCGGGAATGTTCTTCTGGTTGTTTGGTGCAATCTCTCCCGACTCGGGATCAATGGCGTAGAGCACCGTGCAGTCAAAACCGTGTCGGGTCGCCAGGATCTTCGCCAGTTGCGTGAGGGCCTCTTCGCTGCGGTACTCTTCATCCCCACTGACAAGCACAACCCGCTTGCCCTTGCCGGGACCGTTGCCTCCAGGAAATGCATTCCAGGTCTCTGCTGCCTGGGACGTCGTTCCCGCCACCAGACACACGGCAATGAGTAGGCAACGAGCGATTCTCCAGCAACACGTTCGCGAAGGCATTTGGTGATACTCCCAAGGAAGACAACTGCGGTATGCCGGCAAACCAGTTGGCAACCGACCGACGAGCAGATTCTATCACGGTCCGGCTCCCGCTGCCGGAACCCGCCGTTAATAGCGAATCGCCAGACCGGCATCCGAAAAGAAATTCGCTGCGTCCCGGGTCATTCCCCAGCCCACACGCAGCCCGAGTTCGATCCGCTCGTTTATCACAAAGTGTGTGCCAGGGCTGAAGAAAGGCCGGTTCACTTCGTCGGGCAGCCCCTGATTAAAGGTGCCGAAGTATTCAGCATGGACCTCCCAGCGGTCAGTGACCGGCACCCGGAGGACCACTGACGGCCCCCAACGGCTGAACCAGTTGATCTCGGATTCGGCGTAGGCATATCGCATCGCAGCATCCAACCGCCAGTGCGTGGGAAACTCCCAACCAAAAGCCACGGTTGCGACCGGCTCGGTTCCGAAGTCCTGCCCGTACATCGGAGTGGTTGCTTCCATGATGAAGCAACTTGCTGGAATCCAGCCATCTTGATCTGTCGTTGAGAGCTTGAAGCCGTACAGGAAATTTGACTCATACAGGGTACTGCCATCGAGCGGCAGCTCCCCCGCCTCGACACTGGTCACCACATTCCCCTGCGAACCGACTGAATAATTGACGCCAAGTCGCCACTCAAACCGATCGGTTGCCCCGATCCGCATGATGTACTCGGGATAGTTGTTGGTCGGCTTCCCTTCGCGATTCTCAATGTAGACATGCGACATCTCGTTCAGAACTTGACCTGGACGAATCGTATAGACCGAGGGGGTAAAGGCATCTCGATCGGTATGGAGTTCCTTTGGCTCACCTGCTCGCCCCTGGCTGCTTCCCCCGAAGACCAGCACGACGACGAGCAGGTACCGGCTCATCGTGAGACGGCACGGTCCTCCCAGAGGGCCACCCCACCAGCGTAGCCCCCAGGGCCCTCCGTTCTCCCAAGTCGGTCTCATACTCCGCTCGATCGGCGGACGCCTCACCCGAGCAGCGATTCTTTCCGCAGAACCGGTACTTCCTGCTGCCGCAGCCCAGTCGCCGCAGAGCACGCACGCCACCAGCGGGCATGGGCCCTTTCGCGGTGGCGGTTTCTTTCGCTTCACCCGCGGCACCCAGACCCCACCTTTGTGAGGCTGCCCGAACTGGCTTCCGAAACCGTTTTTTCCGCAAATTCGGTCAGGTCGCCTCGCAGATGCACCGACGGAGCCACCTCGCCAGGTTGCCAACCCACCGTTTCGGGGGTTTTATTGGGGGCAATCCCCTCGTCTCTCTGGCTCCGTCTCCCTTGCCATGCGGTTTCCAGAACTGGTCTATCGAAACATCGTGCGCCGGCCGTTTCGTACGGCGTTGACCCTGGCTGCGCTGGCGACGGCGATGACCGCGATTGTCGCCCTGCTGGGCATCAGCCGCGGGTTCCGCCGCGCCTTCGCTGATGTCTACGATGCCCATCAGATTGACATCGTGGTCTCACGCCAGGGCGCGGCCGACCGACTCAGCAGCGCCGTCTCGGAGGACGCGAGTCGGCAGCTCTCCGCCCTTCCGGGGGTAGCTCGGACGGCGGGCGTGCTCCTTGAGACGCTCTCCCTTGAGGACGAGGGCATCTATGGCATTCCCACCATGGGACTGCCGAGCGACTCATGGCTGCTTGCCGACTACGAAGTCGCTGGCTCTGCCGGCCCGGCAGCAGGGCCGCCGCAGTTCAGTAGCCCCAATGCCCGCGAACTGCTCGTTGGCCAGAATCTCGCTGACCGCCTGGGCCTGCACAGCGGTGCATCCCTGTCCGTTTTTGGTGAGCCCTTCCGAATCGTGGGCGTCTTTCGTAGTCACAGTGTCTGGGAGAACGGCTCGCTGATTCTGCCCTTGCCGGTTCTCCAGGAACTCACTGGCCGCGACGGACAGGTCACCTATGTCAACGTAGTGCTGGAATCGACAACCGACCTGCCCTCAGCGGTTGCAGCCATCGAGGCCGTCGACCCGCGGCTGCTTGCCCTGGCAACAGCTGAATTCGTTCAGACGGACACGCGGCTGAAACTGGCTGACGGCATGGCCTGGATGACCTCGCTGGTGGCAATGATCATCGGTGGGATCGGCACGCTCAACACGATGATGACCAGCGTGCACGAACGGACGCGTGAGATTGGCATCCTTCGGGCAATCGGCTGGCCCCGCGGACGGATCATGCTGATGATCCTGCTGGAGTCATGCGGCCTGGCCCTGGCCGCCGCCTTCATTGGCGGGCTGGCCGCGTATGCGTTGACGGGCCTGCTGAGTCGCTCGCCTGCAACCGGGGGCATGATCGTGCCAGTGATCAACGCCACCACGCTTGGCCAAGGTTTTGTCATTGCCCTCGGTATCGGTCTGCTCGGTGCCTGGCTGCCAGCGCGGCGGGCAGCAGCCCTGTTGCCCACTGAGGCCTTTCGAGAGATTTCCTGATTCCCAACGTTCCAGTCACGGATGCACGCCTGCTGATGTACGACGCCAACCACCCCGACTCCCCCAATCGTCTTGCTGCCTGGCAGCGACTGCAGACCGCAGTCGCCCGCAACACCGACACCCCCGCCGCCAGTGAGCCACTGGCCATCGTGGGAATTGGCTGTCGTCTTCCCGGCGGAGCCAACGACTGGCCGTCCTTCTGGAACCTGCTCAACTCGGGCCGGGATGCAATCACGGAAACCCCCACCGACCGCTGGAGCACCCCCAAGTTCTACCGTTCTGGCTCCGCCAGCCCCGGCAAACTGCTCAGCCGCTGGGGTGGTCATGTCACCGACATTCAGGCTTTTGACCCGTGGGCTTTCGCTATCTCCCCGCGGGAAGCAGCAATGATGGATCCTCAGCAGCGGATGCTGCTGGAAGTTGCCTGGCGGGCCATCGAAGATGCCGGTCGCAGCCCCCGGCAGCTGGCCGGTGATGCCGTTGGCGTCTTCGTTGGAATTTCCTCGTTTGACCATGCAGTGGCCTCACTCAGTTTTCAGGACCGCGGGGTCATCACCCCCTACAGCAACACCGGTGGGTCCTCGAGTATTGCTGCCAACCGCATTTCCTACTCATTCGATCTCCGCGGGCCGAGTCTGGCCATCGATACGGCCTGTTCGTCTTCTCTCTTGGCGGTTCACCTTGCCTGTGAATCGATCCGTCGTGGGGAAAGCACGATGGCGCTCGCCGGTGGGGTCAACGCCCTGCTGATGCCCGACTTCACCGTCGCCTTCAGCCAACTCGGGGTGCTCTCTCCCGATGGCCGTTGCAAAACCTTTGATGCCAGAGCCAACGGCTACGTCCGAAGCGAAGGGGCTGGCATGGTGCTGATTCGGCCCCTCCGTGATGCCATCGCTGCCGGTGACCTGATCTATGCCGTCATCCGCGCGACTGCCTCAAACCAGGATGGCCGCACCGCCGGCCTGACGGTTCCCAACGGCGAGGCCCAACAACAACTCATTCGTGAGGCCTGCCGGCAGGCTGCCATCGAGCCAACAGCCATCAGTTATGTCGAAGCCCATGGAACAGGGACGCCGGTCGGAGATCCGATCGAAGCCAATGCCATCGGGAGCGTGATCGGTGCTGGTCGACCCGCCGACCGTCCCTGCCTGATTGGCTCGGTGAAGACCAACATCGGCCACCTTGAGGCAGCCGCAGGCATTGCCAGCGTGATCAAGGTGGCGTTGTCGCTGCAGCACCGCCGCATTCCAGCCCACCTGCACTTTCAGCAGGCCAATCCGGCCATCGACTTCGACCGCCTCGGCCTCCGCGTCCCCACAGCGACTTGTGAATGGCCTGGCACGGATCACGCGGGAGACCCACAGCCGCGACTCGCCGCCATCAATGGCTTTGGTTACGGCGGCGCGAATGCCCATGTGATCCTCGAAGAGCCTCCGGTCCCCCCCCTGCTTCCCCCCGACGCTCGCCGGAGCCCGACGGCGAGCGGGGTGGGCCGATCTTCCTCGGCCTCAGTTGTTGATCGTGAGCCCGCCTCGGAATGGGTGAGTGAACCGTTGCTTATCCCCGTGGCCGCACGCGATCAGCGGAGCCTCGCCGCCACCGCCGACCGCCTCGCCACCTGGCTTGAGGACTCCAGCACGACCGGCGGGGCAGCCATCAGTCTGAGTGAGATCGCCGCCTTCCTCGCCCATCGGCGCAGCGGTGGGCTGTCTCGTGCGGCCTTCGTGGCTCGAGACCATGCCGACCTGATCACCCAACTCCGGGACGCGGCAACCAGTCTGCCGAACGGCCAGGCCAGCGACCGCCGCACCGACCTGCATGCAGACCAGATTGCCTTCGTGTTCAGTGGCCAGGGCCCCCAGTGGTGGGCGATGGGACGCCGACTCTTCGCCTCCAGCGGCGTCTTTCGCCGGGTGATTGAGGAATGTGCCGCTGAGTTTTCCCGCTACGGCAACTGGTCACTCGTGGAAGAACTACTCCGCGATGAAAGCAGCTCTCGAATGAAGCTAACACGGTTTGCCCAACCAGCCATCTTCGCGGTACAGACCGGCATTGCTGCCGTCTGGAAGCATTGGGGAATCGAGCCTGCTGCCTGCGTTGGCCACAGTGTCGGTGAAATCGCTGCCGCCTATGTCGCCGGTGGACTCTCGTTCAAACAGGCCTGCCAGGTTGCCTTCCACCGGGGACGCACCATGGACCTTGCCTCGTCGCAGGGGGCAATGCTCGCGGTCGGACTGTCCCGCGACGAACTTGCTGGCTGGGTCGATGACGACGAGCAGTTGATCGCCATCGCAGCCGTCAACGGCCCGACCTCGCTGACACTGTCCGGGACTGCCGAGGTCATTGAACATCTGGCCGGACGTTTTGAGGCCGCTGGCATCTTTTGTCGGCGACTGACGGTGGAATATGCCTTCCACAGTTCGCTGATGGAGCCGGTCCGGGAAGAACTACTCCGGTCGCTGGCCGATCTCACCCCCCAGCAGACCTCTGTGCCACTCTTCTCCACAGTCACCGGACGGCTGCTCGACGGCCCTCAACTCACCGCTGACTACTGGTGGCAGAACGTCCGTCAGCCGGTGCTCTTCGCCGACGCCATGGCCTGTCTGGCCAGCCGTGGCACTCACATGGCCATCGAAATTGGCCCCCACCCGGTCCTCGCCTACGCCATCAATGAATGCTTCCAGGCGGCGGGCCAGACGATCGAGACCCTGCCGTCGCTCCATCGCGAAAAAGACGACGTCGACGCCATGCTAGGGTCCCTGGGCCGGCTCTCCACCCGTGGCCTCCCAATCGACTGGAGTCGTCTCCATCCCCGCCCGCAACGACGCCTGCCCGTCCCTCCGGAGCCCTTCCAGACCAAATACCTGCGGGACGAGTCCCGCGAGGCCCGGCTCTCCCGAGAGGGCCGCTCGCTGCACCCCCTGCTTGGAGAGCGGGCTGATGGCCCCGAGGCCCGTTGGCAGGGCCGCATCGACCTGCGGCTGCAGACCTATCTGCAAGACCACCGGGTGCGCGGCGCCTGCGTGCATCCTGCCGCAGCCTTTCTTGAGGCGGCCCTTGCCGCGGCCCGCGGTCTGGCAGGAGATGAGACCGGGGCCATCCGTCTGGAACGCCTGACCCTGAAGCAGGCCTGCATTCATGACGAGGCTTCGGCCCGGTGGATGGAATGCCGCTACCGACCCGATCGCCGCAGTCTCAGCTTCGCCGACCGCAGCGTCGATGACAGCGACTGGACCGAACTCGCATCGCTCACAATTGCAAGCGAACCTGCCGCACCTGCCCCGCTGACCACCAGCCTCGCCTCGGCCCGCGACCGCTGTGATGAGGCCTTTGCTGCGGACCGCCTCTACCACTACTGCGACCGGCTCGGGCTTGAGTACGGGGAACAGTTTCGTGGCATCACCCACGGGCACCGCCGCCAGGGCGAGTGCGTGGCTGCGGTCCACCTTCCTCAGGCAACCGCCTCAGACGTAGCCGACTACACCGTCCACCCCGCCCTCCTCGACGCCTGCTTTCATGGCATGATCGCCGCGGACCGAGACTTTGATCACACGATCTCCGGCCTCTACCTACCGCATACCATCGCCGAGATCCGCGCGGCAGGCTCACCCGGTGCCACCGCCACGGTGCATGTCCAAATCAGGGACCGCAGCGACGATCGCATCGTTGCCGACATCGATATCTACGAGGCTGAAACCGATCAGCTCTGTCTGAGCATACGCGGCTTTGTCAGCCACCGGGTGACGGGCAGTGGCCCCGCCGAAACCACCGCCGACCTGGTCTACCGCCTCGACTGGGTTGAACAGGATGCCGTCCCGGCTGCTCCGCCCACGGCAGCAACCCGCTGGCTGCTGTTTGGAACGGCCGACGAGACGACCGATCAGCTCATGGCCCTGCTGGTTGAGGCAGGAGATGAGGTCGTCTGCGTGCGACCTGGGAGCAGGTTTTCCAAGGAGGCTGATGGAACCTTCGTCCTCAACCCGAACGACCGGGCGGGCTTCACCAGCCTGCTTGAGGCAATCGACCCTGGAACAATCGGTGGCATTGTTGGGCTCTGGTCGCTCGATGCCCCGGGAACCTCATCCCTTTCCACCACAGCCCTCGATGCCAGTACCCACCTGACATGCCGGGCTCCGCTGCATCTGGTGCAGGCCTGGGAGGCAGCCAGCCCGACCGGCCAGACGCCCTGCTTTCTGGTGACGGCACAAGCTCAGACGACCGACCCGACCGCCGAAGCGGTTGACGTCTCGCAGACACCACTGATCGGCATGGGCCGGGTGATTGCCAGTGAATACAACCGGCTCCGAACGCGGCTCGTCGATCTGCCGGCCGATTCCCGCCCAGCCCTCGCTGAGTTGGTCCAGGAACTCCGTCGCGACGACGGTGAAGACGAGGTTCTGCTGCGGCGGGGCCGCCGCTGGGTCCGCCGCTTCCATCCTCATGCCACCAACACCGCCTGCCCAGCGGCAACCGCCAGCCTGCCGGCCCGACTTGAGGTGGGCGACTCGGCCGGCGTCGAGGACCTTCATCACCGCCTCGTGCAGCTGCCGGTACTTGGCCCCCATGACATCGAAATCGAAGTGCATGCCGCGGGGCTCAATTTCAGCGATGTCATGAAGGTGCTCTCGCTCTACCCGGGCCTGCCTCCGGGACGGCCCGTGCTGGGCAGTGAATGCTCCGGCATCGTCAGCCGGGTGGGAACGGCTGTCACGGGCTGGAAGCCCGGTGACGAGGTGATGGCAGTTGCCCCCGGTGCCTTCGGCACCCATGTGGTTGTGGCCACCGATCTGGTGACCCGCAAGCCCCGGAACCTCTCCCACCAGCAGGCTGCCGCCCTACCCATCGCGTTCCTCACTGCCATTCATGCCCTGGAAACCTGCGGCCGTATGCGGGCTGACGATACGGTGCTCATTCATGCTGCCAGCGGTGGTGTTGGCCTAGCAGCCATTCAACTGGCCCGACTCGCCGGCGCCCGCGTTCTGGCCACTGCTGGGAACGATGAGAAACGGGCGTTCGTCCGCGAACAGGGTGCCGACGCAGTGATGAACTCCCGCAGCCTCGCCTTTGCTGATGAAGCCCACCGCCTCAGTGGTGGCGTCGACATCATCCTCAACAGCCTGCCCGGCGAGGCGATTCCCCGGGGCATCGAGGCACTGGCCGTTGGCGGGCGATTTCTGGAGATCGGCAAACGGGACATTTACGGTGATGCCGCCCTGGGGCTCTACGCGTTCCGGAACAACATCGCCTTCTTCGGCATCGACCTGGACCAACTTTTCAAGCAACAGCCTCGCCGCATGGGTGAACTGCTGCGGACACTTCCAGAACGGTTCGAATCAGGAGAGCTACACCCCCTGCCGATTACGGTGCAGCCCGCAACCGAGGCAGTTGCCACCTTCCGTTCGATGCAGCAGGCCCGCCATATCGGCAAACTGGTGATCGACTACACCACGCCGCCTGCCCCAATCCATCCGGCAACCACCGGCACCCTCGCCTGCGATCCCGACGGAAGTTACTGGGTCGCAGGTGGGCTCGGCGGTTTTGGCCTTGAGGTTGCCCGCTGGCTGGCCAGCCGGGGGGCGGGCACGCTGATTCTCGGAGGCCGCAGTCTCCAGGTCTCCGCTGAGGCGGCTGCCGTGATCGGTGAACTGGAGGCGGCCGGAACGCGAGTCAGACTGCTGCCGGCCGACATTACCAAACCGGAAGAGGTCCGACGTGTCCTCAAGACAATCAGCACCGAGGAGCGGCCCCTCCGGGGCATCTTCCACACCGCGATGGTGCTTGAGGACCGCCTGCTTGTTGACCTCGACCATGCCACGCTCGATCGTGTCCTGAGGCCCAAGGTACTTGGCGGCTGGAACCTTCACCAAGAGTCGCTGGCCTGCGGACTCGACCTCGAGCAGTTCGTGGTCTTCTCTTCGCTCTCAAGCGTCTTCGGACATGCCGGACAGGCAAACTATGCCGCAGCGAATGCCGCACTGGACGGCCTGGCCCATCACCGCCGCCACCTTGGCCTGCCAGCCACGGTGATCAACTGGGGCCACCTCGGCGAGGTCGGGTACCTCGCCCGCCGTAATGAACTAAGCGCGCGGTTGGAGCGACAGGGTGTGCTCAGCTTCACGGTTCAGCAGGCGATGGCCTGCCTGGGCTACGCGATCGCCTCACGTGAAATCCAGCTGAGCGTTCTGCGAATGGACTGGAGTCGCTGGCGAGGCCTCGGCATCACCGACAATGTGCCACCCAAATTCGCCCACCTGCTGCAGGCACGCAGCAACGAAAGTGGCTCGAGCCAGGCAGTCACCATCACCCCGGAAACCATTCGTACCGCTGCGGCACCTGTCCGCCGCACGATGGTCGAAACGGTCGTGTGCGACAAGGCGGCGGGGCTTCTGGGCATTGACCCAGAGCAGCTTGAGCGGGAGCGGGCACTGCTCGAACTCGGCCTCGACTCCCTCATGGCAGTTGAACTCCGCAACTGGATTGAAAACCGAACCGGCATCAGCCTCGCGATCTCCGCACTAATGCGGAGCACTGGTGTGACGGAGCTGATTGACATGCTCTGCGGCACGCTGGCAGAGGCAGGCTCACCGGAGAGCGTTCAGGCAGACGCGAGCGGATCCGGTGCCCCCGCCAACGCGTCCCCGCATGAGATGCCGGCCGCCCGAGCGTTCCCGCTCTCAGCCGGGCAGCGCGGGCTTTGGGCTGCTGCCCGACGAAACCCCGCTGACACGGCCTACAACGTCTTTCTTCCCACCCGGGTGCGGTCCCAGCTCGACGTGGCAGCACTCCAGCAGACGATGCACATGGTGGTCGAGCGGCATGCCACCCTGCGGACCACTTTTTCCGATGCCGGGGGCCGGCTCCTGCAACAGGTCCATGATTCGTTACCGCCCCGGTTTACGGTGGTCGATGCCACGGGCCTTTCGGAAGCCGAGGTGCAGGTCCAGGCTGCGGCAGATGCCCATTTGCCCTTCGATCTGGAACGGGGGCCCCTGCTACGGGTGACGGCCTTCAAACTGGCAGAAGACGACTGGGTGGTGCAGGCGACCACCCATCACATCGCCGTCGACTTCTGGTCACTGATTCTGCTTTTGCAGGAGATTGCCGTCGGCTATCGTCAGTTGGCCGCCGGCATGGCTGCCGACCTGCCCCCACCCACCAACAACTACGCTGCGTTCGTCGACCGCCAGCATCAACTGCTCGAAGCGGATTCACGTGAACGCCTGCAGACCTTCTGGCAGCAGACGCTCGCTGGCATTCCCACCGTCTTTGACCTGCCAACTGACCGACCCCGGCCCCGCCATTTCACCGGCCACGCGGCCAGCGAACCAATGACGCTGTCGACGGTAACGTCAGCGGCAATCAGCCGGCTGGCAACAACCGCCGGCGTGACCCCGTCGGCCGTGCTGCTGGCTGCTGTGGAAGTGTTGCTCGCCCGTCTGTCGGGCCAGACCTCCTTCCTCATCGGCATGCCCTTCTCCGGCCGCAGTGAGCAACGATTCGAAAACACGGTTGGATTCTTCGTCAACATGCTGCCGATCCCTGTGCGGCTTGGGGATGACCCATCCTTTCGCACGCTGGTCGAACGGACCGGCCAGATGATCCTGGGAGCCCTTGAGCACGAAGACTATCCGCTGGCCGCAATCATCGCCGACACACCCCACGCCCGCGATCCCAGCCGTAATCCCTTATTCCAGGTGTCGTGCACCTTCGAGAAAGCACACCGTCGTGAAGAGGCTGGTCGCGCCGGCTTCCTCTTTCCTGACCGGGCCGAAGCGGTGGACTTTGCGGGGCTCCGCCAAGAGAGTTTTCATGTTCCCCAACAGGCCTGCGTCCACGATATCGAGTTTGTCTTCGAGCAGACCGAGTCATCCTGTCGCGGCATGATCCACTACGCGACCGATCTGTTCGACCAGGCAACAATCGCCTGCCTGGCCAGGAATCTGGAGACCCTCACCAGCGAACTGCTCGCAGCGGCCGAACAACCGCTCTCTGAACTACCATGGGCCACCTCGTCCGAACTGGCATTGGACGCAGCAGCCGGCACCGCGGCCCACGGCACGGTTTCCGACCAGCTCGCCCCAGCGGTCACTGAGGCCGCTGATCGCTCAGCGGTCATCGCCGGCGAGACCACCTGGCACTACCGTGATCTGGACAACCTTGCGCAGTCGCTGCACCAGCAACTGGCCGCAACCGGTCTGCCCGTCGGTAGCCTTGTGCCGGTCTTCGGTACAGGTGGCGAGGCGGTGGTCGCCACGGTTGCCACCATGCTGGCCGGCTACGCACCGACCCCAGTTGACCAGCGGCAGCCAGCCGTGGGCAGCGACGACCTGCTCGCCGACACCGCCGCTCGCTGCATGGTCATTGCAGGCATCTCGAATGACGACTCCCCGGCCGCCGAGGGCCTTCACTTGATTCGGCTGGACGAGTTGACGAATCCGCCTGCCGAGCAAACTCTTCCGCACCTGGCCACCACCGACCTGGCCTACTGCATCTACACCAGCGGTTCGACCGGGCGTCCAAAGGGTGTGCTGATCGAACAGGGAGCCATTGCCAACCTCCTCGCCTGGCGGCAGCAGCAGATTCCTCTGGCTGCCACGGACCGCGTGATGCTGCTCTTTTCCCACCAGTTCGATGCCGCCCTCGGCGTGACACTGGCAACGCTGCAGGCAGCCGCAACGCTGGTATTGGCTGACACCGAAGCAGGCCGTGACATCGACGCGTTGATCGACCAGGTGATTCGCGATGAAATCACCGTGCTACCGGTGACACCCTCACTGCTGCAGTTGATAGGACGGCATCCGCGATTTTCCGAATGCGTCAGCCTCCGTCAGATTTGGTGCGGAGGCGAGGCGATGCCGGCTGACCTGCCGCGCCGGGTTGGCCGGCTACCGAAGGTGACCTTGTGGAATCTCTACGGACCGACTGAGACGACCGTCGAAGCCGCCGTCTGGCCGGTGCCACGAAGTCATGACGGCCTGCGCCGCATCCCCCTGGGCACCGCCGCGGCCGGAGCGACGCTGCTGATTGTTGATGAAAATCAGCGGCCCCTTCCCGACAGCGTACCGGGAGAACTGGTGATTGCCGGCCCAGGTCTGGCCAGGGGCTATCTGGGGCGGCCTGAACTCACCGCGGCGCGCTTCATCACCCTTCAGAGCAGCCAAGGACCGCTGCGGGCTTATCTGACTGGCGATCGGTGTCGGCGACGGCCGGACGGCTGCATCGAGTTCCTCGACCGACTCGATGGTCAGGTCAAACTGCGGGGCTATCGGATCGAACTTGGGGAGGTCGAAGCCTGCCTGGCCGCCCACCCGAGCGTGGCCGAAGCAGCCGTCACGGTGGTGGCCCCAGGCACCCCAGAAGCCCGGCTAGCTGGTTTTGTCGTTGTAACCGCACAGACTGACGTGACCACTGCGTTGACAACGCTCCGGCAACACCTGGCGGCTCATCTGCCGGGGATCAAGCGGCCGGCCACACTCACGCTGCTGGACCAGTTGCCACGCACAAGCAGTGGCAAAATCGACCGCACCCGCCTGGCAGCCGAGCGGCCAACCACGGTGGAGGCGATAGCCCCCCTGGCACCGCGAACTCCGCTGGAGGAGCATCTTGTCAGCCGCTGGCAGGAGACCCTCGGGCTCGATGGCATCGGTATCAATCAAAACTTTTTTGACCTCGGTGGCACCTCACTTCAGGCAGCGATGCTCACCGCCAAGCTCAGCGAAGACCTCGGCGTCCATGTGCCAACCGTCCTGCTGTTTGACCTGGCAGACATCAGCCAGATCGCACAACGGCTCGGCGACCTGCATCCCGCGGCGGTTGCGGCCCGCTTTGGAGACGCCTCGCTGGCCCCGGCTGCCCCGGTCACATCGGCGGCTAACCATCATCCCCTGATCGTGCCGCTGAAGCCGACGGGCTCCCTGCCACCGCTGTTCCTGGTACATCCTCCCGGAGGCATCGTTGTCTGCTATGCAGCGCTCGCCCAGCAGTTTGATCCGGCCCGGCCACTGCTGGGGATTCGCTCTCGTGGTTTGCACGGCGAGGAAGCCCTCCCAGCAAGCCTCGAGTCCATGGCTGCTGACTATGCGTCGGCCCTCCGCAGTGTCCAGCCAGTCGGCCCCTACCTCCTCGGCGGCTGGTCACTCGGCGGCGTCATCGCCAGTGAAGTTGCCCGGCAACTCATTGCCGAGGGAGATCAGGTCGAACGGCTGATCCTGTTCGACTCCAGCCTGCCCTGCGTGAACGGCAGCGACCAGTCAACGGGCCGCGAATACGGGCTCGACATCAGCCTGGAAGCCCTTGGCAACCTGCCAGCCTCGGAACAGCTGCCGTTTCTCTACGACCATGCCCGACAGCTTGGTCTGATCGAAGCGACGGCACCCGAAGCTCTCGTCTCACAGGTTCTTGCTGACCTCCAGCGGCTCTTCTCCCACCATGTCCAGCTCTGCAATCAGTGCACCGCCCAGCCACTCGATACCGACGGGGTGCTGTTCCGCCCGCAAGAAGTCCCGGTGGACGTGAGTGGCCCGGATGACCGGGGCTGGAGTCAGGTCCTGCGTTCCGTGGAGGTCAGCAAAGTACCCGGACACCATCACAGCATGGTCGCCCTGCCACACGCGTCCACCCTGGCCACAGCCATCCGGGACGCGCTTGAGGCAGCGGTCATGTCGTAATCAGCCAGTTGGCCACTTGCTTTCCCCAACCAGAGAAAATTACCTGGTGGACGAGCCTCCGCCCGCTCAAGGACAACCAGCCGTATCACTGACGATCCGCCCGTCGAGCATCCGCACAGTCCGCTCAGCACGTTCGGCCACCGCCGGATCGTGAGTAACGACGACCATCGCCATGCCAAGATCAGCATGGAGGTGACCAAGCAGATCCATCACCGTGGTGCCACTCTCACTGTCGAGGCTGCCAGTCGGCTCATCTGCCAGAAGCAGTGCCGGCTGATTGGCCAGGGCACGGGCGATTGCCACCCGCTGGCGTTGGCCGATCGAAAGTGCCCCTGGCAGATGGTCTTCGCGGTCGGCCAGACCGACTCGCGCCAGCAGTGCCGCCGCCTGGGCCTCCCGCTCGGCATCGCGACGACCATCACCGAACATCGGCAGTTGGACGTTCTCCCGGGCGGTCAGGTTCGGCAACAGATGGAACGTCTGAAAGACAAAGCCAATCGTGCGGCTGCGAAGCCTGTCGAGGTCTTTGTGCGTCGCCAGCGATTGTCCCCGAAAAAAAACGCCGCCGCTGGTCGGCGTATCGAGCCCACCGAGCAGATTGAGCAGGGTTGATTTTCCACAACCGCTGGGGCCCGTCACCGACAGAAATCCTTGCTCTGGAACCTCCAGCGACACCCCGGAGACCGCCCGCACGTTGCCGTCCCGATAGACTTTGGTCACATCCCGTAGCGCAACCACCGCTCCCCCAGGGGCTTGCGAGTCCGCCGGCCTGCCGCCATTCAGCCTTGATTCCACGCCCGATCCTCCCTCACGATCCCTTTTCTGGCCGTGTCCTCCGGAGAATGCCGATGAACACGCGGAACTTTATTCTGCCATCTCGGTGGCCCGGCGTGGAGTGCATCTGCCTGCTGGCACTTGCGGTCATGGCCTGGTGGGGCACCGCCTGCGTCCAGGCAGCCGACACCTCGACTGCCCACCCGCTGACAGCCGTCGCGGCCGGAACCGTGGTGGGTGATCCGACAGCGGCACGCTGGAATCGGTCAATCTATTCGGCTACCTCCCGGATCGCCAGCGGGAACGCCAACTCCGTCCCCGCCATGATCCGCCAGCGGGTCCCGCTCTTCACTCTCGCCTTGTTGGCCACCGTGTCAAAAACGGGTGCCCCCCAGCAGCCCCCAGTGTTTCAGCTTCAGGAGGTCGGTGCCGGCTACGCGGTGCCACTCGACGGCAGCCTGACCGTGATTGCTACCGACAATCCACCAGCAGCGGCGGGAATCGACATGATCGGCCGGCAGGTGCTGGCAGCCAATGGCCGTCATCTGTCTGAACTGCGTTGCATCGGCATGAATCAGACGATGCAGGTAGTCGATGTGGATGCCCGCTTTTACCGCGAGGGACGCCCAACCCCCGTGATCATGCGACACTTCATCTGGGTGGAGGCCTCGACCGGACGCTGCAGTTCCTGCGTCTGGCTCCTCAAGCAGCAGGCGCACGGCAGCCTGGAGCCAACAGCAGATCCACCCCGGTGGGTCGCCGAGGGCACCCGTGACGACCGGGCAATCTACGTCGATGCCAGCCAGTTTTTCCTCGGCATGCCGACCCAGGACGCCTTTGCCCTGCTCAACCTCCCCCCCGGCACCGATCTGGCCTGGTCGCCGGCACTCCGGCAGAACGCCACGCGCAGCAGCTACACTGCCCCGGCCCTGCTGCAACTCGCTGCGGCCATTCAGCAGGCCCTCGCTCCTCTCCAGCCACCCGCCCAGCAATCAGCGGAGCGGCAGATCCCCCCGCAAGACTGATTCGAAATCCGTCAGCCACAGACTGCAGCGAGCCGCAGTGGTGGCAACTGCGACGTGCCAGGTGGGCTGCAGGCTGAGCAGCGTCACCCCGACGCCAGACTCCGCGGCTGATGCCGGCCCCAGCGGCGACACCTTGACCAGTTGACAGTCAACCGGTGCAGCCCACGCTGTCAGATCGACCCGGGGAATGACCGACGGGAGTTCGCACTGCCGGAGGCGGTCTCCAATGCCGGTGCCAACCGCCTTGAAGACAGCCTCCTTGGTAACCCAGGCATCAAGGACTGCAGCAGCCGCCTGACTGTCCGGCACGCCCTGCCACCGAGCCAGTTCTGCTTCCCCAAAAATGGTTCCAGCCATCAACCTGGCCCAGTCAACCGTCTGCGTCGGCTTCCCGATTTCCAGATCGACACCGACCGGTCGATCGACCGCCACCGCAATCAGCCCCTCATCCCCGGAGTGCGTGACGTTGAACTCACACCTGCCGGCAAGGCTTCCCGTCAGGCCCGGCTTGCCATGCTGATTCGTCTGCAAGACGACCTCAGCGGGCGGCAGGTTGAGCACCCGCCCCAGCAGTTGCCGCAGCCGCCCCCGGCTGACGACGGCACGCCGCCGGACCGTTGGGAGCCGCCGCAGGGCCCGCTCTCGTTCCTCTGCGGACAGCAGCTGCTCCAGCCGGCCACACACCTCATCTGTGGCGGTGAGTGACAGCCTGACGAGCATCACCCGGTCGGTTCGGAACGTTGCCGAGGGTGTCTGGCGGGCGTTGGTCCCTGTCGAATCGTTCAAAAAGCACCTCTGGCAGAGTGGAGAACCTGGCGACCCCACGCGACTTACGGGGCCGCCGTAAATGGCTGTGACCGATCGGCTCGGCACGACAACGGGGGAGTTGGCGAAAGGATTGGTCGATGCTCTTTGTGGAAGTCTGGAGGAAGGGGAATGCTGCGCGGTCGAACATGCTGGGGGTGCCTGCTCCTATTCGCCTTGATCATCACCGGGTGCCGGCACAATCCGATGCGGGTGCTGATGCAGGGCACCATGGGCATGACCGGCGACATGGCGATGAACGGCGCGATGAACATGTCCGGCGATCTCGGCATGGACGGGTCGATCACAACCTCGTTGAAGACCGACAATCGTGCCTCACGGCTCGCCCGGGTCGTGGTCCGAGAAGGTGCCGGCAACACCATCGCTATTGTCGACATCGACGGGCTGTTGCTCAACCGGAACATGGGTGGCCTTGGGTCGATGGGGGAGAACCCGGTTGCCCTCTTCCGCGAAAAACTTACCACCATTGAGGCCGACCCGTCGGTTCGCGGCGTTGTGCTGCGGATCAACAGCCCCGGCGGAGGCGTTACCGCCTCTGACATTATGAACCGGGACCTCGTTGATTTTCGCCGCCGGCGGGACATTCCGATCGTTGCCTGCCTGATGGATGTCGGGGCCGGAGGTGGATATCTGCTGGCCTCTACAGCAGACCGAATCATCGCCCACCCGACCACCCTGGTCGGCGGACTTGGCGTGATCCTCAACAGTTACAACCTGCAAGAGACCATGGCGCAATTCAATGTGATTGCCCGGCCGATCAAGGCGGGAGACAAAATTGATGCAGCCTCACCGACCCGTCCGCTGGAGCCCGATGAATTTGTGATGCTGGAAGGGTTGGCCAACCGGTTTCATCAGCGTTTGCAGGAGCAGATTCGTGGGGCCCGCCCCCGCCTCGTCTCCGCTGACTCACTCTTTGATGGCCGCGTTGTTGCCGGTGAAGAAGCCTTGGCAGCCGGCCTGGTTGATCGGCTGGGCTATCTCGATGATGCGATTGCCGAGGCGACCAAACTCGCAGGTGCCGATGCTGACGCCGGGGCTACCGTGGTGATGCTGCGTCGCGACAACGACCGCGCCTATACGCCGTTTGACGTTACTCCGAACGTCCCCCTGCAATCAGCCCTCCTGCCCCTGAATATTCCTGGCCTGGATCGCAGCCAGCTGCCGACTTTTCTCTATTGCTGGCAGCCAGAGACCAGCCTCGCCGCAGCAGCCGGTGGCTAATGAGCTGCATCACCTGCGGCAGCTGAAGTTGGCACTGTTGCTAGCCGCCGGCGGAGAGTCCGAACACCTTCCTGGGTCAGCAGGGGAATCTTGGCACGGAGCAGATTGCTGCCACCAAACCAGGCCACCGGCTCAGCGAAGGCCAGCCGCGACTCCACCACCAGCAACGACTCTTCCGGGTCGGCTGCCATGCCCCTCACCTCTCGCACCACCAAAACCCCGGCCGCACCGGCATAGGGCTGGGGATCTTCCCTGACGGTTTCCCCCAGGGCGTTGGCCGTCCGCCGCTGGCTGTGGGCCCGGAGACTGGGAAACCGGTCAAACCGGTGATCGAATACCCAGGCGAGTTCAAAGCCAGACTCCCCATCCCGGCGTTCAGCCCGCACGACACCCTGGAGATCCACCCGATTGAGAAGCGTCAGGTTCAGCACCGCGAAGGAGGTGTTTGCACCGGCTGCCTCAAGCCCAGCCTGCGTGCACTCATCCGTTGTGAGCGGCCGGGCCATCCGTCCAGCCGTATTCGCCTGCAGGCCAAGTGTTTCGGCTGCCAGGGCATCATCTTGAAACGTCTCCAGTGGTGTTCTGATCACGAAGGCTGCCTGCACCTGATGGCCAATGCGTCGACCAGCCGCTTCAACCGGTGTCACGGTGACGCGGACCGGGGCCATCTGTGAGTCGGCGGCAAGCCGCTGCCAACCAACCCGGCCAGCGAGCGTAGCCAACGTGTCGGCGGTAACAGCCTCATCAAGCGAGAGCACCCCGGGCGGCAGGTCCGGAAGACCACGAGCCGAGGAAATCTCGTCGGTGGCTGCTGCCGGAGCCTGCTGGCTGATTGAGCGCACCGGCTCCGCCCCCATGGCCAGCATGACCGGCATGACGTGGGCAGCAAGCACGGCTAAACCGCTGGACAAGACCATCGCCCGAGTACGCAACGTCATCTCCTTGCAGACAGCCATCTTCAGGGATCCGTTCGGACGACTATCACTGCCGTCAGGTCATCTGCCTGGGCGCCTCCCTCGGCAAAGGCTGCCGCAGCATTGGCCAAGGCCGTGACGATCTCGCCGGCAGGCTCAGCCCGACACTGACGGATCGTCGCCTCCACCCGCTCCTTTCCAAACAGCTGCCCGTCAGGCCGCTCGCACTCGTAGAAACCGTCGGTCAAGAGCACGAGCATATCACCCGGCTCAAGCCGCCGCCGCTCAGAAGATTCGAGGGGAATTTCTGGCATCAGCCCCAGCGGCAGGCCGTGGGTTGGCAACTCTTCGAATCGATCGGCCGAGGCATCGTAGAAGAGCACCGGCCCCTGCCCGGCGCTGAGAAACTCGAGGCCACCGGACATGGTCAACAGCCCAAAAAAAGCAGTGACAAACCGGCCTTCGGGAACATCGAGGGATAACAACTGTTGGACGTCGGCGACCGCCCGTTCCAAGCCGACGCCTCCCAGCAAGGCGGCTCGGCAGAGGGCCCGGGCTTCCGTCATGATCAGCGCTGGACCAATCCCGTGGCCAGTGACATCAGCGATGAGTACCGCCAGGGTTCCGTCGGCGAGTTCGAGGAAATCGAAAAAGTCACCCCCCGTTTCATCGGCCGGGCAATTCCATCCAGCGATATCAAACCCCGAAAACTGGGGATTGGTGCGTGGCAAGAGGCCCTGCTGAATGGCACTGGCCATACTGAGATCGCGTTGAATTTTCTGCTTCTCGGCATAGTGTTCAAGGAGTTGCTGCCGCTGAATGGCAACCCCCGCCTGGCTGCCAAGAAACCGGGCAATTTCCTCGTCGGCTGCTCCAAACGGCCCCGCACGCTTGTTCAGCGCCTGAAGCACACCGACAACTGCACCATCATGATCGGTCAGTGGGATGGCGAGCATGCTCCGCGTGCGAAAGCCACTGGCTTTGTCGAATTCCGGATTGAATCGGCGATCGGCGTAGGCATCTGGCAGGTTAATCGAGTCGCCGGTCCGGGCCACCTCACCAGCGATTCCCTTGTTGACCGGAAACCGTATCTCTGAGATGGCTGAACCTTCAATGCCGGTCGCAATCCGGCTGGAGAGTTCCTGCGCATCAGGGTCGTACAGAAAGACAGTCGCCCGTTCGCACCCCAGCAGGTCGGTTGCGGCATCGACAATGGCAGCAAGCAGGGCCCCCAGATCAGTCGTTGCACCAAGCTGGCGGGCAATTTCCAGCAGTTGCTCCAAGGCTGCCACCCGGTCACGCTGGTCAGCAGTCTGCTCTGTCATGGTTCCAGCCCAGAAGGACGTGTCCGCTCGACGCCTGCGTGAGCATAGCAGCCAGCCGGAATCACCCCACTCCGTCGGGAAGGCTTATTCCCTGGGCCTGCAGTTGCTGCTCCGCCTGCTCCTGCCAGCCTCGATTGGCCGCCGGACTGGCCGGGCTCGGGTGCAAGATGGTGCCGACTGGAATCGGCTGCTCCTGCAGGGCGGCCCGGGCCCGCCCCGTGGCAAACCCGCCAATGCCAATGACACGGGCCGGCTGACACCAGGCAACGAGCCGGCGCAGGGCTTCGTCGCAGGCTTCAAACAGCCCGTCGCGTTCCTCACGTGGCAACTTATCAGGCGTGCGATTGCGACCCGACTCCTCCATGAACACCAGCGGGCAGTAGTTGGCGACAAAGAAATGCTGGCTGAAGTGGGCTGCGGTCAGGTACCGATCGCGGGCCCAGCCCCAGAGCCGCCGTCCACTGACCTCACTCCTGGTACACCCAAACCCTTCGATGGGCCGCTTGGGATGACTGACTGCTGGCTGCCCAACTGCCGCTTTAATCCCGAGAAAGTCACGGACCAGACTCACTTCGCCAAACGGCACGCCGGTTTGCGCCATCCCCCACGGGCCTGGGTTCATCCCGAGCAGCAGGGCAGCAACGCCCCGCGTCGCATACTGTTTGAGATACGCCTCGTGCGGTTTCCTGGCATAGACAAGCGGGTTGTAGACACAGGCAGTCGGTGCCGAAAACTGGAGCGACTCAACCTCACGGCAGAGCCACCGTGAAATGGCCGTTGGCGTCATGGCCATGGCGTCTCTGCCGCTGCTGCAGGACTGTTGTTCATATCAACACGAAAGTATCCTGAAAGTACGCCCGACAGGATTCGAACCTGTGACCTGCGGATTAGAAGTCCGCTGCTCTATCCAGCTGAGCTACGGGCGCGTGTAGCTGCACCTCTCCGATTCTACCACGCCCAAAGCACTCCCCAGCCTCCACCGGTCCATCAGGCATGAATCGCCCGGCCGTCGGCCGCCAGGGCGGCTTCTTTGAGGACTTCTGGCAGGGTGGGGTGGGCATGACAGACCCGGGCGATGTCCTCGGCGGTCGCTCCAAAGGTCATGGCGGCGGCCGCCTCACCAATCAAATCGCCAGCCGCTGGTCCAATCACATGGATACCCAGGACACGGTCCGTAGTCGCATCGGCCAGCAGTTTGACCTTGCCGGTGGTGTCGTTGATGGTGCGGGCCCGGCCATTGGCTCGATACGGGAACACACCCTTTTTGAAGGCGACTCCATCGGCCTGCAACTGCTCTTCTGTCCGCCCCACTGCGGCGATCTCTGGATGGGTGAAGACCACTGCCGGCACCAGCCCGTAATCAACGTGGCACCAGCCCGATTGCATCGCCTCGACGCAGGCGACGCCATCTTCTTCTGCCTTGTGGGCCAGCATCGGACCGGGAATGCAATCGCCGATGGCATAGATGCCGGGTGCCGCCGTCCGGAACTGGGCGTCGACCGTAATCCACCCTCGCTCATCGGTCGACAAACCAACAGTCTCCAACCCAAGGTCGGCCGTCGCAGGCTTTCTTCCCGTCGCAGCCAGCACCCGATCGCAGTGGATCGGCTCGCGGCCCTCACATGCAACGACACAGCCCCCGGCCTCAGCCCGTGCTGACGTCACCTTCACACCCAACTGAATGTCGAGCCCCTGCTTCTTAAACAGGCCCAGGGCCTCCTTCGCTATTTCTGCATCGATGCCGGTGAGAATGCGGTCAAAATATTCAAGCACCGTGACACGGGCTCCGAGTCGTCGCCAGACACTGCCGAGTTCCAGACCGATGTATCCCCCACCGATCACCACCAGATGTCCGGGCACTTCGGGATACGCGAGGGCCTCAGTGCTGGTGCCGACCCGGTCGCCATCAACTTCGATACCGGGCAACACCACGCTGTGACTGCCCACCGCGAGAATGATTCGCTGAGCCGTCAACTCGCTCACCGTGCCGTCCGCCGCAGTCACTGCAACCCGTCCGCTGCCGGCAAGCCGCCCAGTTCCCTTCACGCGAGTGACTTTGTTTTTGGCGAGCAGGGCTTCAATGCCCTTCGAGAGCGTCGTGACGACGTCAGCCTTTCGCTTCATCATGGTGGCCAGATCGAGCGTGACGCCGTCCACGCGCACACCGTGCTGCTGCAACTCACCCGTCGCCAGTTCGTACTTGTGACTTGACTCAAGGAGAGCCTTGGAGGGGATGCAGCCCACCCGCAGACAAGTACCACCGAGACGGTCTTCTTTTTCGACGACAGCCACCTTCATGCCGAGTTGGGCGGCCCGAATCGCAGCTACGTATCCCCCAGGACCCCCACCAATTACGACCAGATCGTGCGTCATTGTCTTCCCAAAAACTTAAGCAGCCAAATAAAAAACCCAGGACCCGCTCTCGCCAGCCCACCGTCTCAACCACGTTACGCATCCTCACCATGGCCCACACGAGGCGGGCCTGCGTCACTGGCGGAACCTTTGGCTTCCCCCATGACGCCCAAGCGGGAAGGGGCCGACGACTGACCACTTCACGCAAACTGACCACGGCCCGCACGAGGCGGGCCAGCGTCATCGGGGAAACCCTGGCTTCCCCCGATGACGCCCAAGCGGGAAGGGGCCAGGGATGGCCCTTCCCCTGTTAAGTTAGCACTCCAACATCAACCGACTCGGGTCCTCGATTGTGTCCTTGATGCGTTTCAGGAAGGTGACTGCTTCGCGGCCATCGACAAGCCGATGGTCGTAGGACAGTGCGATGTACATCATCGGGCGGATCACCACCTGACCATCAACTGCCACCGGCCGATCCTGAATCGCATGGAGTCCAAGAATCCCGCTCTGCGGAGGATTGATGATCGGCGTACTCATCATCGACCCGTAGACACCACCGTTGGAAATGGTGAAGGTTCCACCCTGCAACTCTTCGAGTTTCAGTTTGTTGTCGGCCGCCCGGCGGGCGAATTCACCGATGGCCTGCTCAATTTCGGCGAAGTTCATCTGTTCGGCATTTCGCAGTACTGGGACAACCAGCCCCTTGCCACCACCGACAGCGATGCCGATGTCACAGTAGTCGCGATAAACAATGTGAGGGTCCCGGAACTCTGCGTTGACCTGCGGAACTTCTCGGAGGGCCTCCACTGCGGCCCGCACGAAGAAGGACATGAAGCCCAACTTGACCCCATGCCGATCGGCAAAACGATCCTTGAACTTCTTGCGAAGACTCATCACCTCGGTCATGTCGACCTCGTTGAATGTCGTCAGCAAAGCCGCCTCGTGCTGGGCCTCGACAAGTCGCTCAGCAATCCGTCGCCGGATCGGACTCATCAAGACAGGTCGCTCTTCGCGGGCACCAGGCGAAATTGCCGGTACAGTCACGCTGCTCATTGCTGGAACGGCAGGGGGTGGTGCAGGAGCAACCACGGGTGCAGCCGGAGGGCTCACGGCCGCGGTGGCATCAGCCTTGGTGACGCGTCCTCCTGGCCCGGTTCCCGAGACCGTCTGGGGAGGCACCCCTGCCTCGCCGAGAACGCGGGCAGCCGCTGGCATGACCGGTCCCGCACCGGCTGTCGCGGGCTGCACCGAGCCGATCATCGTGCTGCCTTCGCGGTGGCGTACGGCCACGGACTGCGGCTGGACCGCGGGGGATGCAGACGGCGTGGGAGCCGGCGGACTTGCTGCCCCGACCGTATCGAGATAGCCGATCACCTCGCCGACCGTCGCCTGTTCACCTTCCTGCTTGAGAATCTGGCTGATCACGCCGGCGGCAGGGGCGGGCAACTCCACCGTCGCCTTGTCGCTCTCAATTTCGACCACAGACTCATCAGCTGCAATCGGCTCACCCACACCCTTCTTCCAGGCACCGATCATGACCTCGGTAATCGATTCACCAACTTCTGGAACCTTCAATTCGATGGCCATGAGATCCTTCACTACTCAGAGGGGGGAAACGGAAAATGGAGGCCGCCGGTCGTCAGCACCGTCGAGCCAGCGAAATACGGCGAGGTCGCATCATAGTCGAGACACTGTTCTCCCGGGAACAAGCTGATTTTGCCGCAGGTTTTGGGACCAGCCATGAGGGGTTCAACTATGGAATGCGGCGGTCAGCAACTCGTTTTGCTCGAGATCGTGGCTCTTCTTCGAACCCGTCGCAGGGCTCGCGGCGCTCTGGCGACAGACCCCCGAAAAGGGCAGCCGATCAAAGAGCCGCTCACCGAAGTGAATCCGCAGAAATCGCCAGGCCCCCATGTTCTCCGGCTCCTCCTGGACCCAGATCACCGGCGTTCCGTCTGCGTACCCAGCCAGAGCGACCTGAAGCGGCTTCCGCGGCAGCGGGTAGAGTTGCTCGACCCGCACAATCGCGACATCGTCACGCTCAAGCTCCTGCCGCCGCTTCTCGAGTTCGTAATAAACCTTCCCAGTGCAGAGCAGCACTCTCCGAACAGCCTCTGGCGAGGCACCCGACTGGTCCGGAATGATCCGTTGAAAGCTTCCCTCGGCCAGTTCATCGAGCGACGACACGCAGCGGGGATGACGAAGCAGACTCTTGGGCGTCATCACCACCAAGGGCTTTCGCCAGATTCGCAGCACCTGCCGCCGCAGGCAGTGAAACAGCTGGGCCGGGGTCGTCGGCTGCACCACCTGAATATTGTCTTTCGCTGCCAACAGCAGGAAGCGTTCAAGTCTGGCGCTGGAGTGTTCCGGGCCCATCCCTTCGAAGCCATGCGGTAAAAGCATCACGATGCCAGAAAGGCGATTCCACTTGTCTTCCGCACTGACAATGAACTGATCGATGACAACTTGGGCAACGTTGACGAAGTCACCAAACTGCGCCTCCCACATCACAAGCCCGTCCGGGCAGTCAAGGCTGTAGCCGTACTCAAAGCCAAGCACACCCGACTCCGAGAGTGGGCTGTTGTAAATCTCGACAGAAGCCTGCTCGGGAGACAGGTGGGCCAGCGGGCAGTAGGTGTCATCGGTGATGTGATCATGAATGACCGCATGGCGGTGACTGAAGGTTCCTCGCTCACTATCCTGACCCGAAAGCCTGACTCGCAACCCCTGCACCGCCAAGCTGCCCATGGCCAGAGCCTCGGCGGCTGACCAGTCGAGCAACTGAGTGCCGTCGGCCATCGCCAACCGAGCGTCAAGCAACTTGCGGATTTTGGCGTGCGGCTGAAATCGCTCCGGCAGCACTACCAGCCGCCGCAGCAGATCACGAAGGACGTCGGGAGCAAGTCCGGTCTCAACATCGGCCGCTTCCTTCTCTCGGCCACCGATATAAAATGCCCAGACTCCAGCCACGTCACTGCGATGGACATAGTCCTCGCGTTTCGCCGCTGACAACTCCGCATCGAGTCGGGCCCGGTGCTCCTCGGCGATTCGCATCGCCTCATCGTGTGTTACTTCGCCGAGCGTGAGCAGCTTTTTGAGATAATTCTCATGAACGCTCGGCTGCTGCTCGATCACCCGGTAGAGGGCCGGCTGGGTGAAGGCCGGTTCGTCCGCCTCGTTGTGGCCTCGCCGGCGGAAGCAGTACATGTCGATGACAACGTCCCGCTGAAACTCCCTGCGAAAGTCCATCGCCAGGCTCACCACCTGGGCCACAGCCTCGGGGTCTTCGCCGTTCACATGGAAGATCGGGCTCTGCAACATCTTGGCCACATCAGTGGCGTAGACACACGACCGCGACTCCTGCGGACTGGTCGTAAAGCCAATCTGATTGTTGACAATGACGTGCAACGTCCCGCCAACCCGGTAGGGATCGAGTTCACTGAGGTTGAGCGTCTCCTGAATGATTCCCTCGCCGGCAAACGCGGCATCGCCGTGAATGAGAATCACCATGCCATGCTGCCGCCCGCGGTCGCCCCCCCGGTCCTGCCGGGCTCGCATCCGTCCGATTGCCACCGGGTTGACGTATTCGAGATGACTCGGATTGAAGCAGAGGGTGAGATGCACCTTACGGCCGTTCTCGGCCAGATAGTCCGTTGAGTGACCAAGGTGATACTTCACATCACCGCGACCAACATGCAATTCCGGATCGAGATCGGCAAACTCCCTAAAGATCCGCTGGGGGCTCTTGCCCATGATGTTGGCCAGCACGTTGAGCCGTCCCCGATGGGCCATCGCCATGACCACATCCTGAATATCCTGGGCAGCAGCCCGCTCAATGGCCATCTCGACCAGCGGAATCAGACTCTCCGAGCCCTCCAGTGAAAAGCTCTTGGAGCCGAGGAACCGCTTCTGAATGAATTCCTCGAAGACGGCGGCCGTCGTCATCTGACGGTAGATTCGGAGTTGTTGCTTGCGGTCCAGCTGAATGCGATTCTCGCAGCCCTCCATCCGCACCTGCAGCCACTGCCGGACCAGCAGGTCGTCCATGTGCATGAACTGCACGCCGATCGAGCGGCAATAGGTATTGTGCAGCCGTCGGATTATCTGCCGCAGAGACATCGACTGCGGTCCCTCGATCGTATCGGTCGAGAACACCCGGTCCATGTCCTCCTCGGTGAGGTCATAGAAGGCCGGGTCAAGTTCGGGAAGCCCGGGACGGGGCCGGCCGAGCGGGTCGATATCAGCCGTGAGATGGCCCCGGACCCGATAGGCCCGCACCAACTGATCGACGCGGTCTTGGAGAAAGGCAAACCGCTCATCTCCGCCCGTCCGGCGGGCTGCCTCCGGAAAAGGCAGGGGCTTTTCCTCACCAGCCGGCGCATAGGGCAGATGTACCTCGCCATCTGCGATCGCCACTGCGTGACCGGTGGCGATGCCCTCGGGCGAGACCATCGTGTCATCCTCAAGCGGATCGACTGGCTGGGCTGCCACCGGCGATACACCTGGTACCAACGATGACCCACGAGTCGGCGGCGTCATAGCCTGCCCGTTGCCGGCACGGCCATTGGCGGCAGGGGCACCGGAAAGCGCGGAGAAGTACTGCTGCCAATCGGCAGGGACACTCCCTGGATCCTGCTGGTACCGAGTGAAGAGTTCCTCGAGAAACGCCAGATTCGCCGTTCCGGCAGAATCGATACTCGCGTGAGTGGTCACGGTGGGATTCCGTTGGTCACATGGCCAGCAGCAGCCGGCCGGGGCTTTCCAAATAGCCGATAATTTCCTTCAAAAAACGTGCCGCCAAGGCGCCATCGATCACCCGGTGATCGTACGAGAGCGACAGCGGCATCATCAGTCGCGGTTCAATGCGATCTTCATGCACCACCGGCAACTTGCGGGATCGACCGACCAGTAGGATTGCAACTTCGGGCCAATTGATAATTGGGGTGGAATAACTGCCGCCGATTGCCCCGAGGTTACTGATGGTGAAGGTGCCACCCCGAAGGTCCTCAACACCGTACTGAGCATTTTTTGCTTTTTCGGCCGTCTCGGCGATTGCCTTGGCGATGTGCGGAATCGGCTGTTGATCGCAATCCCGCAAGACCGGCACAACCAGCCCACGAGGCGTATCGACCGCTAGGCCAATATTGACGTAGTCCTTGTAAATTAGCTCGCCCTTATCCATGTCGACAGAAGCGTTCACAACTGGATGCTGCCGCAGGGAAAGGCTGACCGCCTTGACCACAAAGGCCAACGCCGTGAGCTTCACATCGGTCTTGGCGTACTCGGCCGCACTTTCCTTCCGCAGCCGCTCCAACTCGGTCACATCGGCGTCGTCAAAATTTGTCAGGTGAGGAATCGTCGCGACACTTCGCACCATGTTGGCAGCGATCGTCTTCCGCATCCGCGACATCTGCTCGCGATGGATCGGGCCCCAATCGTCCCGCTCGCTGCCACCTGCCGCAGGCCGCTGTCCGCCACCCTGACTCCCGCCACGGCGGACCGCCGCAACCACATCTTCGCGAACAATTCGGCCCGCCGGCCCGCTGCCGGTCACCCGATCGAGGTCGACTCCCAGTTCACGGGCCAGTCGCCGCACGGCGGGTCCTGCCGGATTCACCGGACCCGCGGCTGCAGTGGATGGGGCTGGCTTTCCATTGGCTGCAACTGCTGCCGGTGTTGGTGCAGGCTCTGGCGATGAGGGAGGGCTAGCAGCCGGAGTTGGTGCGGCAGCAGCGGGAACCGGTGCCGCGGGCGCGACTGGGGTGGCTTCAACGGGAGCAGCCGCTGGAGCCGCCGCGGGAGCGGGGCTCGCCGCTGGTGCACTGCCCGGGGCTCCGATGGTCAGCAGTGGCTGACCGACATTCACGGTCTCGCCCTTCTTTACCAGCACTTCACCGACAACGCCCGCCGTCGGACAGGGCACCTCAATCACAGCCTTGTCGGTTTCAACCTCCAGCACTGCCTGGCCGGCCGAAACAGTGTCGCCGGCACTCACCAAGACCGAAACGACGTCGCCAGAAGTGATGTTTTCCCCGAGGTCGGGCAGTGTAAATGCTGTCGCCATGCTGTCTCACGCAGTGAATCAAACGTCCGTGCCATGCAGAACGACAGCCACTCAACCAGCCATCGCTTCAGCAGAAGCACCTCTTCTATCCCTCAATACTAGCAGATGTTTCAGGAAACGCTGGCCCTTCCATGACCGGATTGGGAAAACTTTTCCGCCTGGCTCCGTTCATGCCGATGCGGCGTCAGCCTTGTCGGGGTCAATTCCCAGGTCGACAATCGCCTTGGCGACCTGATCGGCTCCAATGGCCCCACGCTGAGCCAACTGAGAGAGCGTGCCAACAACGATGCACTCGGCATCAACCTCGAAATGCCTCCGCAGCACGCCCCGGGTCTCACTTCGACCGAAGCCATCAGTCCCCAGAACGAACAGCCCACCGGGAATCCAGGGGTCAAGCTGCTCCGGCACCGCCCGCACATGGTCGCTGGCTGCCACAAACACGCCATCCGCATCAGCCAGCGTCGTCTCGAGGTAGCTCGTTCGCGGCTCAGCCTCCGGGTGCAGCATGTTCCAGCGACGGCATTCCTGGGCCCCGCGGCGGAGCTCCTTCCAGCTCGTAACACTCCACACCGTGCTGCTGATGCCCCACGAGTCCGCCAGCATATCAGCCGCCCGGAGCACCTCTCGCAGGATCGCCCCAGAGCCGAACAGATTGACATGAGGCATGCCACCAGCCGGCTTGGCGGCGGCAACATCACGAAGCCGGTACATGCCCTTGAGAATGCCCTCCTCGCAGCCCGGCGGCATCGGGGGCATCTCGTAATTCTCATTGTAGACGGTGATGTAGTAGATCCAGTCTTCGCCCTTGGCATACATGCGATCCATGCCATCGAGCATGATGGTCGCCACCTCATAGACAAAGGCCGGATCATAGGCCCGCACCGTCGGGTAGGCCGTCGCAAACAGATGGCTGTGACCATCCTGATGCTGAAGCCCCTCGCCGTTGAGGGTGGTTCGCCCCGCCGTGCCGCCGATCATGAAGCCCTTGGCCCGCATGTCACAGGCAGCCCAGATCAGGTCACCAATTCGCTGGAACCCGAACATCGAGTAGTAAATGAAGATCGGGATCATCGGCACGCCGTGGCTCGAGTAGCTCGTGCCGGCGGCAACAAAGCTCGACATGCTGCCCGCTTCAGTGATGCCTTCCTCGAGAATCTGCCCGTCCTTGGCTTCCCGGTAGTAAAGCAACTGATCGGAATCAACCGGCTCGTATAGCTGGCCCGTGTGGGCGTAAATGCCGCACTGTTTGAAGAGCGGATCCATGCCGAAGGTACGGGACTCATCGGGCACGATCGGCACGATGTACTTACCGATGGCCTTGTCCTTCAGCAGCGAGGCCATCAACGTGACCGCACCGGTCGTGGTTGAAACCTCACGGCCGGCACTCTTCTCGATGAAGGCTCGGTAATCGTCGAGCGAAGGCGTCTGCAACAGCGGTTGCGTTTCAGGCCGGGTGGGCACGTACCCACCGAGGGCCTCACGCCGCTTACGGAGATACTGCATTTCGGGGGAATCATCGGCCGGTTTGTAGAACGGTGCCTTGGCAACCTCGTCATCAGAAATCGGAATGCCAAACCGTGAGCGGAACGCCCGCAGTTCCTCTTCGTTGAGCTTCTTCTGCTGGTGCGTGACATTCCGCCCTTCGCCCACCTCGCCAAGGCCGTATCCCTTGATCGTCTTGGCGATGATCACCGTCGGCCGATTCGGCATGTCCCGCTCATTGACCGCCTTGTGATAGGCCGCATAGACCTTCTCGGGGTCGTGGCCACCACGCCGCAGTTTCTTCAGCTTTTCGTCCGACAGGTGGGAAACCATCTCAGTCAGCCGCGGATCAGTCCCGAAGAAATGCTCCCGAATGTAACTTCCGGGCATCACCACATACTTCTGGTACTGGCCGTCGACCACCTCGCCCATGCGTTTGACGAGCAGACCGTCTTCGTCCTGGGCCAACAGGGAGTCCCATTCCTCGCCCCAGATCACCTTGATCACATTCCAGCCGGCACCACGGAAGACTCCTTCAAGTTCCTGAATGATCTTGCCGTTGCCCCGCACTGGGCCATCCAACCGCTGAAGGTTGCAGTTGATGACAAACACCAGGTTGTCGAGCCCCTCGCGGGTCGCGAGGGAGATGGCACCCAGCGTCTCGGGCTCATCGCACTCGCCATCCCCAATGAAGCACCAGACCCGCTGGCGGCTGGTGTCTTTGATGCCACGGTCCTGCAAGTATTTGTTGAAGCGAGCCTGGTAGATCGCCATGATCGGACCGAGGCCCATCGAAACCGTCGGGTATTCCCAGAATCCGGGCATCAGCCACGGGTGCGGATAACTCGACAGCCCGCCACCGTCGGCCAACTCACGGCGGAAGTTTTCCAGATTCTTCTCGGTCAGTCGCCCTTCGAGGAAGGCCCGCGAGTAGATCCCGGGCGAGGCATGCCCCTGGAAGTAAACCTGGTCTCCGGAGTAATCATTGCCCCGGCCCCGAATGAAGTGATTGAGGGCGACTTCATAGAGCGTGGCGGCGGAGGCAAATGTTGAAATGTGCCCACCGATGCTCTTGTCCTCACGATTCGCCCGCACGACCATCGCCATAGCATTCCAGCGAATGATGCTTTTGATCCGCCGCTCAAGATCACGGTTGCCGGGAAAGGCTGGCTGCCGGTCGGTCGGAATCGTGTTGATGTAAGGCGTCGTAACAACAAAGGGAATCTGAACACCGAGCCGATACGCTTCTTGCTCGATCGCATGGAGCAGATAGCTGGCCCGGTCAGCCCCGCGGCTTTCCAGCACATACCGGAGTGACTCCAGCCACTCCTGCGTCTCGGTCGGATCGGTGTCAACAACGGCCACACCGTCAGCCTGTGTGGGCTGACCACTGGTGCCGCTACTCGCCTGCCCAATCGACATCTGCCCTGGAACTCCCTGGGGGAGGGAACCGTCGCTGCTCGTTTCCGTGCCGACCGCCCCGACACCTGCTTCTTGACGCTGGGACTGGTCTACCTCGGAACTGGCCATTGATTTCTCCAACACAAGGACTGTTTTCCAGGATTATCCTGCCCGGGCTCCCGGGCGTAAAGGTCACCACGCAGCCCGCGGGGGCAAAGCACCGCGATTCGCGGCACCTCCGCCTCAGCGGCCTGCGGCATCCGTTCTGGGCCGATAGATTTCGGTTGCGACGCCAAAATAGTTCTCGGCAGAAAAGGCCACCGTTTCACCTAGCGTCGGATGCGGATGGATCGTTTCAGACAGATCCCTGGCTGAACAGCCCATTTCAATCGCCAATGCCCCCTCAGCGATCAACTCTCCCGCACCCGGGCCAACAATCCCCACTCCCAGAACGGCGTCTGTCTCGGGATCAACGAGGATTTTAGTCAGGCCGTCCGTGCGGCCCAAAGCATGGGCCCGACCGCTCGCAGCCCAGGGATACCGACTGACGTCGACCTCGCGGCCGGTCGCAGCCGCCTCCTGTTCAGTGAGGCCGGCCCAGGCAATCTCTGGATCGGTGAAGACCACTGCCGGAATCGCGCGGGGCTCAAACAGAGCCGGTTCGCCATGCAGAACCTCAACCGCCACCTTGCCCTGATGGCTCGCGCGGTGGGCCAGCATCGGCTCCCCGCAGACGTCACCAATTGCGAGGATATGCGGATCGGCCGTTCGCTGCTGGGCATCGACTTCAACAAAGCCCTTTGCGTCGACCACGACGCCGGTCTGCTCCAGACCGATCCCATCGGAGTTGGGACGTCGGCCAACCGCCACCAACACCCGCGAGAAGACCTGACTCGTTTCACCTTCAGGACCTGAGAAAAAGACTTCGACCCCATCGCCCCGATCCTCCAACCGGACCACCTTGGTCTCCAGCCGGATCGCTTCAAAAAGATTCCCCAGTCGCTTCTGGAGCGGCTTGACCAGATCACGGTCTGCACCCGGCAGCAGACCGTCAGTCAGTTCAACGACAGACACCCGTGATCCAAGTTCCGCGTAGACCGTCCCCATCTCCAGGCCGATGTACCCGCCGCCGATGACCAGCAATGACTCCGGCACGTCAGCCAGTTCCAGGGCCCCCGTCGAATCCATCACCCGAGGGCTCCCGATGTCAAACGCCGGAATCCGCGCCGGCCGGGACCCACTGGCCAGAATGCAGTGGTCATAGGTCAGCGTCTGGCTGCCACCGTCTGCCGCTGCGACCTCAAGGGTGTTTGAAGCGGTGAAGCGGGCCTCCCCCTGTACGATCTGGACATTGCGGCGCCGCGCGAGCTGACCCAACCCACCGGTCAGGGCGTTAATCACCTTCTCTTTCCGGGTTCGAACCGCATCAATGTCGATGGTCGGGGCCGCGAACCGCACCCCCCAGTCCTCCATCTCCCGGGCCTCCGCCACCACGCGGCCAACGTGGAGCAACGCCTTCGAGGGAATGCAGCCACGCAAGAGGCAGGTCCCCCCAAGTCGCGGATCCTTCTCGACAAGGGTCACATCGAGGCCCAGATCGGCGGCCATAAAGGCTGCCGCATAGCCACCGGGCCCGCCACCGAGGACCACGAGGGGTGCATGCATGAATAGGATCTCCTGTTCTGGCTGTCTGGTTCCATTGACGGAGGGGGCGAGCCGGGCTTGGGATCGCCCGAAACACCGAAGTTGTTGTAGTTTCGCACCCAGATTCATTCAAGAAACACCCCGAAATACCGGTGCTGTGCCCCTGTCACGCCTCCTTTCACTCGCCCGCCGACTCTGGCGGCCACTCCAGTCGGCCAGTCAGCTCGACACCGCCACCCTAGCGGTGTTTCGAATCGCCGCCGGCTGCCTGCTGGTGGCCGACGCCGGGCTACGGAGCCGTGACTGCTGGCTGTTCATGGCCCCTGAGGGGATGTTCCCGCTGGCCAAGATCCGCGACTTCCTCGGGCCCGGCTGTTGGTCGCTGTCGTTTCTCAGTCCGCAATTCTCGTGGCAGACCCTCGTCCTCGGCCTTGAAGCATTGGCTGGCTGCCTGCTGGCAGCGGGCTGGTTTACCCGGGTGGCCTCGGTGCTGGCCTGGGTTGCCTGGGTCAGTCTGCTTCGTCGCACAGCACCCGCTCTCAACGCTGGTGACTATTGGCTGAGTTGCCTGCTCTTCTGGAGTATGTTTCTGCCCCTCGCTGACCACTTGTCGATTGATGCATGGCGACGAACCGCGGCCCCTCACCGCCAGAGGCATCCGCCGAGCACCGTCCTATCGCTGGCCTCAGCAGCCTTTGTTATGCAGGTTCTGCTCGTCTACTCGGCTGCCGGTCTCGCCAAACTCCAGGGGACCTGGCTGGCTGGCACGGCCGCTGGTTACGCGCTCTCCCTGCACGATCACGGCACCCCCTTTGGGGCTACCCTTGTCGCCAACGGTTGGGTAGCAAAGGGGCTGACCTGGGGCACACTCGCCCTGGAACTCATCGGACCGCTCGCCTACTGGTGCTGTGACAGCCGACCGCTACGCCGCCTGCTGGCCAGTTGTTTCATGCTGTTTCACCTCGGCATCTGGGGCACCATGACAGTCGGCCTGTTCGCTCCTGTCGGCATGCTTGCCTGGATTCCCCTCTGGCCACGGCTGGTGGGCGACAGCCCCCCAAAACGTGCCCAAAGGCCGGCAGCAGTATCAGCGTCATCAGCAGCGGGCTGGCTGTTTCGATGCCGGCAGGCCGTCCTCGTCGTCGCCCTGCTCGTGGCAGGGGTCGCCTTGCTTGGAACGCTCTGGCGGCCGAGACAGACCTTGCCTCGCTGGCTTGAGGTCCCAGTCAACCTGCTGTGCCTCCAGCAATCGTGGGCCATGTTCGGGGATGTTGGGCCGCTTGAGCAGTGGGTCACCGGCGAGGCCCTGCTGGCTGACGGCCGCACGGTTGACCTCCTCCGTGGCGGCCGCGCTTTTGTTGGGGTTCGGCCTCCCGGCGGATTCTGGTCGCTCCCGAACCATCGCTGGCACAAACTGTTCTGGGAACTGCCCAAAGAACGCTTGGCACCGCTCCGTTCCAGCGTCGCCGCTGGCCTCGTCGCCGACTGGAACCGACGACACCCGGCCACTGAGGCGGTCGTGTCGCTTGAGATTCGCACCACTCGAGTCACCCACCCCGACCGGCGGAATGCTGCGAATTTCCCGGCCCTGACACCGTCGGGAATCGCTGCGAGTCCGGCACCAGACACCGTCTTGCGTCAGTGGCTGATCGCCAGTTGGCCACCCCGCTCGGCCGGCACCGGTAATCTCGATCGTTTTCTGAGAGAACGCTGAGGAGGTGGCCGCCCCGCCACCGCACGGACGCGATAGACTAAAAAGCATACTGGATGGCTTCGGCCGTCTCTGCGAGAGTGGCGGAATTGGCAGACGCGCTGGATTTAGGTTCCAGTGCCGCAAGGCGTGCGGGTTCGACTCCCGCCTCTCGCACTCATTTCCACGCAGGGCTCGCCCGACGGCTTGTCTCTGCGGCTTGCTGCGGCTCAGCCCGTCATCATCCGGGAACGGCCCAGCGCATCCTCGGCCTCGGCAATCATGCCCGCCCTCATGCAGGCCACGCTCAAGGCCGTGAAGCTGAACGGGTCATTCGGCTGGAGTTCACAGACTCGCCGGGCATGCTCAACCGCCTTTTCGTGTCGCTGGAGGCGAGTGCACCAGGCCGACAATGCGGAATGGGCCAGCGCGAAATCAGGGTGTTCGCCAACGACGGCATCAAGAGCGGCCACCGCTTCGTCCAGATTCCCCTCATCCTTGAGCTTTTCAGCGGCCGCATAGGCCTCTTCACGGTTTGCCATCGATTAACTTCTTTCCAGGAAGCGGGGAGCGTGCCGCCAGCAGCCCGGCGTTGTCACGACAACTCCAGTGTAGCGTGCGGCTGCCATCTGTCCCGAGGGAATGCCGGCGAACCACCCGAGGGACGCAGCCTAGGCAAGGCAGGCAGTCTTCAGGGGCTTTCCAGCCTGGTGAAAAATGGCATTGAATTCGACGCCCCTCGATACCGATAAACCGCGGGCGGCACATCCGTTGCAACCCTCTCACTTTTTCTCAACGCAGGCATCCTGTGAGCATTCATCCCCTGGCCTCAGTGAGTCCGGACGCCACGCTCGGCATTGGCGTCACCGTTGCCGCATTTGCGTCAATCGAACCCGGGGTGGCGCTGGGGGATTACTGCACCGTCGCCAGTGGTGCGGTGATCAAAACGGGCGTTCGGATGGGCTGCCACAATGAAGTCTGCGAACACGCTGTGATCGGCGGACAGCCACAACACGTGGCCCGACCCGAAGCAGTGGGTGAAGTCGCCATTGGTGACCACAACGTGTTCCGCGAAGGCGTGACTATCCATCGAGCCCTCAAGCCTGAAAGCCAGACCGTGGTCGGTGACCACAACTACCTGATGGCCGCCGCCCACCTCGGCCACGACGCGCATCTAGGCAACCACTGCATCCTTGCCAACGCCGCCCTTGTAGGCGGACACGTCGACATTGAAGACCGCGCGTTCATCTCTGGAGCCGTTGCGATTCACCAGTTCTGCCGCATTGGTCGGTTTTCGATGATTGGCGGACACGCCCGCGTCGTCCAGGATGTGCCTCCATTCATGCTGATTGACGGACAGACCGGCAGTGTTGTCGGCCTGAACTCCGTTGGCCTGCGTCGGGCCGGGTTTGCGACAGAAGAAATCACCGCGTTGAAGTCAGCTTATCGAGTGATCTACCGGCGTGGACTCACCTGGTCAGAAGTCCTGGAGGCCCTGCGGGTTGAGTTTCCCAGCGGTCTTGCCGCCCACCTCTACACCTTCCTGGCAGGCGGCCGCCGTGGCTTTGTCCAGGAACGTCGAGGACCGCCCTCGACAGCCGCCACCCTCCGCCTGCGAGTGGCCGACGACGACACAAAACGTGGACCACGGGCGAAAGCTGGCTGATAGCGGTGGGCAAAACGGGGCCGTTTTCGGACCCGGCTCATCTGGCATTTTTCGCCGGGGTTTCTTGTCGCCCTCTGATCTGGGCACAATAGGGGTGTGTTTCGGTCCCCCGCGGAAGCTTCCTCATGCAACTGCTGACCTTTACCGCCGCCGGCCGACGGTATGGCATCGAAACCCCACGGGTGGTCGAGGTGCTCCCCCTGATCGCTGCCCGCCCGCTCCCGAAGCAGTCCAACGAAGTGCGGGGACTGATTCGATATCGCGGCCGCATGCTGCCCGCCCTCGATCTGAGCCAGCTCATCAGCGAGGTCCGCTGCCGTGACCGACTGGGAACGCGGACGATCATCGTGCGGCTGGCCACCCCGGCTGGCCACCCCGCCCTGCTGGGCCTCGTCGCCGAAGATGTGGTCGGCATTGCCACGGCTGTCACGACCGCTGCGACACCCTCAGAAACAGACGGCTTCCTCGGCCCCGTGATTGATCTTGCAACCAGTTCTGCCAGCCTGGAAACCGCCCAACTCATCAACGTCGACGGAATTCTTCCCGATGCTGAATTGACGGCGTTGTTGGGGCTGGCAGGCCAGCCGCTCCCAGACCCCACCTCGGAAGCCACAGCCTGAGCCAATGAAAAGTCGTCATCGCGATGCCCACACCGCTTTGTGTGGCGACGACATACCGCTGGCGGCTGCAACCATTGATCGCATCGCCCAGGCGCTCAGCACGGTGATCGGACTCGATGCCGAACGGGTCGGCACCGGCACCATCGTCCGGGCGATCCGAACCGCCACGAAGACAATGGCGGCGACAGAAGGAGCTGCCTCTCTTGAGACTCTGCTCGCCCATCCAACGTTTCAGCAGCACCTGATTGAAGCGGTCGTTGTCTCCGAGAGCTGGTTCCTCCGCGAACCGCGCATTTTTGACCATGTGGTCGCGGTCGTCCGGAGACAATTGCGACAGCCGCCGCAGCAGGTTCGGCTCCTGTCGGCCCCCTGCGCTGCGGGCGAGGAGGCCTACTCCCTTGCGTTAACGCTGCTTGACGCCGGGGTGCCAGCCGAGCGATTCGAGATCATCGCTGCCGACATCAGTGCTGCCGCCATCACCAGCGGCCTGCGGGGCGTCTATCGAGAAAATGCCTTCCGGGCCACTGTCGGCGACGTGCAGTCACGCTGGTTCACGGCAACGCCAACTGGGTGGAAAGTTGACAATCGCATCGCCAAGCAAGTGCGGTTCCTTGAAATCAACCTGCTCGGCTCCGACGCCTCAGGCCGGCTGCTCAATGAAGCCGGCGGTGCATTTGATCTGATCTGTTGCCGCAACCTGATGATCTACCTGACGGCCACCGCCCGGAAGCAGATCGACGAAACGCTTGGCCGCATTCTGGCCGAGAACGGCGAGGTAATCGTTGGCGCGGCCGAGGCGGTCATCATGCCGACGTCCCGCTGGCAGCCAAGCGGCCCGCTGGCCTTCGGCCGCCGGACTGCATCTGCAGCCGACTCCCCGGCACCCAAGCAGGGAACACCGACCCGGCCGCCACGGTCCACCACCACCCGCCACCCTGCGCTGCAGCCGACACCTTCTTCGGACGTCCGCCTCCGGTCCGTCCCGCCACCACCGCCAGCCGGTGCCGTTCCCCCAAAAAAACCTGAGCCGTCTCCCTCCAGCCCCGTGGCTGTCGCTGAGCAACTGGCCAACAGCGGCGACATCGAGGGGGCGATTGCCTCCTGCCAGCGATCCCTCGAGCAGGACGGCCCCCAGCCCGCTGTGCTGTTCCTGGCGGCCATGCTCGAGCAGTCGCTGGGCCACTGCGACGAGGCGGAACGCCTGCTTGAAAAGGTGGTCTACCTCGAGCCCCGCAACGAAGCCGCCCTGCTGGCCCTGGCCCTGGCAGCGGGCCGCCGAGGTGACACCGCCCTGGAGCGAAGGTATCGTCGAAGTGCCGCCGCAGCCGCCACCCACTCCTCAGGCTCGTGAACGCCCCAGGCTTATGAACGATTTTCACTCCCATGCCATCCGGCCAGCCCAGGCTGAAGGACAGGCTGAACGTCCGGCTGACTGCTGGCAGCAGATTGGCGTTGGTGGAGATCGCAGTTGCCCCGAATTGGCGACTTACATCCACTGCCGCAACTGCCCGGTGATGGCCGGAGCGGCCGAACAGTTTTTCAATCGGACGGCACCGGCTGGCTACCTTGACGAGTGGCGAGCAGTCCTCGACCAGCCGACCGATCGTGCCAGCGGTGAGGGTCTCAGCACGCTGATCTTCCGGCTGGGCAATGAATGGTTTGCGCTGGCCGCCGACGTCCTCACTGAAGTGACGCCACTGCGACGAATCCACCGCATCCCGCACCGCAGCAACGCCGTGCTGCGAGGCATGGTCAATATTCGCGGGCAACTGCTTCTCTGTGGTTCCTTGCACGGGCTGCTCGGCCTTCCGCTCCCTGAATCCAACCAGCCACCTGTCGAGGCGTTGCCTTCCCGCGGCAGTTTCCAGACTGCCGACGATGCGGCCATTCTGGCCTCAGCGCGACTGCTGGTTGCGGCCCATACCGACGGCCGTGTTACCCGGCGTTGGGCCTTCGCTGTCGATGAAGTTGCTGGTGTACACCGCGTTCCCGATGACGATCTTCGCGACGTCCCCGCAACACTCGGGAAACCCGGCCAACGGTTCTCCTCTGCGTTGTTCTCCTGGCACGACCAGACCGTCAGCCTGCTTTCGGCTGAGCGGATCTTCACCGGCATCCACGACCAGATCCCTCAGTGAACCCGTCCCGCCCCACCGGGCAGCGAGGCCTTCCGTGACCGACGATCTCAGCGGCTTTTCGATGCTTGAACTCTTTCGGCTGGAAGCCGAAAGCCAGACCGAGATCCTTTCGCAGGGGATCCTCTCGATCGAACAGCATGAGGTTTCTGCGGAAACGATCGAATCGCTGATGCGAGCGGCCCACTCATTGAAAGGCGCTGCCCGCATTGTTGGTCTCGATGGCGCGGTTCGGGTGGCCCATGCCCTTGAGGATGTCTTCATCGCTGCCGGTGATGGTCGCCTGGTGATGGAGGCTGCGCATGCTGACCTCCTGCTGGCCGGCGTCGATGTGCTGAGCGGCATTGCCAGCGCTGACGACGCCGATTCCGGCGACTGGGCCTCCCGCGCAGACAGCCTCGTCACCGATCTGCAGGCAGTACTGACCGGAGCACCAGCTCCTGGCGTGACGCCCTCACAACCAGCCACAGAAGCCACGCCCCCGGCCACGCCCCAGCCCGAGAAGTCAGTTCATGCTGCTGATGACGAAGAACCTGCAGCCCCCGTGCCAGTGCAGCCGCCGCCCCCCACCGCGTCGCCAGAGCCGCAGTCGCCGACCGCCGACGCTCCAGCCACGCCCTCCTCAGCCACGCCCGCGCAGGCGACGCCAGCTGCCCGCAGCACGCCGCAATCAGAAGCCGACGAGGAAGACCGCGTGGTTCGAGTTGCCGCCGGCAGCCTCTCCCGGCTCGTCGGTCTGGCCGGTGAGTCGTTGGTGGAAGCCCGACAGTTGCGTCCCTTTGTCGACTCGTTGCTGGCAATCCGCAGTCAGCAGACCGACCTCTGCGACGCCGTGCTTGCCGTGGAGGATGCCCTCCGGGCGAGCAACGCGTCTGCGTCAGCTTCTCAGCTGACTGCCGTGGAGAGTCTGCGGCAGCGGGCTGGCAGCGGGCTGGACGGGTTGACCCAACTGATTGAAGCCTTCGAAGGATTCGCCCGCCGCAACGAGGACCTCTCCGAACGCCTCCATCGCGAGGTGATCTTCAGCCGCATGCGGCCGCTCGCCGATGGCATCCAGGGATTCCCCCGGATGATACGTGATCTCTCCCGTCAACTCGGCAAGCAGGTGCGGTTCGACGTGCTGGGTGACCAGACCGGCGTTGACCGGGACATTCTCGACAAGCTGGAGGCACCTCTTTCACATCTCCTCCGCAACGCCCTCGACCATGGCATGGAATCACCCACCGAGCGGCTGGCGGCAGGCAAGCCGGAAACCGGCAGGATCACCCTTGAAGCTGGCCACCGGGCTGGCAGCCTGACCCTTGTGATCAGCGATGACGGGCGGGGGATCGATGTCGAAAAGCTCCGGCAACGCATCCTTGAAAGAAACCTCGTCACTCCGGTTGTCGCCAGCCGCCTCTCCGAAGCCGAACTGCTCGAGTTTCTCTTTCTGCCCGGGTTCTCGACGCGGAATTCGGTCACCGAAATCTCCGGACGTGGCGTCGGCCTCGACGTGGTGCAGACCATGATCAAGGGGGTCGGAGGCAGTGTTCGCGTCACGACCCAGCCGGGCCACCAGACCCGCTTCACACTGCAGTTACCGATCACTATGTCTGTCATCCGAGCGCTGCTGGTCGATATCGGCGGCGAACCGTACGCCTTCCCGCTGACACGCATCGACCAGATTCTCACCTGTCGCCGTGAGCAACTGGCCTCGGTTGAAGGACGGGAATACGTTGACCACGACGGCACCGCCATCGGCCTGGTCCACGCCCGGGACGTCCTCGATGTGCCGCAGGCCGGCCATGAGATTGACCCCTTCCCGGTGGTCGTCGTCAGCGACCGCGGCCAACGATTTGGCATGGTGGTCGATGCCTTCCTCGGCGAGCGGGACCTTGAGGTTCGCCCGCTCGACCCCCGACTCGGAAAAGTACCCGACATCAACAGCGCCTCGCTGCTGGAAAATGGCGACCCCGTGCTGATCATCGACGTCGAAGATCTCGTCCGGTCCATTGATAGCCTGCTGACCGGCCGCGGGCTTTCCCCCATCGATGCCGCTCGCGAAGAACTCGCCAGCAGCCGCGTCAAACGCATCCTGGTCGTCGATGACTCAATCACCGTTCGGGAGTTGGAGCGGCAATTGCTGCAGGCCCGTGGGTATCAGGTCGATATTGCCGTCGACGGCATGGACGGCTGGAACGCCTTCCGGGGCACACCGTATGACCTCGTGGTCAGTGACATCGACATGCCCCGCATGGATGGCATCGGCCTGGTGACGCTGATCAAGACCGACGCCCAGCGAAGCGGCGTCCCCGTCGTGATTGTCTCGTACAAGGATCGTGAAGAGGACCGGCTGCGTGGTCTGGAAGCCGGGGCCACCCGCTACCTCACCAAGAGCAGCTTCCACGACGAGACCTTTCTCGACACGATCGTGGAACTCATCGGCGAACCGACCGACTGAAACAGACTCCGCCTTCGAGCACAGCCAAGAGTTCAAGAACTCCTTGCTCGGCCTCGGATCCATCAGTCAGCCCGATCACCTGGACACCGATGGGCAACCCGGCACTGCCTCGCTCAGTCACCGCTGCGGCCCGCAACACGCGATCAGGACTCCACGACCGCGTCTTCTCCTCGGTTGCCTCAACCCGAGTGACGGGGACAACGCCCGCGGCAAGATCGACAAGGTTTGCCAACAGGCAGGGAGCGACCGCAGCGACCAGACGGGCCGCGGTGCCATGCCGTAGGGCCGGCAATGACGAGACCGGGCAAAGAATGGCGTCGTACCGTTCACGGAGGTGAGCCACCTGCTCAGCCACCTGAAGTCGACGGTCTTTGAGCCACCCCCAGCCCGCCGCCGTTCGGGGGCCAGTCGCCCGCAGGGCGGCCGCCTCGATCCGCTGGCCCAGCCCCGCCAGCAGCGTTCCCAGGGGGGGGCGGATCCCGCGGGGCAGCCCGGCGATACGCAACAGCCGACCGACCGACCGGATCGGGCGGTCAGTGCCAAACAGGTCGCGAATGTCCTCTCCGCCGTCCCCCGACAACAGCCCGAACATCAGCCAGGCAGCCTCGACCGCCAGGCTGTCATCGAGCTGATCAACCTGATGGCCGGCCGCCTGCAGGACAGCAGCAGCCTCGGCTACTCCACGACGGACAGCAGCCGCTGGCGGAAAGAGGCCAGCCTCCGGCCAGAGGGCAATTCGTTGCGGCCGGGAGAGGACCGCGGCTGGCTCCGATGGAACGATGCCAAACGCGGTTGCCGCCAGGGACAGGTCAGCAACCCCAGCGGCCAAAAACCCGGCCCGTGAATTGATCAGATCGAAATTGGGAAGCGTATCGAAGCCGCCGGCATTCCCCAGGACCGCTGAACGGGGCAGCAGGGCGGCAATGCCACAGGCCTGGGCCGGCTGCCGCACGCTACCAGCAAGATCATTCCCGATTGCCAGCGGTACCACACCGGCTGCCACCAGGGCGGCATCGCCACCGCTGGAACCGCCAGGCCCACGGTCAGCCCGCTCTGGATGATTGGTCTGTCCCCAGACCGGGTTGGTGGTCTCGTGCAGGTACATCGCCTGGGGCACATTCGACTTCCCCACGACCACGCCACCCAACGCCCGCAGACGGCTGACAATCGGTGCATCGACCGTATCAATGGCGTCACGCCGGGCAGGAATGCCCAGCGTTGTCCGTAAGCCCTGCACCGCGAAGCATTCCTTCACACTTACCGGAACGCCAGCCAGCGCCGCATCACGGTCGAGGCCTGGGAGGCTCCGCGCAGCCTCAGCATGGTCGACCTGCACCAACGCGTTGAGCCGGTCATGCGTCTCTTCGAATCGACGTCGGTGCTCCGCGAGCACCGCGGCCGGGTCAACGCTGCCGTCCTGCACCGCCCTGACGATCTCAGTCGCTTTGTCCAAGGCTCTCCTCGGGTGGTTTTCTTTGATCTGTTTGGCCTGCGAGCCGACGGTCGGAAGCAGACCGAGGGTTCGCGTGGGCGGGCATCAGCACGCTGCTGGTGGCTCCGCTGGCAGGCCGTGAACCGGGCCGTACCGCCGATAGAGGCTCTCCACAAGAAACCGTTCGCTAACCGGTTCTCCCGACACCTCCGCCACGATCTCATCAGAGGTACGGGTTCGGCCCAGGGCGTGCACCTCGCGATGCAGCCAGTTCAGCAAGGGCTGAAATTCACCGCGGGCAATCTGCTCGTCCAGATTCCCCAACGCCCGCTCGGCAGCTGCCATCAACTGGGCCGAGAACAGGTTGCCAAGCGTGTAGGTGGGAAAGTAACCGATCAGGCCGGCCGGCCAATGGATGTCCTGCAGCACCCCCTCGGCAGCGGACGGTGGCCGCTGGCCGAAATCAGCTTCGAACCGTTCATCCCAGGCCCCGGGAAGGTCGGCGACCGGCAGGTCCCCTGTGATCACCGCCCGCTCCAAATCAAACCGCAACATGACATGCAGATTGTAGGTGACCTCATCTGCCTCGACGCGAATACAACTCGGCTGCACGGTGAGCACCGCTGCTGCGACATCGGCAGGAGTTGCCTCCGCAAGCGCGGCGGGAAATGCAGACCGGGCAGCCGGAAAGCACCACTCCCAGAACTGCGGCGACCGGCCGACCAGATTTTCCCAGAGCCGTGACTGTGATTCATGAATGCCCAACGATGCCGCCTCACCAGGAGGCAGACCAAACCAGCCGGGTGGTAGCCCCTGTTCGTAGAGTCCGTGCCCAGCTTCGTGCAGCACGCTGTAGAGAGCGGTCGGCAGAAAGTGCTCGTCCCACCGAGTGGTCAGGCGACAGTCATGCGGTCCGAGCGTTGAGCAGAATGGATGCGCAGTCGTGTCCAGGCGACCACGCTGAAAATCAAATCCGATCGCGGCAGCTGTTTGCTCAACAAACGTCTGCTGGGCCGACAACGGGAATGGCCCTCGCAGAATGCCATCCGTTGGCCGGGTCGCTGACTCAACACAGGCTTGCACCAAGGGCACAATCGCCGCCCGCAACCTGGTGAACCGCTGCTGCACGGCTCGCCAGTCAGCCCCCGGCTCATAGTCATCCAGCAGGGCATCGTAGGGCTCAAGATCAGGCCGTTGGCAGGCGGCCAATTCACGCTTCAGGGCAAACATTCTTTCCAGATGGGGGGCCATCTGCTTCCAGTCTGCCGCTGCCCGGGCCTGGGACCAGGCCTGCTGGGCCTCGATTCCGGTGCGGGCGAGCGCCTCCACCAGCCGGCCGGGAACTCGCGACTGCTTCACGAAATCGTCGTGGAGCCGCCGAATGGTCGCCTGAACGGCCGGAGCCCCCGTGTTCACCAGGTTACTCTCAACAAGTTGCTGGAGCCGCTCTCCTTGCGGTGCGGCAGTTCGACGGGCATGCACGATCGCGGCAAGGGCGGCTACCTGCTCTGCCCGAAATTCCCCCGCTGCCTGCGGCAGCATGGTCTGCTCATCCCACTGCAGCAGGGAGTCGACCGTCCCCAGTAATGCCACCCCCCGGGCATGCTCGCAGGCCGCCACAAAGACATCCGCCTCCACACTGCCCGCAACTGCTGCCTTGAACAGGTCTGTCGGAGTGGTGGAATCGGGTTGTGCATCTGTTTCCATCTCGTCCTCCGGTCACAGGGGTGACAGCCGCCCGATGGCAGCCCGGCACCTCAGGGTATGCTGTCATGCTGTGGGCGGACAATCCACCACCGCTCCCACCCCACCAGGAACCATCGTCATGCTTGACGTGTTGGTCATCGCTGCCCACCCAGACGACGCTGAATTGAGCATGGGAGGCACCATCAGCCGGATGCTCGAGGACGGCCTACGGGTTGGCATTCTCGACCTGACCGACGGCGAACCGACGCCGCTGGGCAGCCCCGCCATCCGCCAGCGGGAAACAGCCGCAGCGACCGCCGCCTTGGGGATCGAATGGCGGGAGAACCTCGGTTTGCCAAATCGCCGGCTCCGAGCGACCCTCACCGCCCGAGCGGCACTCGCGGGGGTCATTCGCCGCACCCGACCGCGGTGGCTCTTCACGCACTACTGGGTCGACGCTCATCCCGACCACAACGCCGCCTGCCGGCTTGTCGAAGCAGCACGGTTCTGGGCCAAACTGACGAAGTCAGACCTGCCCGGTGACCCCTGGCACCCCGAGCGGATCTACCACTTCTGGAGCGTGCACCTGAAGACTCTGCCGCGGCCTGCTTTTGTCGTTGACATCACGGCGACCCGAGACCGTAAACATGCGGCGATTGCCTGCTATACCAGCCAATTTCCCGACACCGCGGCCGCCCCAACCGTTCCGCAACGCGTGGCTGCTGGCGATGCCTGGTGGGGATCGATGATCGGCACCCGGGCTGGAGAGCCGTTCGCCTGTCGCGAGCCGATCGGCCTTCGCGGATTTGGTGACCTACGCTGACTTTCCCGACAGGGGGGGCCATCCGCAGAGGGAAGACCGGGGCAGCCCGCCGGTCTGGAACGTCTGGTCGGCTGCCGCTGCCGGGCAACCAGGTCGCTCTGCTTCGGTGAGGCCAACTTCGCAGGGACCCGCCGAGAAGGCTGGCGGTTCAGCCATACAGCAACCGATACGAAATTGGGTGGGTTTACTGTCCACGTCCCCTCGTAATCGTTGGCCCGTCCCGCCCGCATCCGCCGGAAGGAAACAGACCGATGGCCTCTCGTGATATCAATGTCGTCGCACTGGTTAAGGGTGGCGAAAGGTACGTTTTTCTGTACGACGACGACAGCCGGGCCGAGGCGCTGCGGACGATCAGCCGGTATGCCGCCAACCCAGACCTGAGTTTTTCGTGGTACGACGCCTCGGTACTCAGCCAGAAAATTCGCCAAAGTTCCCCGCGGTCACGCCGCGAAGGAATCGCGCCACGGGTTGATCGCCGCGCCTAAGCCTTCGTGAACCGTCGCCCTCCGCCAGAGGTAACGACTTGGCACGTCCTGCCCAATGGTTGACCACGCCGCTGACGAATTCGATCAGGCTTTAAACCGGTACCTCCGGTTTCTCACCGCTGAGCGAGGTGGCTCTGGACACACCGTCAAGGGCTACCGGGAAGACCTGTTACAGCTGGTCGACTATCTCCGCGAAGCCGGCTGCCGCCGGCCGGCTGATGTCTCGACGGTCCTTCTCCGGCATTACGCAGCTGGCCTGCATGAGACCGGCTATGCGGCAGCGACTATTGCCCGCAAACTGGCCAGCATTCGAAGCTTTTATCGATTCGGCCACCGGGAAGGCTGGATCACCACCAACCCCGCTCTCCCACTGCGGAGCCCCAAGCGGGGCCGCAGCCTGCCGAAGTTCCTCACCGGAGAAGAGATCGGCCGCCTTTTGGCTGCGCCACCAGCACGTACCGATGCCGGCCTCCGCGACCGGGCCATTCTGGAACTCCTCTACTCAGCCGGCCTGCGAGTGGCCGAACTGGCTGCCACGAGTGACCCCGATCTTGATCTTGATGCAAGGACGGTGCGGGTCCGGGGAAAGGGACGCCGGGAACGCTTGGGGATTGTCGGCTCGCATGCCCGCCAGGCCCTTTCCCGCTGGCTCAACGTGCGACACCGGCTTGCCCGACCCAAGAAACCCGATGAATCCAAGCCCTTGTTCATCAACCGCTTTGGGGGACGGTTGACCGCCCGTAGTGTCGGCCGCCTCCTGGAAAAGCACCTGGCCGTCGCCGGGCTCAGCGGCCGGGCCAGCCCGCACACGCTGCGGCACAGTTTTGCCACCCACCTTCTCGACGCCGGGGCCGACATTCGCAGCGTGCAGGAACTGCTGGGGCACAAAAGCCTTGTGACCACGCAGATCTACACCCACGTGACAACCCGCAAACTTCTCGAGGCGTTCGACAAGGCCCATCCCAGGGCACACTGAACGGGCCAACGCCCCGGCGGACTGCAACCCTGTTAGACAATGCCCCGGCGAACAGCCCAGACCGCTGCCTGGGTGCGATCGCTGACAGCCAGTTTGCGAAGGATGTTTTGCACATGCTCCTTGACGGTCTCGACACTAATCGTCAGAGACTGGGCAATCTCCTTGTTGGAAAGACCCAAGGCCATGTGGCGTAGAACCTGCATCTCTCGCTGCGTCAGCGGGATGTCAGGATCGGGCGTCGCCACCCGATTGGCCATCGTCGTTGCCACTCGTCGCAGTTCACCCGCCCGCATCGGTAGTTGGCCGGTGGCAGCACCGGTGATTGAATCAATCAACTCCTGACGATTGCAGCCCTTCAGCATGTAGTCATGGGCACCAGAGGCAACCGCCCGGGCGACGTAGGTCGGGTTGTCAAACGTCGAGAGCATGACACAGCGAACATTCGGCATGTCGGCCCTGATTTTTTCTAGTGCCGAGAGACCGTCCATGCCGGGGTGCATCCGGATATCGAGCAGCACGACATCAGGCTTGTGCTTCTTGGTGAGCTTGACGGCCTCTTCTCCACTCTTGGCTTCGCCGACGATGGTGACCTCACTCCCTTCAAGCAGGGTGGCCAATCCTCGGCGGACGACTTCATGGTCGTCGGCGATCACCACACGGACTGTATCGCTAGCCTTCATACTCGCTCAAACTCCAGGAATGTTTCGCTTCATCCGCGACGAAACTGACGGGGAGCTGCCAGCAGTGACACGTTCATCGACGCTCTCCCAACAGTGCCACCGAACAAACTGACGGCGACCCCCAACCAAGTGGCTGGCAAGAAGCCTCTCGGCTACGCCTTTAAATATACCCATATTCAAAGAAATTGAATCGGCTATTTTGACAGTGGGCCACTTCTGGGTGCCTCACCCCCGCTCACCATCTGTTTCATCGGGGATTCCGTGACGCATCAACTCAAGCATGGGGCCCGCTCCTTGGTCAAGCAATGCACTGGCCACCTGTCGGCCGAGCAATGCTGCGGCCTCGACCGTATCGACCGGGGCACTGGCCGCTGCCGTGACGGAGGTTGCCGCAGCATGCTCCACCGCCAAAACCCGTCCACCAAGGTGCAGCTGACCATCGGATTCAAAGCGCCCCCAACTGCCAATGGGTGCCAGGCATCCCCCGGCAAGGGCGGCCAGCAACGCCCGCTCAGCCACGGCTGCCAGATGGGTCCCGGGGTGGTCGAGCGGCTGGAGAAGTTGCCGCATTCGGTCGTCGTCGGTGCGAATCTGAATCACCAAGGCCCCCTGAGCCACGGCTGGCCAGAAGTCAGGCGGCTGCAGGATTTCACTGATCCGACCCTCGTGACCAAGCCGGCTCAACCCGGCCGCAGCCAACATGACGGCATCGAGGCTGCCATCATCGACGCGGCCAAGCCGGGAATCGACATTCCCGCGAATCGGCACGATGGTCAGATCAGGCCGCAGCGCCTGCAGCTGCACCCGCCGCCGGATACTCGCGGTGCCAACCGTTGCTCCCGGAGGCAGTTCCCGCAGGCCGCCACCGTCCCGGCTGACCAGCACATCAAACGGCACCGCCCGCTCAGGAATGCAGACCAGGTCGAGCCCCGGCGTTGTCGCGGTCGGCAGATCTTTGAGGCTGTGCACGGCGGCATCAATGCGGTGCTCGAGCAGGCTTCGCTCAAGTTCCCGAACAAAGACACCATCGTCACCGATTCGGGCAATCGGCACGTCCTGCCGGATATCGCCACGGGTCGCGATGCGGACCTCTTCGGCAGCATGGCCGAGCCCGCGAATGCGTTCGATCATCTGGCCTGTCTGGGCCCGCGCCAATTGGCTGCCTCGGGTTCCGATTCGCAGCGGCCCGGGCTTGGCTTCTGCATCATCGGCTCGGCTGGGGGCGTCCATGGGATTCCTACGTGGTAACGACAAATTTGAGAAGGGCGCACCGGAAGCAGATGGCCTGGCAGGATCGCTCATGGGAAGCGATCGCCCTGCCCACAATCATCCGACGATTCTGCCCGGGCAATGGCTGCAGCGTAGACGACCGACACGCCCGACTCCACCAGTACGCGTGAGGCCGCGGCCAGCGTCGCCCCCGTGGTCACAACGTCATCAACCAGGAGAACCCGGTGCCCCGGTAGCCGGCGGCCCCGACGGCAAAAACTGCCTGCCACATTTCCCGGCCGGGACGCTGCCGGCAGACTGCGTTGCGGGGGCGTGAATCGCTTCCGAGAAAGGGCGTTCTTCCGCGGCACCCGCAGCAGCCGGGCCAGCTGGCCAGCAAGGACCCCGGCCGCATTGGTTCCACGGACAAGCCGACGCCGCCAGTGCATTGGGATTGGCACCACTGCGTCGCAGGCCATCGCTGCGAAGGCTTCGTGCCTCTCGGCCAGCAGCATTGCCAGCACCTCCGCAAGGTCTTCTCCTGCCGGACGCTTGGCTCGCAGCACCGCATCACGCAGCCGATCGGTGTATCCGCCGAGGACGACCAGCCGACGCCAGGGAGGTTCATCCACCCGCAACCGCCGGGTCAACTGGCGGCAGCCGGGGCAGTTCTCTCCACCCGGCCCACGCTCCCCGCAACGGTCGCAGCGGGCTCCGTCTCCGCAGAGATCGAGCCGGCAGCCGGGGCACAGCCGTGTTGCCAGACGATCTCCACCGTGCGAACTCGGTAATTCGACCCCGCAGATGATGCAGGCCGCCGGAAAGAGGAGTTGCCCAGCATCTGCAGCCAGGGCCTCTGCCCAGTTCCTGCAAATCGCCCAGACCGACGGTGGCGGGGCTCCTTGAGAGTCCATGGTCAAGCCAGGAGAGGGAGGACGCGGACACCAGAATTGACGCTGACCATCAGCCTACCTATCTTTCGCCCCCCCGGCATCCATTCCTCCAGCGGCCTGGCTCCATGCTGATTGACCGCTACCTTTTCCGTGCCCAACTCCAGGCGTTTTGCATCGTCTTCCTGAGCCTTGCCGGGCTCACGTTTGTGATTGATGCCTTCACGAATCTGGAGGAATTCATCACGTATGGGGAAGAGGCAGGCGGGCTGGCGAAGGTGCTGGGCCAGTACTACGGATATCGATTGATCTCCTTTTTCGATGCCACCAGCCCGGTGATCGCCCTCGCCAGCGGCATGTTCGCCCTTTCCTGGCTTGAGCGACACAATGAACTGACGGCCTTGCTGGCAGCAGGTATCACCCGGTGGCGGATTGCTCGCCCGGCCATCGTCTTCACTGCGCTTGTCAGCCTGGTGGCCATGACCAACCGCGAGGTGATCCTGCCCTCCATCCGGACCCAGATCTCTCGCAATGCGCAGGACCTCAGCGGGAAGACCGAGAAATCGTTCGAGGCTCGGTATGACCACCAGACCGAAATCTTGTTTCGCGGCCGTACCTATCAGGAACTTTCCCGGCGGATCGACGCCCCGAGCCTCCTGATGCCTCCCCTGCTGGCCGACTACGGCCCCCAGATCGATGCGGAAACCGCCATCTGGAAGCCGGCCACTTCAAGCCATCCGGCTGGCTTCCTCTTGCGGAGCGTGGAAAACCCGCCCGATATTGACCGTCTGCCGCCGCTCGAACTCGATGGAAAAACCGTGGTCAGCACCATGGCCTCAGCTGACTGGCTGAAACCACAGCAGTGTTTTGTCGCCAGTGACGTCACCTTTGAACAGATGATTGGCTCAAGCAACTGGAGCCTTTACTCATCAACACCCGAATTGGTGCGAGCGATCGCCAACCCCAGCCTTGGTGTCGGGGCCGATGTCCCCCTCCGAGTTCATGCCCGCTTTGTTGCTCCCTTTCTCGACATGTCGCTGGCATTGCTCGGTATTCCGTTGGTGGTCGGCCCGAGCCGACGCGGCGTCTTCGTGGCGGTTGGCCTCTGTGTGCTGATGACCGTCATCTTCTTTTTGACCACACTCGGCTTCCATGCGCTGGCAACGAGTTACGTTCTGGGCCCTTCTCTCGCCGCCTGGGGGCCGCTGTTGCTGCTCGCGCCGCTTGCCACCTGGCGGGCCCAGCCGATGTGGGAATAAGCCGGCGACGACAACGCCGGAAAAACCCCGCCAAGTCCGCCAAACCCTCAGGCAGTAGAGGCTTCCTGATCCTGCCGTTTTCGCCAAGCCTTTTTTCTCGACCCGAACCGCCTCTTCTGCCGATGGTATCAACGGACAGGGCGAGGTGATCCTCGTCCTCCTGACAGCGCGGAGGATCCGCCCGTCGGGTTCGATGACCGGCAAAGGAGTGCCTGAGCGATGCGGATCAACACCACGCGATTCGGACGCATTGATGTCGATGAGGCTGACCTGCTGACTTTTCCGAGTGGCCTGCCCGGCCTCGAGCATTGCCGCGAGTGGGCCTTGCTGGCCGACGCCGACAACGACGCCTTGGGCTGGCTACAAAGCACCGCACGTGGCGATGTCGCCATCGCAGTCGTCAGTCCGCGACGGTTCGTGCCGCAGTACCAGGTACGGATTCCCCGCAGTGAGTTGACGCCACTGCGGCTGCACGACATCCGCCAGGCGCAACTCGTCGTGGTGGTCGGCAAAAACCGCACAGGCCTCACGCTCAATCTCAAGGCACCAATTGTCATCAACCTTGAAGACCGTACAGGTCGGCAAGTCGTCGCCAGTGGTGACCTGCCGATGCAACATCAGCTCGATCCAAATCTGACAGCGCTGAAAAAGAGCGCATAATTCGACGACAGCCGACGTGGAGGATTGTCGGCAAGGAAAGAATTCAGGAAGGACCCCCGCCATGCTCGTGCTCTCCAGACAACGCGATGAAAGCATCATGATCGGCGACAACATCGTCGTCACGATCGTGGACATTCGGGGAGACAAGGTGCGGTTGGGGATCAATGCCCCCTCCGAAGTCCCGGTCCATCGGCAAGAGGTCTACGAGGCCATCCAGCGGGAGAACCTGCAGGCATCCGCGCTCGCTCCGGAAGAGACCCAGGGGCTTGGCAAACTCGCTGCCCGCCGCACCGCGAAATAGCCTGTCGGCAGGTGTCACGGCCTGCCGTTGAGCACGTCTGGCATGAGGTGAAGCCAATCGCACTGTTCTGCGACCGACCTCGGCAACGCTCCCGCCACCTGCCATCGTCTTGTTAAGTGCGGGCAACCGTCACAGACACCACATCTGCCTGTCACGACATGCTGTGGCAACCCAGCCGCTGCGGAAGCCCCGGTCGGCCGCTCAGGCGTGAAGCCGGCAGGATGCCGGAACCTCGGGGCAAGAGCGGCACCAGCCGCGAACGCCCTACAAGCCTGAGCGGGCCATGGATGGCCGCTCAGGCGTAAAGAAAGTACTCCGGCTCGTTCCCCGCCCGCCACTTTATGTTGCACCCCAGGCTCGGCCGCTGCGGCTCTGGGATCGCTTGCCCGGTGAGGACAGCATCAATGGCTCGGCGAAGATCTGCGCCGGTCACTGGAATCCCACTGTCAGGTCGGCTTTCATCAAGCTGCCCCCGGTAGACCAGCCGCTGCTCGCCGTCAAACAGATAGAAGTCGGGGGTACAAGCCGCCCGGTACGCCTTGGCAACTTCCTGCGTTTCGTCGAACAGGTACGGAAACGGATAGCCCCGCTCCTCGCTCTCACGAACCATCTGCTCGGGAGAATCAGCCGGATGGGTCGCGACATCGTTGGAACTGATGGCAACCACACCAATGCCCTGCGGCATGACATCACGCCCGAGCGCTGCCAACTGGTCTGCCACATGCTTCACGAAGGGACAGTGATTGCAGAGAAACATCACGACGGTCCCCCGCGGCCCGGCGACATCAGCTAGCGACAGGCAACGGCCATCGACATTCATCAGGGAAAAATCTGGGGCGGCGGTTCCGAGAGGAAGCATCGTACTGGGGGTGCGAACCATAATCAGGACTCCTGTCAGCGGAAAAGTTCAACTCGCAGCTCATTTGGGGCCCGGCACGCCGTTGCCTTAGTCATGCTGACGCAGAAACAGACGACAGGCGTTAGCGGTCGTCGCCGCCGCCAGCGTCTCCAGAGACTCGCCTCGGGCAATTGCCAGACAGCGGGCAGTGTGAATGACATGCCCCGGCTCATTGCGGCGGCCACGCAGCGGCTCGGGAGAGAGAAAGGGGCTGTCGGTCTCGATCAACAACTTATCGAGTGGCACGGTCTGGGCCACCTGCCGCAGGTTCTCTGCCGAGCGAAAGGTGACCATCCCGGCAAAACCGAGTGAGCAGCCCAAGCCAATCGCCTCCGCCGCTTCAGCTTCGGTCCCGGTAAATGCGTGCAGGATCGCTGTGAGCGGACCGTGGCGAAACGCTGCGGCGAGCATGTCGAGAACATCTCGCGTGCTTTCACGCGTGTGGATAACAAGGGGCAGGCCGAGCTTCTGAGCAAGGCGGATATGCCGCTCAAAGTAATCTCGCTGCAGTTCGGGCGGGGCGGCGTCCCGATACCAGTCAAGCCCCGTCTCACCGACGGCGGCTACTTTCCCGGAGACGACCAAGCGAGTAATGCGGTCCCACTCATCAGGATCGACCTCGGCGACATCGTTGGGATGAATACCTGCCGCACAGACCAGTCCAGGCTCAGCCTCGCAGAGGTGGGCGGCTGCCTCGCTGTCAGCTGCTCGGGTGCCGATCACCGTCATGCGAGTCACGCCCGCAGCACGCGCCCGCACCAAAACATCGCTGAGGTCGTCCCCGTATCGCATGGGGTCGAGGTGGCAGTGGCTGTCGTAAAACTCCATTGATTTCAGGCGGGGAGCCCCGCTCGCCTCATGACCCTCGCATCACGCTAGCTGCTGGCTCACACAGCCACAGAACCAGCCGCTGGTGGTGGCGGTCGTCGACGCTGCACCGACTGCTGCCGCAGCGTATCGACCTGAACGCCGAGAGCTGTCCGGGTTTCACGGATACAATCCGCCACCCGGCCAGCCATGTCGCCACCGTGGGCAGCCGCCAGATCAGCATCCTCAAGAAGCCTGTCGCATTCCGTCTGCTGCTGCTCAAGATCCTCCTGAACACGGGTCAGCAGGAAGCCCAGATCAGCATCGTGCCAGCCAGTGAAGGCAAGCGGAAATGCTGTGAGTGGCAACTCAAACTGCTCCCCGATAAGGATCGTCTCCGCCCGGTCAATCAGGCTCTTCTGTTCAGCGGCGACATCGGCCAGGGTCAGTTTGAGTGCCTCATCGCCGCGATAGGTCCAGATACCCGAATCAGCGAGATACATCAGCGGTGACTGCCGAAGACGGCGAATCATCCTGACCAGCACACCCCGGCAAACCTCGCGGGAATCGCACGTTCTCATATCGCCTCCTCCGGCATCCCGAGCAGGATCTGCCCGGCATCACACCCCCTCAGGGCAGCCCTTCTCATGACGCAATCACCCCAGCCAGCTGCGCTGCCGCATAGAGCCCCGACCAGAAAACCCCGAGGATCACCACAGGCACAACCAAGCCTGTCACCAACGCACCTGAGAGCGACACCAGCGGGAATGGCTCCGCCACGCGATCCTCTGGCAACGGCTCGAAAGTCATCACCTTGAGAACCCGCAGGTAATAGAAAAGGCTGATCACCGTATTGAAGCCACCAATGACCAGCAGGGCGAGCATTAGCGGACGCTCTGCGCCTGCGATGATCGCATCAACCAACGACGAGAAGACCAGGAACTTCGCCACAAAGCCCGCGAGCGGCGGCAGGCCAATCAGACTGACCAGAACCACCGCCATGGCGACCACAATGCCGGGGCTCGTACGGATCAACCCGGCGTAGGCAGCAATTTCTTCACTCCGCAAACGATTTCGTAACAGGGCAACAATGCCAAACGCGCCAAGATTCATGAACAGGTACGTGGCAAGATAAAAAGCTACGGCAGTGATGGCATCACGTGCACCGGCAGGCGTGCTGACAGACATCGCGACCGCCGCGGCGACTGCCATCATGAGATACCCAGCATGGGCAATGGTGGAATAGGCCAACAGCCGCTTCATGTTTGTTTGGCCGTAGGCGGCCAAATTGCCGAAGGTGCATGTGACGGCCGCCAGCAAGCCAATCGTGTAGACGACAAAATGGCGGGACTCAGCAAGCGCCGTCGCCGTGGCGACAACGCCAGATTCAGCCAGGCCCGCGGGGACTGAAAAGGCGAATGCGACCCGCACCAGCAAAGCGACTGCTGCCGCCTTGCTCGCCACGGAGAGAAACGCACCCACCTCTGCGGCGGCACCTTCGAAGACATCGGGGCACCAAAAATGAAACGGTACTGCCGACAACTTAAAGGCGAGCCCAACCGCAAGCATCAGCCCCCCGAGACAGAGCACCATCGCGCTCCCGCTAGTGCTGCCAGCAGAAATCACCCGGGCCAGTTCGGTGGAAACAGCCGGGAGTTGCAAGGTTCCCAGGAGACCGGCAATCAGACTGATACCGTAGAGCATGACACCCGCGGCTCCGGCACCATACACCGCATACTTCAACGCCGCTTCTGAACTTGCTGGCCGTCCCTTGAGCATCCCGGCGAGAGCATAAGACGGCACACTGGCCATCTCAACCGCCATGAAGACCATCAATAGGTGATTCGCGGAAGCCATAAGGCACATTCCGAGCGAACTCCCAAGCACCAACGAATAGAAGTCCGCGCCATCTTCCCGGTCAGGGATACCCGAGAGTTTCGTCAGCAGGACATACAGCAGCAAAAAGCCTGTCAGAACCATTCGCAGGAATGCCGTGAAGGCATCGAATACGAGAAGCCCACCAAACAGTTCCTGCCGCCCACCCGCAGTTCCAAGAATCGCCTCGCCGGGCAGTCCTCCCAGGCCCATGAAGTCAACGTAGGCATACCATGCCGCAAAACAGACGCCGCCGAAGGCAATCAGCCCAGAGTCAAGACGCCGTAGCAGAGGCAACATCCGACAGAGCAGCAACAGAATGATCGTGAGCACAAGGCAGAGCTCGGGCCGGAACCGAGGCAGCGAAATGTCAACAGTCTCGGTGAAGAGTTCACTCAGCAGCGTGCCGATGTTCAACGCGGGATGCACCAACAGGTTCCTTTCATACACCACAACAGATTGGGTTACTCAGAGAGCATTTGCCCGCCAGGGCTCACTGCCCCCCGACTTTGCGGTCACCAGGTCGGTCAGACTGGCTGCGGGCTGCGGCTTTTCGTCTGCCCCGGCTGCATCAGCCACCACCATCTTGCGCGCCCCATCATGGACATCACGAGTCCACTCTGCCAGCGTCGCCACCTGTCGATTTACCGATGGCGTGACATACTGGAACAGCGATTGTGGCGCAACGCCGAAGACAATTGCCAGAAAGACCAGCGGCGTGGCAATCGAAAGTTCCCGGGACGTAATTGGTGTCAACGCCTCCTCATGGGGGCCGCGATACTCTGCCCCGAGGTAGACCCGCTGGATGGCCCAGAGAATATAGGCCGCTGTCAGAATGACCGTGAAGGCCGAGATCACAGCCAGCACGGGACTGTAGTTCCAACTCGAAAGCGTCACGAGCACCTCACCGATAAACCCACAGAGGCCGGGCAGTCCGAGTCCTGCAAAGAAAACCGCAGCAGCCAGCCCGCTGTAGACCGGCATTTTCCCGAAGATGCCGCCAAACTCCTGCAGGTTTCGATGATGGACGCGATCGTAGAGCACACCCACCATGAAGAACATGCCCGCTGAACTGATTCCGTGGGCAAGCATCTGGAACATCGCTCCGTTCACGCCCTGCGCCCAGAAGTCCCAGCGGTATTCCTGGCCCGCGACCGCACTCCAGACGCCGAGGCCGAGCATGACATAGCCCATGTGACTCACCGAACTGTAGGCAACCATCCGCTTGAAGTCCGTCTGCGCAAGAGCTGCAAACGCTCCATAGACCATCGACACCACACCGACCCCACAGACAAGCCACGCCAGGGACAGGCCTGCCCCTGGGCAGATTGGATAGCAGATCCGCAGAATGCCATAGCCGCCGAGTTTGAGCAGGACACCTGCCAGAATCATCGAAATCGGCGTCGGTGCCTCAACATGGGCGTCGGGAAGCCAGGTGTGAACGGGCACCACAGGAACCTTGATCACAAACCCAATCAGCAACAGCAGGAACGCCCAGGTTTCAAGGCTCATGTCCAGCCAGACCGTGGTGGACGCGAAGGGCGAATTGGGCAACTGCCCCACTGCCGCGAGAGCCATGAGGTTGAACGTGTGAACGGCTCCCTCTGCCGATCTGATTGAGGCAATCTCGTCGACCGCAGTGGCCGGGTGCACCACATGCGTCGCAATTAGTTGGTCATCGGACAGCAGCCTGACGTCACTGGTGAAGTACAGCATCAGGATCGCGATCAGCATCAGGACGCTGCCCAGCAGCGTGTACAAAAAGAACTTGATCGCCGCATATTCCCGACGCGGACCGCCCCAGACGCCAATGAGGAAGTACATCGGCAGCAGCATGACTTCCCAGAAGACATAAAAGAGGAAGAAGTCGAGCGACACGAACACGCCGAGCATGCCGGTCTCAAGCAGCAAAAAGAGCACATGGTAGGCCTTCACATGCTTGCTGATCGGCCAACTCGCAGCTGCGGCAAGCATCGACAAGAACGTAGTGAGCACCACCAAGGGCATGCTGATCCCATCGACGCCGAGCAGGTACTCAATCCCAAAGGAATCGATCCAGGGAAGCTTGACCACGTTCTGCATGCCCGCTTCTCCCACCACAAACTGCCCGGGACCGACGGCACCAAACAACTGAGGGACGGCCATCCACAAGGAGAGCAGGAAGACAACAGCCGTGGTGGCCAGCGTGATCCAGCGGATCGCCTCCTCACGAGCCTTCGGCACGATCGGCAGCGAAAGCACTGCCGCGACGAGGGCGGGCAGAAAGACGATTAGAGTGAGGGGCCAGAAAGCCGGGTTCTCGGGAGCGAGCATGGTGAGACGTTCCGTGATCAGCGGGGAAAGATGTGTGTGAGCCAACGAGCAAAGGGGCTATCCGGCCAGGGAGGTCCGAAACAGCAAGGTCGCCAACACAAAGATGGCTACCGTTCCGACAACAATGAACATGACGTATTGACGCAACCGACCTGTCTGCAACTGCTTCAGTTCCAGGCCGACGCTCCAGGTAATCTGCCCAGCGGCATTGACGAGACCATCAACCACCGTCCGGTCAAACCAGGCGTCAAGGCTGGCGATTCGCTTGGCGGCCAAGGCCAGCCCATTGATCAGCCGATCAATCACTTGCCGGTCAAAGCCGCTGACGACCCGAGCAATCCGCAGGGCGGGCTGCACGAAGATCGTGTCATACAATTCATCGACGTACCAGCGATTGACGAGGAATGTGTAGACGGGCCGCACAGCCGCCGCCACACCTGACGGCGAAACGATCGGCTTGAGGTACATCGCAGCCGCCAAAAGCACGCCGGCAAGCGCCGTTGCAAAAGCGGTCAACGTAGCCTGAACATGAATGGCGCCGGCATGGCTGTCGTGTTCGGCTGGAATCGTGATCGTCCCGAGCAAATCAGTGGTTGTCAGACTGGCCGCGGTACCTGCCGGCCGAGACTGTTCCAGCAGGCCGCTTACACCGAACCCACCGGGCAGGGTCCAGCCAGCAATGACGGCAAGCACAGCCAAGACAACTAGCGGCGTGGTCATTACGCGAGGTGACTCGTGCGCGTGGTCGAACACGTGCTGATCACGAGGCGTGCCCGCGAACGTCATGAACCACAGCCGGAACATGTAAAAGGCAGTGATGAACGCACCACCCGCAACCGCGACGTAGAGGATGGTGTGCTGGGGGTTCAGACGCGAGAACAGCAACGCCTGCGCCAGAATGGCGTCCTTGGAGTAGTAGCCACTGAATCCAATCACAAACGGAACGCCGGCACCGATGATCGCCAAGCAGCCGACCAGCATGGTCCAGCCGGTGTAGGGCATGACCCGCATGAGCCCACCCATCTTTCGCATGTCATTGGTATGACAAGCATGAATGACCGAGCCGGAGCAAAGAAACAGTAGACTCTTGAAGAATGCGTGGGTGACCAAGTGAAACAGCCCAGCAACCCACCCACCAACGCCAAGGGCGAGCATCATGTACCCCAGTTGGCTCACGGTCGAATAGGCCAGCACCCGCTTGATGTCATTTGCCGTCACCGCGATCGTCGCAGCAATAAAGAGCGTCATCCCACCGACGTAGGCAATCACCAGCAAGACATCAGGGGTCAGAACCGGAAAGAACCGACCAACCAGGTAGACACCAGCCGCGACCATCGTCGCGGAGTGCACCAGTGCGGAAACAGGGGTAGGGCCCTCCATCGCATCAGGCAGCCAGACAAACAGCGGCACCTGAGCACTCTTGCCGACGCAGCCACAGAAGATGCCGACGCCGGCTACAAAAAGCAGCCATCGCCCATAGCCCTGCTGCCGCCAGCCAGGCACGGCTGCCGAGACCTGGTGCCGAAGTTCATCGGGATTGCCACCGGCGTTGGCAAGTCTCGCCACTTCGTCAGCCGCCGAAAATGCAACCAGTCCGGCGGGAACCTGCTGGGCATGGTGTTCCTGTTCGGGCCGCACCAATTCAAACAGCCCTGGCCGCGCCGCACCTGTCGTCGGATCGACGCTGTCACCGAAATGAAGCGTCCCGAGGCCACCCCACAAGGCCATCAGGCCAATCAGCATGCCAAAGTCACCCACACGATTGACAATGAAAGCCTTGTTGGCTGCCGTCGAAGCCGAATGCCGCTCAAAGTAGAAGCCGATCAGGAACCACGAGCAGATTCCGACCAATTCCCAAAAGACGAAGACCATCGCCAGATTGCCGGCAATCACAATGCCGAGCATTGAGAAACAGAACAGCGATAACGCCTGAAAAAATCGGTGAAATCGTCCCTCGCGGGTAAACGTTGCCCCTGAGGCAAGCTGCACCTCTCCATCCGTCACCGGATGCAATTCGTCGTGCATGTAGCCTGCGGCATAGATATGAATGCACGTGGCAATAAAGGTGACAACCACGAACATCAAAACTGTGATGGCGTCGATGTACCAGCCAATCGACAGCTGAAGCGAGCCACCGGTGTAAAGCGTGTACCAGTCACCGACATATGCAACCGGCTTGGCCGCCGCATGCCCATCCCCGTGCCCCTCGGTGGAGTGGCCATCGTGATGGGCATCACCGTGGGGGCCGCCATGGCTATCCGCCTCATGATCGGCAGCAGCTGGTTCAGTGAGCCGCGCAACAAACCGCACCGTTGACGACGATGCGTCTGGGGCGGCAGCCTCGACGGCCGCATGTTCGTCGCCGTGTGCGGCCACTGTCACCGGATGGCTGCCCAGCCAAACGACAAGTGCCGCCAGCGACAGGCCAAGCGACGTCATGATCGCGGCAGTAGCGACCGTTGCCGCCCCCTTGCCATGTGCACCCATGCGTGGGCCAAAGAACAGGATTGCCACAAATGACGCGAGCGGCACCAGCCAGGCGAGTCCCAACAAGAGCGGCAGAAGGTTTTCGATCGACATGATGTTGTTTGATTAATTCAGTGGGCGAAACGGCCGATGAATGAACGGCCCCGCAGCGGCACCCTCGCTACCCGCGAAGGTCATCCGCACGATCGACATCGACCGTGGCGTGGTTGTTGTAAAAGTTGAGCGTAATAGCCAAAGCCACCGCTGCTTCGGCGGCAGCCAACAGAATGACGAACAACGCCATCACCTCGCCATCGAGGCCCAGTGGCGGACGACCTTCACCGGCCAGATACGACGACCCAAAAGCGACAAAATTCAGGTTCGCGCCGTTGAGTACCAACTCAATACCCATGAGCACTCCAAGCGCATTCCGCTTCACGGCCATGCAGACAATGCCGGCGGTAAACATGATGGCACCAACCACCAGGTAGTGGGCCACGCTAACGGTACCGGTCGCAATCAGCATCATCGTCCAGTCTCCACAAGCACAGACGAGGCCGATTCGCTGGCCCCTGCATCCACCCGCGATGGTTGCGACGATTCAACCGACGCGACCAGTTCAACGGTTCGAGGCGTCCGCCGCCGCTTCGCCCGGGCGAGGTAGGCGGCACCAACCAGAACCACCAACAGATGCACGGAAACGATTTCAAACGGCAACAGGTAGCCACTGGGTGGCCGGCGATCTGATTCCGAATCACCGGCATCAACGCGAACACCAACAAGCGCCATGCCGAGCGGCGTTGCCGTCGGAGCCGCCACCTCGGCCAGACCGGGCCGCCGCCAGGCCTCAATAGAGACCGCCGACTGCACAAGAACGGCAAAGAGCGCGGCCCCAAGAATGCCCGCAAGAACCTTGTCTCCAGCTGGCGTCTTCAGGGCAACCAATTGGGTTTGAGCGGTCAGCATGACGCCAAAAACGAGCAGGACAAGCGTACCCCCGACATAGATCATCAGTTGCATCGCTCCGACAAACTCTGACCCCGCCAGAAAAAACAGCCCGGCGGTCGCTCCCAGCGACAACACCAAATGGAGTGCCATGCGCACGACGTTGTCGGTAAGCACCACCATCACCGCGGCCCCGCAGGCAATCGCAGCGAACAGCAGGAAGAACAGGCCGTGCCAATCAACCGCAGCCAACGGCAGTTGAGCCAGCATTGCCGAGAACAGACACTCTGTCATCGTGACACCCCCACAACCTGCCGCCCTGCGGCAGGCACAAATCCAACTGAGGCCTCTGGAACGGGGGCCCCGTCAGCCTCGCCCTCAAGCCAGGCCTCTCGAACCGCGGCGGCCTGCGAGCGACTGCCCGGCAGCAATCCACCCGGCAGGAAGAGTTGCCAGAGCATCACGCCAGCGAACATCAATGCGGCGATCGGCGTGCAGTATTTCAGGCAGGTGGTCATCACCTGGTCGATTCGCAACCGGGGCAGCGTCCAGCGAATCCACATCATGACCAAGACACCAAGGGTGGCCTTCCCCATCAGATTGGCACACCCCACCAGACGTACAGCGTATGGGGCCGTGACTGCTGTTCCGTCACTCCAACCAAGCAGGCTCGCCACCGGAACCGGGCCATTCCACCCGCCCAAAAAGAGTACTGCTGCCAGCACGCTCACCAAAAACATGGAGCCGTACTCTGCCATGAAGAAGAAACTCCACCGCAGCCCGGAATATTCCGTGTGAAAACCTGCCACCAATTCGCTTTCCGCCTCAGCAAGATCGAACGGGGCGCGGTTCACGCTGGCGACAGCACAGGTGTAATAAACCCAAAAGATCACGAACGTGAACGGGTCGTGGAAAATGAACCAATTGGTGAACCAGCCTGCCTGCTTCTCGCCAATCGTGACCAGGTCCATGCTTCCGGCCAGCATCACCGGCACGACAACACACATCCCCAGCGGCACTTCATAACTGACCACCTGGGCAGCCTCACGCATCGCCCCGAAGAGTGACCACTTCGACGCCGACGCATAGCCGGCCAGAATCACTCCAAAGACCTCCAGCCCAAGCACCGCCACCACGAAAAAAACGCCGACGTTCAGCCGCAAGCCGACGACGTCAAACGCGAACGGCAGGGCGATGAAGGCACAGAACGAGGCACAAAAACTGACGTACGGAGCGATGCGGAACAGCAGGCCGTCGGCGCCGTCAGGCATCAGGTCCTCTTTGGCGAGCAGTTTGATGCCGTCGGCAAGTGACTGCAGCCAGCCAAACCGCCCCCCCGTTCGGGTTGGCCCCAGCCGGTCCTGAATGCGGGCCGCAATTTTTCGCTCCGCCCAGATGAAGACGAGCGCCCCACCAGCAATTAAATTGAGGATCAGGAAGGCAGACACCCCCGCCACGGTGGTCCATGCCAACCAGCCGGGCAACCCGATCGTTTCGATCAAAAATTCAGCCATGAGGGCAATCCACCGCGTGGGTTCCAACCCCGGAGGGCCTTTGTGAAATTTTGCACGAAGTCTGCATCAATGATGACCAACACACAAGTATGCACCTGCGAATTCCGTCCCTGACCTACCTGTCAATCTCGCCCATGACGATGTCGAGGCTCCCGACAACGGCAGGAACATCTGCAATCAGGCAGCCCCGACAAAGTTCAGGGGCAACGGCCAGGTTTGAGAAGGAACTCGAGCGGGCCCGCACCCGCCACGGAATCGCGGCACCCTCGCTAACGAGGTAGAAGCCCATCTGACCTTTCGGGCACTCGGTTTCGAGGTAGGCGTCACCAGCCGGAAGCTTTTCGGCCAGTTTCAGGGGCTCACCCAGCGGGCCCTTGCACTGCGAATAGCGGTCGATCGACTGCCGAATCAGGTCCATCGACTGCATCACTTCGAGCATTCGCACAAAGAAGCGGTGCCAGCAGTCACCCAGAACCGCGTCAGTTGGGACTGCAGGATATTCCCGATCCCGTGGGTAGTGGCCATCTTTCATGACAGCCACTTCAAAGGCATAGCCGTCGTACATCGCAGTGTAGATGCTTTCCCCGTCCCGCCGCAGATCGATGTCGACACCGCTGCCACGGAGCACCGGACCGGTGCACCCATAATCAATCGCCATCTCAGGACTGAGCACGCCGATACCAGCCGTGCGCTTCACAAAAATCGCGTTGGTGGTCAGCAGGGTGTGATATTCACGGATAATCGGCTCAAACTGGTCGAGGAACGCCTCGCACCGCTCGAGCCACCCCGGCGGCAAATCGGCCGTCAGGCCGCCAACGGTGATGTAGCTGTAGGTGAGTCGGGCCCCACAGGCCTCCTCGAAGAGATCGAGGATTTTCTCCCGCTCGCGAAAGGCATACAAAAACGGGCTGAACGTCCCGAGATCAAGCCCGTACGCTCCCATGCCGACCAAGTGGCTGGCGATCCGATTGAGTTCGGAAATAAGCACCCGCAGGTGCCTCGCTTTTTCGCTCACCTCGTACCGCAACAATTTCTCCACGGCCAATGACCAGCCGAGGTTCATGTTCATCGCCGCCAGATAATCCATCCGGTCGGTGTAGGGAATCCACTGCCGAGCGGTGAGATTCTCGCCAATCTTCTCGGCACAGCGATGCAGGTAGCCGATGTGCGGCTCCATCTCCGAGACAATCTCGCCGTCTGTCCGCAGGACCAGCCGCAACACGCCGTGCGTGCTGGGATGTTGCGGCCCCATGTTGACCAGCATTTCATCGGTGCGGACATCGAACTCAATGATCCGCTGATCATCATCGAGCAGTTGCGACATGGTGTTCCTTACAATCTGGGGTTTGTCTGGTCAGGTGATTGCTCTGCTGAGGACTGTCTCGGCCGAAAGAGACGAACGGCTACCGGCCCCGCATACCGTGGTACTCGAGCGGCATCTCGTAATCCTTCCGAAGCGGATAGCCCTCCCAATCCTCTGGGCAGAGAATCCGCCGCAGATCGGGATGTCCGACAAAGTGCACACCGGACAGGTCATAGACCTCCCGCTCGTGCCAGTCGGCTCCCCGCCAGACGCTGGTGACACTCGCCACCTCCGGCAGACAGCCCGGCTCATCGTTCTTCCACCGCGGCAGATTCGTCTTCAGGACGAGACTCACCCGAGAGGTGGTACTCCAGAGGTGATAGACCAACTCAGTGTGCGGTTCCCACGAAACCTTGGCTGCTTTTTTGGGATCGGGCTCACACCAGTCAACAGCGGTAATGCACTGCAGGCCATCGAAGCGAATCTCGCAGGAATGCTTCAGCCACCGGCAGGTCTCAAGCAGTTTCTCCGGAGCAATCTCCAGCCACGGGTCGATCGCCTCAAAGTTCCGTTCGACGACCGCCCCTGGAACCGCCGCCTCCAACTGGCCGACAAAATCAGCTCCTCGCATCGTTCGCTAGACTCCTTCTTGAGTGGTGGAACCTGCCGTCCGCTGGGTTGCGACGGCGCGAACCCAGTCGAGATCACCGCGGTACCAGACGTAGGCAAAGCCAACGAGCAAGATGGCGTAGAAAGCCGCCATGTCGATCACCGCCGTGCGGGCAAGCATCCGGCCGCTTTGCGCCACCGCCCATTCAGCCTCTGCCTGCCGCGGGGCCCGCTCGCCCCGCGTCGCCTCAATGGCTGCGGCAGTGTGGTCGTCGGGCGTCAGCATCGGAACGGCTGGCTTGGCGAGACCGAGTTCCCGGTACGTTCCCGCTGCCGCTGCGGTCAGGGTGACGCCATCAGCCTGCACGGTCGCCACGGCTGGATCAGCCAACTGCGTCGCTTTTCCGAAAACCGTGGCCCACGGAAAGAACAACGCGACTTCGACATCAAAAATGATGAACAACAACGCCACCACATAAAAACGGAGGTCGAACTGGACGAAACTCGAGCCAATCGTCGGCTCACCGCACTCATAGACCTCAAGCTTTTCCGTGTTGGGCACCCGCGGCCGGACCAGCCAGCCAACCAGGAGGTTGACGGCGAGAAACGCGCCGCCAACGGCTACGAACAGGGCAATGAATCCGGCAATCAGCACGGGATCAAACATGGTAAAGCATCCTCAAGGATGATGAATGGGCTCCAAACACACTCCCGGGCCCAAACGTCGCCGAGCCATGCGTTTGTCGTGACTGGCAACAGGGCTGACGTCCCCTTTAGGAATTCGGACCTCCGTGAACCGGCTCCACGATTTCTTTTGAAGCCGCAACCGCTGTTGGATTGAGCGTTGACCTTCCCCAGGCAACATCGACTGGCAGTCGGGCAAAGTCGACCATGGTGCCATCACGGCTGTAGCAGCTCAAATCGAGCGTCGATCCCATGAAGATGCAGTCGACCGGGCAGGGCTCCACGCAGAGTGCACAGAACATGCATTTAGAATAGTCGATGGTGAAACCACTGACCTGGAACCCCTTCCCGTTGGCAACCCGTTCCTTGCCGATGTAGATGCAATCAACCGGGCAGGCCTTGGAACACTGATCGCAGGCGATACAGGTGGTGAGGTCATATCGATGGAAGCCCCGATAGCGTGCCGCCACGGGCGCTGGGAGCTCCGGATACTCGAAGTGCTCTGTGAATGCCCGGCGATCTGGGTCGAAGGTGCTGCTGAAGACCTTGAACGTGACACCCATTCCATGCAGCACAGTGCCGATGGCGGTGAACAGATTGCGGAACCAACCGATCATGGGACCATCCGATCGTGGCTACGTGAGGGAAAGCCTGCGGGGGGCACGGAAACAACAGTACTGCGCAAACAAAACCCTGCGCAAAACGTCTGGCGAAGGACACCCGGGCGGGCACTGACCGAGCAGACTGGCACGGCAAACACGCTACCGGCTGCCCGAGCCACCGCCGTTGCGGGCGGAACTCAACCGGCGGGATGCAGCGGATCGACCAGAACGGCAAGCAAGGTGAGCAATTGCCCACTCCTTCGTTGGCTGAGTATAGGGGAGGTGAAACAGACAACAAGCGGTACGGCCCGCTGGCGATGTTGACACTCACAATCGGTGTCGAGATGACCAGAGGCCCGGTTCCCCCAGCCGCAATACTCGTCGGCTTGACGGCTGAGCCCGACCAGCTCCCCTCTCCCAACTGTCCGGGTAGCGTGACGCCACACACCCCCACCATGAAGGGGTCTTCGTTCTCCTGTCGTGGGGCACCGATACCTTATGCAGCAACTTTTCAGCCGAGAAAGTGGACTGAATCCTGCGGAATCACTGACCTTCTCCGTCTAGGCTGGCCAAGTTGGCAAAATCCCGCTGGAATTTTCTTGACCGGGGCCCTGGTTCCTCTAGATTTTATGGAGGAAATGCGGCGAACGCCCGCATTTCTGCCGGTATTCACTGAGTCGTGCTGCCCCCTCTGCTTCAGCAGGGCTCCGGAACTTGAACGGCTCTCCACGGATGGTTTCATGCTCGTGCTCTCTCGCAAAAAAGACGAAAGCGTTGTCATCAACGACAGCATTCGTATCGTTGTGGTCGAGATCCGCGGGGATAAGGTCCGTCTCGGTGTTGAGGCCCCGAAAGAGGTGCCCGTCCATCGCAGCGAGGTCTACGACGCCATTGCCCGGGGCGAAGTTCCCGAGTCGTGTGGTGCGGTCAAATCGTGTGGCTCAAGCGACCCGCAGCAGCCTGCGGGAATCACCTCGGCCGACGCTCTCGAACCGCCCACAGCAGATCCCGTCTCGGAGTGAGCCCGCCGTTTCCCCGTTCGTAGGGCCGAGATTCGGTTCGGACTCGACTTCGTCGGTTCTGCAGGCTATCGTTTATACGCCGAGGGCGGTGCTGTTCGGGCAGTTTTTCTGACTCCCCAGACAGCCCTATGCGGCCCCATCGTCTAGAGGCCTAGGACATCGCCCTTTCACGGCGGTAACCGGGGTTCGAATCCCCGTGGGGTCACTTGTTCAAAAACCAGCGCTAGCGGCACTTCGCTGGGCTGAATGATGCCGCAGCCAACTGCTGGCATGGCTCGTTGCAGAAAGATTTCGAAGCCCCATGCAGCAGAGTCATTACGACGCAGTGCTCTTTGTCAGTTTTGGTGGCCCAGACGGCCCCGATGATGTGCTGCCGTTTCTCGAAAATGTGCTCCGCGGCCGGAATGTTCCCCGAGAACGCATGCTTGAGGTGGCTGAGCATTACCACCACTTTGGCGGCAAAAGTCCGATCAACGACCAAAATAAAGCGTTGATCGACGCCTTGAAGCAGGAGCTGGCCGCCTCCGGTCCTGACCTGCCGATCTACTGGGGCAACCGCAACTGGCACCCCCTCCTCACCGATACACTTCGCGAGATGACAGCTGCCGGGGTCAAGCGGGCCCTCGCCTTCGTGACCAGTGGCTTCAGTTGTTACTCCGGTTGCCGGCAGTATCGGGAGAATATCCAGGCTGCCCGGGAGGCCGTTGGGCCGCAGGCTCCTGAAATCGACAAGATCCGGGTCTTCTTTAATCACCCAGGATTTGTCGGGCCGATGGCGAGTCATGTCCGGGACGCCATTGCTGCCGTTGGCCAAGGATCCAGCACCCCTGTGCTGTTCACCGCCCACAGTATCCCGCTCTCGATGGCGTCGTCGTCCCGTTATTGCGAACAACTTGAGGAGGCCTCTCGCCTCGTCGCCGAAGCAGCGGGTGTGACGAACTGGAAACTGGTCTACCAGAGTCGGAGCGGTCCGCCGACGCAGCCCTGGCTCGAGCCCGATGTCTGCGACGCCATCCGTGCCCTCCATGCCGAGTCCGTCCCTGGCTTGGTCATTGCGCCGATTGGCTTCATCTCCGACCACATGGAGGTGCTGTTCGACCTGGATACCGAGGCAGCTGATCTCTGTAAAGAACTTGGCATTCGCATGGCTCGGGCAGCGACGGTTGGCACCGCCCCAGCGTTTGTTCGGGCCGTTCGCGACCTGATTGCCGAGCGGGCCTGGCAACTGCCTGAGCGAGCGGCGCTTGGCCGGCTGCCCGCCAATCACGATGTCTGCCCCCTCGACTGCTGTCCGGCCCCAGTGCGGCCTGCTGCCGCGCGGCGGGGATGACTGGAGGCGGCCGTGATCAGCCCCGCAGAGTCATGCCGCCCCTCGGGACAACCCAGCCGGGATGTGGTGGTCCTAACCCACGGCTTCATGGCGCACAGGTTCATGCTCAGACTGCTCGCCGCCAGACTGCGTCGAGCCGGCTGGGACACGCGTATCTGGGGCTATGAGAGCTGTCTGACCTCGGTCACCCGGCATGCTGGCCGCTTCGCCGGCTTTCTCGGCCACCTGCAAGCTGATGACAGCATTGATCGAATTCATCTCGTCACCCACAGCATGGGCTGCATCATCGGCCGAATGGCACTGACCGAACGGCGACTCGACAAACTCGGCCGCTTTGTCATGCTGACACCCCCGAACCGTGGCTCCTTTGTGGCAACCGCAACGGCAGGTGTCTTCGGCCGCGTCTTTCGACCAGTTGCCGAGTTGACAACCGCGGCCGACAGCCTCGTCAACTTGCTTGAGGAGCCAACGCAGGTCGACATTGGAATCATTGCCGCTGAGCAGGACACCCTGGTCAGCCTAGAAAGCACCCGCCTCAGCGTACCGCACTCGCACATCACCCTGCCGTGCCTGCATTCGGCGGTTCTGTTTCGTCGCGACGCCGCCGCCCTCACCGACACGTTTCTGAAAACCGGCCGGTTCTCCCCGTCCTGACCCGCCACGAGATCGCGGGCTGCCTTTTCAATTTCTTCATCCATGCGCCTTGGCGAACGCCCACTGGGACAAACTGACATGACCGTGTCGCCTTTGGCGCTCGGCTGCTGGCCACTGGCCGGAATGACCCGCACTGGCGTCAGCCGAGATGCTGCCATCCAGACTGTCGCAGCCGCTCTTGAGCATGGCATCACTCATCTCGACACTGCCTACTGTTATGGCGAACACGGTGAGAGCGAACATGCCGTCGCCGCAGCCATGCATGGACGCCGTGACCAAATCGTTCTCGCCAGCAAGTGTGGCATCCATTGGGGCCCCGACCGGAAGCAGGTGATTGACGGAAGCCCAGACCGTATTCAGCGGGAGGTCGAAGAGAGCCTGTCCCGCCTGCAGACCGACTACCTCGACATGCTCTACCTGCACACCCCCGACCCAAACATTCCAATTGAGGCCTCAGCTTCAGCGCTTCGCGGCCTTCTGGATTCGGGAACCGTACGAGCCATCGGTCTATCTAACGGATCGGTTGAGGCCTGCCAGCGATTCGCTGCGGTCTGTCCGCTGGCAGGCTGCCAACGCCACTTCAATATGCTGCAGCAGGAAATCAGGCCGGCCCTTCTTCCCTGGTGCCGCTCAAATGGGGTCAGCCTGTTCGTCTACTGGCCCTTGATGAAGGGGCTGCTTGCCGGCGGCATGGCTCGGGACAGGGTCTTTCCAACCACAGACAGTCGCCACAAATATCCGATGTTTCAGGGCGAGGAATACCAGCGGAACCTCGACTTCGTTGATGCGATCCAGCAGGTCGCAGACCGCCTCAATGTCAGCCTGGTCGCCCTTGTCCTCGCCTGGACCATGGCTCAGTCCGGTATCACCAGCGTGCTCGTTGGGGCGACGAGCGCTGAGCAAATTGAGGCCAATGCCTCTGCCTTGCACTGCCATCTCGACGAAGCAGCCCACGCAGAAATCGTTGAGGCAATCGCCAGACGTGGACCCGTTCGCGGTGGCCGAACAGTCTGATCAGCAAGGAAACCGGCTGGCGTTCACGCCGCTCCAGCTGACTGGGCAATCGCCGCCCGGACCCCGACGTACGACTGTCGAACTTCAAGACAGATTCGTCGAAATGGCTCAGGCCGACTCACGCCTTTCAGCCGGAGGGTTTCGACCGCACCAAGCCGAAAGACAAGATCACCACAATCAAACCATTCTTGACCCGGGTGGATGACCAATTCAATCGAATCAAATCGATCGAGCTCACAGTACCGCTCAACGATCGGCCGCACGCCTCGGTTGACGGTGACCCGTCGATTGGTCACCTGGAATCGCCGGATGGCCCACGGCAGCCGCATTCCAAGGTAGAGCATCAGGCCAACCGGCAGGGTTGCCAGCAACGCCAGTCGCCCCACCCGTATTGGGCCGAACCCAGCATCGAGCCGATAGAGTCGCCCCAACAACTGGCCAAGCGGCGTCCCTCCCACTGACGGCCAAGCAGTCATGACAACCGACTCCGCCGTCTGCGGCGGCGTCACACCAGAAATCGACTGGACAGAGGGTTCGGAAGTCGGCATGGAAACACATCCTGAAGGATCGCAGAGGAATCGGCTCAAAACCGCCGAGCGTGAGCCAGCGTCACGGACCAATCTCCAACCAGCACAAATGTACCCGCTTCCAAGCGAAACGGAAGCCTCCGCACCCAGCCCGCTCGGCGCAACAAAAAACCCGGTGGGCTCGGCCAGCCCACCGGGTTTCCTTTGACGGTTGTTGTGTCTTGCGACAGCACAGCGAAACGCTGGCATCTCTTTCAGGTGACTCGACTCGTCCGAGGACGAGTCACGATCGTCTCCACAATCTTTTGGTCCTGTGACTGGTGACCGCCTTCCGAAAAAAGCGAACCAATCCCAGGTAAGGAAAAGAGCCATGCTCTTTCCCTTCGGTATCCTTTAGAAAGGAGGTGATCCAGCCGCAGGTTCCCCTACGGCTACCTTGTT
>WTHB01000038.1 GCA_011523305.1 Planctomycetaceae bacterium | reverse complement strand
TCGGCGTGGCCCGGCTGCGGGACTTGGAGAAGGCGTTTGCGATGCTGCCTGCCTTCTCTCTGCCCGTGGCGGCCGTTCCCTATGGCGATGTGACCGGGGATTGTGCCGATCAACCCTGCGATCAGACGTTGGCGGCAGCGGGAATCGATGTTGAGTGGGTGCTCGGCATGCTGGGTGTCGCGGGTGGCAGCCCGGGACCGGTCGGTGACTACCTCCCACTGCTGCGTGAGGCTGCAGGGCTCTTTGAGTCAGACGCGATCGTTGCCCTCGGGCAGCGGCATGGCCTTGGGCCCGGCTTCGGTGCGGCGGTTGCCGATGACGCAGCGATCGGGCACCGCCCCGATCCACTCCAGGTCACTGCGGGACTCGCGGGTGAGTTTCTTACCCGTGGCGGCAAGTTTCTGCGGCCGTTTGTCACCCTGGCGGCATATGACGCGGTCCGGGGTGATCTGGCGGATCGTCCAGCAGATGCTGGCCGGCCGCAAGCGGTTGATCGCGAAAGTGCTAGGGCGGCTGCGGTGGCCATCGAGGTGTTTCACAAGGCTTCGCTCGTCCACGACGACATCGAAGATGACGATCAGGTCCGCTACGGACGGCCGACGGTTCATGTGGAGCAAGGCATTCCAGCAGCAATCAATATTGGGGATTATCTTCTCGGGTCAGGCTACCGATTGATCGCCGGCCTCACCGGCGGGACGGAATTGCATCGGGATGTGCTGGCAATTCTCTCGGATGCCCATCTACGGCTGGCCCAAGGCCAGGGGGCTGAACTCTGGTGGCGGGATGCGGCTGACAAGCAGTTGACTCCGGAGGAGTCGCTGGCGATCTATGGCCTCAAAACGTCCCCTGCATTCGAAGCAGCGGTGGCAATGGGGATTCGACTGGCAGGGGTCGCCCCGCTTGAGGCAGCGGCAGTCGACCGGTATGCCCTGCATGTTGGCACTGGGTTCCAGGTGCTCAATGACCTGAAGGACTGGCAGGGCGACCTGGAGAATGACCGCCGGGTTGCCGGGGACCTGCTCGGAGGCCGACCGACGGTGATGTGGGCGATCGCCCGGCAGCACCTGGCCCCCGAGGATAGGGCTTCTTTGGAGCAGATTGGCCGGAAGGCGGCGGACCCGGCTGCGACACAGGAACGCCATGCGGAGGCAATCCGGGCTGCTCGACAGCTCTACCACAAGGCAGGCTTGTTCACGCGGGCCGCCGATATTGTCGCTGACCAACGTGCCCAGGCGACTATGGCCCTGAGTCGGTGCCGGCTGCCACGCCTCCGGGAAGTGCTTGAGTTTCTGCTGGATCTCGCTGTGCCAGAACAGGCGGTCGATGACATCCGGGCCGATGCGGCTGCCCGACGTGCCTGACAGTTCCCGAATCGAGAGCCGGGCTGGCATACTAGGGGAATGACGACCGCCCTGCCCCCTGAAAACGGAAGCACCCCGAGTGGGCGAGCAACTGCGTTGATTCGCCGGTTTCTCCCGCCGGACGTGGTTGGCTCCTTCCGCTCCTGTGCCGCCGCCGAAGTTCCGGAGCCATTTCGGCGGCTGCTCGATCACCAGTCGCACATGACCGTGGCGATGGAAACCCTGCATGGCCAGGCAGTTTCCTTGGAGGTGCTAGCGGTTGCCGAACGACCAGCGACCGATGCCGACCCGTTCGGCTATACACGGGAAATCGTGCTGCGGTGTCCCCGGGTCAATCCGGAACTCTTCCCGGAAGCGTCTTGCAGGACGCCCCCAGAAACAGGCTGGGTTGTTCAATACGGCATCGTGGGAATCGCCCTTGAACGACTTCCCGGCCCAATCGCGGAGGCGATTCGTCGACAGATGACACCACTGGGACGGATTTTGATTGAGGCTGGCCTGCATCGCCAGGTTCGTGATGTGGGGTTGCTTGAAGTGGTTGCGGGGCAGCGTCTCAGCAAACTTTTTGGCGGAGCGGGCGCTGCCTCGGGGCCGCGAACCTACGGTCGAGTGGCGACCATCGACATCGAGCGGCAGCCCGTCATCAGTCTGCTGGAAGTGGCGGCAGTCCCTGCCCTGTCCTGAGGGAGTCCGCGGGTGGCTCCTCGCCGCTCAGAGACCGGGCTCGTGAGACGGTTTTGGGAAGCCGTGGCAGACAGGGGGTAAACGGCAGGAAAAAATGACGCCGGGGCTTCAGGGTGGCCTGGGGGAACCACGAAACGTCGGTGTTTGCAGGGTTTTGTTGATGTTGACTCCCTGCGTAAGATGCCAGTAGAGTCCGTCATCTGGCAAGGATGGCAGACGGGGCAAGGCCTGCGGGTCGTGTCGAAGGGGCCTTGGCCCCCCTAGTCGTCGGCGTCAGAGAAACCTGGGCAATGCTCTCTGAGAAGGAATGCAGAGGGGTCTGGGACACCGTGTGGTTGCTCGGGACTGTGCGGTGGTTCGGTCGGTTCGCCGATCGAGGGCAATCAGGAGGCCTTAGGGAACGGGTGCTGCGTCAAGGGAGACACACGCAGCCGTTGCCGTTTTGACTAGCTGTACCACGGCTAGGGAGAGGGTGGTAAGCAGATGCAGAAGACTGTGTATACGACCGGCGAAGCGGCGAAGATCTGCAAGGTCAGCCAGCAGACAATTATTCGCTGCTTTGACTCGGGGCAACTCAAGGGGTTTCGCGTGCCGGGGAGCCGGTTCCGACGGATTCCCCGCGATCAGCTGTTCCTGTTCATGCGGGACAATGGTATTCCGACCGATGCCCTGGAAAGCGGCCGGCGGAAGATTCTCGTCGTCGATGACGATCAGGATCTCGTTGAGCTGATCACCGACGTACTCGAACGAGACGGCCGGTTTGAGACTCGCAGCGTCAACAATGGTTTTGATGCGGGCATGATGGTCAAGGACTACCGTCCCGATCTGATTGTGCTCGATGTGATGCTCCCCGATATCAATGGCAAGGAAGTCTGCCAGCGGGTACGAAGTGACTCCACCATGGACGAGGTGCGAATCATCTGCATCTCCGGCATGTGCGAGCCCGACAAGATTGAAGACCTCAAGGCCTCGGGGGCCAACGAGTTCCTCCAAAAGCCGTTCCAGGCTGAGGTGCTTGTGGACCGGATCTGTGGCTTGCTCGACATCGAAACCGCTCCGGCCGCTTCCTGAGATGGCTCCGGCTGCAGCATGGCTGCTTCTGGACACTCCATCTGGGAGGCACCTGGCATTACCGGTCCCGCGTCGGGCCCTTCCGGGCCTGACGCGGGCCGTGTCGATGCTTGTGCGAAGGCTCACTACCGAGCGATCGGCTGATGGATCGGAAACGGGGGTGGTGGCTGATTGGTGTGATGGTTGCTGGGAGGCAGCCGCACATGCCCCGGCGGTCGCAGTCTGGATGGTCGCGGAAAGCCGTCGCGGAGGTGCCGCGACATTTCGATCGGTGCAGTCGGTGGGCGAGGAGCGGGTGAGCCGCTGGATCACGCGGTTTCGTCAGTGCCTCGTCCTTCCCACATCGCCCCAGGCCGCGGGTCGACTGGGGTCAGCGACCCGGGTCTCTACAGTTTGGTGGAATCAGCTTGCAGCAGTTGGTGATGGTGCCGGAACTCGAACGGAGCGGCCCGTCACGGCTGAACTGGCGGGACTGTGGCTTGATAAACTCGACAGATGTGAACCGGCTGAGTCCGGGCCTGAGGTGCTGGACACGGCAGCCCTGTCGGCATGGCTTGATGCTGAGAACCCGTCAGATGAACAGGTCCTTGTCCTTGACGACGTGCTTCTGACTGCCGGAAGTATCAGCAGTTTTCTGCAGGGATACGACGGCCGGGTGGCGACTGCCCGTCTTGATGCCATTCGGGAACTTGCCTACGGAGCGGGGCATGAGATCAATAACCCGCTGGCGAATATTGCAGCGCGTGCCCAGGCATTGCTTCTCGACGAAGCAGATGCAGAGCGGCGGCGGCGGCTGGCGACGATCGTCGATCAGGCGTTTCGGGCCCGCGACATGATCGGCGGTTTGATGATCTTTGCGCGGCCGCCGCGTCCGAGTGTTCAGCGCGAAGAGATTGCTGCGGTGTTGACGGCAGTGATCGATTCGCTGCGGGAAACAGCGGAGCAGCATGGGGTGCGTCTGGCCCTCACCCTGCCGCTGGAGTCGATCGGCGTGGAAATTGATCGCGGGCAGATTGAGGATGCCCTTCGCCAAGTGCTTCTCAATGCCATTGAGTCGATTGCGGGTGGTGGAACGGTTGGAGTCGAGGCGGCGTCTGCACCGGTTGGTGCCGAGGCCGCCTGTATGGTGACGATCACAGACAACGGAATCGGGATGAGCCAGGAGACGGTTGAGCGGATGTTCGACCCCTTCTTTAGCGGCCGAGAAGCTGGTCGTGGTGTTGGCCTGGGACTTTCCAAGGCCCTCCGACTGATCGATGCCAATGGTGGTGCGATCGCAGTTGACTCGCGGCCGCGACAGGGGACCACAGTATCCATCAGGCTGCCCGTAGCACCCTGAGGCCGCAGAGTCGGCCTGTCTTGCCCAGGGTACCGCGCAGTCGGCCCTTTGGTGTAAAACAGCCTGTTTTGGCACTTTTTTGACCACGTTCTCACTTGCCGAGAATCGCCAGCGTTCTCTATTCTCCGCCATCAGCGTCGCTGGCGATGACGGGGCGAAGGATTGCCCTGCCGGCCGTGGAGTAGTCACGTAGTTGGAGCATGGAAGCGTCAATGAGCCTTGCGAGCATTTCCGAGTGTGGCAGTGCACCGGGCACGTCCCTGGGCGGACGTTTGGTCGGGCGGCTGCGTTCCCCCCGAGAGGCGGTTCGGGGAACGGGGCGACAGGTCTCCCAGCCCGGAGTTGGATTGGATGACCAGCCGTTACGAACCAGTGGGTTTGTTGACCTGGCGATTGAGCAGACCGTCAGCTGGTTTCTTGAACAGCAGTTTTCGGACGGCCACTGGCGGGGACCGCTGGAAGGCGACACGATTCTTGAGAGTGAATATCTGCTGATCTGCGGTTGGGCTGGGCGGCTTGACGGGCCCGCCGTTGCCGGCTGCGGCGCACGAATTCTGCAGGAACAACTGCCGGCTGGTGGCTGGGCGATTTATCCGGGCGGCGAGGTCGATCCCAGCGCAAGCGTCAAGGCGTACCTCGCCTTGAAGATGCTTGGGGTTGATCCCCAGTCGGAGCCTCGGGAGCGGGCCGGGCGGGCGAGCGGGGCGGCGG
>WTHB01000166.1 GCA_011523305.1 Planctomycetaceae bacterium | reverse complement strand
TTCCAGAACCGACCACTGGGGCTAACGACCACCAGACCGACCAGTCACAGCCCGAGGCCCTCACTCACCGCGATCTCCGTCTCGCTTTCAGGCCCCGAAACCGATGCGCTGCGGCAGGCCGCCACCACGGCTGAGGTCACGGTCAACGAGCTTGCTGCGGCAGCCATCTTTTCTGCCATCCAGCCTCTCTGTGCCATCAGCCGCACTGCCGCGGCTGATGCCGGTCCGGAGGTTGTGCGGCTCTGCGTCCCGATGAACCTAAGGCGGGCCAGCGACCGCAAGATGCCCGCAACAAACCTCTGCAGCATGGTCTTCCTCGACCGCACTCCAGACCAAATCGCTGCCGGCCCAGCGCCACTACTGACCTCAATCCATGACGAAATGGCGATCATCCGGCGACATGGGCTGGGGCTGACCTTCTTGTTCAGCCTGCACCTGGGCCGACTCCTGCCCGGCGGCATTCGCCGGGTAGTGGCCGGCCAACCGGCAGCAGCCACCGTGCTGTTCACCAACATCGGCCGGGTCTTTCGGCGCCACCGCAGCGACCCGGGAACAGGCACGTCTCTGCTCAGAACGATTGAAGGACTGGCCCCGCTGCGCCGGGAGACTCCGCTGGCTATTCTCGCCATTGAATATGCCGGTTCCCTGACCTTTACCTTTCGCTACGACGAACGACAACTCACCGCGGGGCAGGTTCAGGCGGCCGTCACGGCCTTCCGGCAGAGCCTCGACGACGTGGCCCGCGTGGCCTCCTCCACCGTGGCGGCCTCCGGAGGCAATTGGTCATGAACAGTTCGATCCTCTGGTTTGATACGGCACTCGCCGCAGCCCTGGCGGGCATCACGCTGACCCAGATTGGGCTCGTCTGGTGGTTCTGGACCATCTGCGGACGGCCCCCGGCTGCTCCCCTGCCGCCTGAGTCCCTGCCGACAGCCCGCGTGATTCTCTGTCTGCGGGGTGCCGACCCGTTCCTGCGGGCGACGCTTGACGCCCTCTTCAATCAAGACCATCCCGATTACGAGGTGGTGATTGTTGTTGACGCCCCGACTGATCCAGCCTGGGCGATTGTCCATGCCTTTCTCGACGAGACCGAGCCCCGTTGCCCGGTCACCATCACCCCGCTGCGAACCCGGCCCGAGCAGTGCAGCCTGAAGGCAGCCAGCCTTCTGCAAGGCCTTGAGGCGTTGCCCCCGACCATCCGCACGGTGGCGTTGCTGGATGCCGACGTCGTCCCCCCGGCCCGCTGGCTGCGTACGCTGGCCAGCGAATTGAATGACACCACCTGGGCGGTCACGGGCAACCGCTGGTATTGCCCACCCGACCACGGGCTCGGCAGCTGGACCCGCGTCAGTTGGAACGCCGGAGCGCTGGTGCAGATGGTCTGCTTCGGGATCCCCTGGGGAGGCACGCTGGGCCTCCACCGCGACCTCATCGATCACCCGTTGCTGCGGCAGACCTGGGCAACGGCCTTCTGCGAAGACACCTCACTGCCGCGGGTGCTCCGCACACTCGGCAAACGCTGTCGCTTCGTGCCCGCCCTTGTGGCAATCAACCGCGAGGCTGTTTCGCTCGACTCTCTCCTGCCATGGATCGCCCGACAGTTGCTCACGGCGCGGCTCTATCACCCGGCCTGGCATCTTGTCTTCCCATTCGGACTGGCAGCCCCAACACTCGTCGGCCTGGCCTGTCTGGCAGCTGGCTTCGCAGTGGCGACCGGGCGACCGGCTGCTGCCATTCTGCATCTCGGTGGAATCGCCGCCTTTCTTCTCTCCCTGCCCCTGCTGGTCTGGTGGATTGAGCGGGCCGCCAGACGCGGCGCCGGTGCGGTCTTCCAAGTTGACGATCGACGAGTGAGCCAGTCGTGGCTGCAGTTGCTTACCGGCATTGCTGTCGCCCAGACAACCTACCCACGCTGCCTGTGGGAGGCACAGACGCTGCGTGAGTGCTGTTGGCGGGGGGTTCGCTACGCGATTGAACCCGGTCCGACCATCCGCGTCCTCAGCGACGACGCTCAACCTGATGCTGCCGTAGCCGCCCAGGCTGCCCGCACCAACCACTCACTCTAGTGCCACCTGTGCCGTTCATACGGCCTGCACCTAGTGTGCGGCCAACGGCCAGCCGTGACGGTCGCGACAACCGCTGGCCGTCCCATGAGCCTTTCCCCCCGGGCTGACCGATCCCTTTGGAGAGCAAAGGAGAGCAGCGGGAATGCCGTGGCCGGCCGTCCCACTCTCCACAGGAGTGCACACGCATGGCAAAAGACACATGGCGAGTCGTCACCCAAGGCCGTGACGGCGAACTGATTGTCCACGATTTCGATACCGCTGAGGACATCCTCAAGTCGCACCTGCAGGTCGGCATCGACGACTGCAGCACCGACCTCGATCTCCGTGGTGCACCGGTCTTTCGGTCACTGATCGGACCGATGCCCGAGGGCGACAACGTGGTCCGCTACGAGACCCCTGAAGTCTTCGAGATGCTCACCAAAGAGTGGGCGATCCCGCGAACCCCAAAGCGTCGTTCCCGGAAGAAAGCTGCATTGACCGATGGCTGACACGATCTTTGGCAAGATCATCCGTCGGGAGATCCCAGCGGATATTGTCTACGAGGACGATGACTGCCTAGCCTTCCATGACATTACCCCTCAGGCGCCAACGCACCTGCTGGTGATTCCAAAGCAGTCGATCCCCAGCTTGGCAGCGGTCACCGATGCCGACAGCCACCTGCTTGGCCATCTCGTTCGGGTAGCAACTCGTCTGGCAGCCGAGCAGGGGCTCGAGGCCGGCTATCGGCTGGTCGTCAACTGTGGAACCGACGGCGGGCAGACGGTCGACCACCTTCATGTCCATCTGCTCGGTGGCCGCCACCTCGGCTGGCCACCGGGCTGAGACGTCGGGCAGCCCTTACGGCTGACGATCCCTGAGATTGGCCGCTCTTCACCAGCTCAACGAGTGAACCGGCTCAACGCCACCAGTTGCGAACCCGGTCAAGGAAGCCATCGGGGTTCTCCGCCGTCTGCGTCTCGGCTTTGGCCCGCCGGGCCGCTCGCCGGGCCCTCCGTTTTTCGGCGATCGCTGCCTGCTCTTCGGTCACCGTCGCGGTCAGAAACCGTGGCCAGTAGCCCTCCAGGGCTGTCGGCAGTGACGCCATCGTGCCTGCGGCAAGCGAGTGCTCCATCTGGTCGAGCAGCGACCGCACCTGGGCCCGCTCGGCTTCAGCAAACACCAGATCAAAAACCTGGACGTCATCAACCTCCACCACACCTGGCCCAAGCATGTCAAACCGCAGCCGCACCGAATCGGTCTGGCCGGTGGGCAAGTCATTGACCTGCAGCACGAACCGTGTCCAGGTCTCGGTCAAGGGACGGCCCCCCGGTGCCGCGCCGACCGGCGCGAAGCGGTAGTACTCTTCCCCATCCTTCAGCCCCTCGATCGCCACCCGCAAGGGCGGCTGCGGCGAATCGGGAGGCACCCGCAGCCAGACAGCGATGCTCGCCCGACCGGCAGCCGGAGGCGGGAAGGGATTACTGCGAATGGTCGCCAGATCAGCGGTCGAAGTCAGTCGGGCCGCTCGATTTTCCTCACCATTTTCTGTCTCCGGTTGCGGAGCGGCGATCACTTCCAGAAACCCTCCCGAGGCCTCAACCAGTTCCCAGCCGGTCACTCCTGCACCGATCACCGGCAGGTCAAAGCTGGGATTGTCGAGCACGGTCAGCGAGGGCGGTGCCTCAAGGACCGCCTGCCGCCGCCGCAGGTCAGCCACCTGATCGGTCATGATCCGAACAACATCCTCGCTGAACCGAACCGTACCCCGCTCCACCGGAACCGCCGGGGCGGCGCCCTCCAGGCAGATCAGCCGCAGGCTCCACGGGTCGAGGGGGACGCTGAGAAGATCGTCCTTCACAGCAATCGCCTCGCCAGAAACTGTATCCGTGGCAGCCGTCACCGGTTGGCCGGTCTGCAACTCCAGCCGAGCCGGCAACCGTGTGGCATTGGTGAGCGTCACCCAGGTGTTGCCATTCTGGCGAAACACGGTGACGGGAAACTCCGCCGGCATGTCGGCAAGCGGCTGCCCGCCCGTCACGGGAACCGCACAAAAGGCCTGCCGAACGGCAGCGTCGGCGGGAGACAGATCAGCCCACCGCAGCGACTGGTCAAAGACGATCTCGGCATCACGACCGACCAGCCCCTCGAGCAGGGCGGCCTGTCGGGTCGACCCACCGGCGACCGCATGGAACTGGCCAGCCGCCGCGAGTTCTTTGGCCTTGAACGGACCATGCGGCACGGCAGCCTCGAGGGCCAGCGGTCGCGGCTGTTCAAGCAGCACCAGACCATGACGGCGGGCTCGGTCCTCCCAGGCAGCCACTGCCTCAGACTGATTGATCGCCGAAACCGTCGCAGCCTCGGTTAGTTCCTCCGCCGCTGTATGCAGTCGAGCCGCGACATAGACCGCGTTATCAGCCAGTGTCAGCCGCCCGGGATCAATGCCGCACTCATAGAGCACAGCGCCGTCCGCTGGCTGGCCCACCCCGGTCGGCCGAAACCGCTCGGCGATCTCGGGACTGTGGAGCAGGCTTGTCGGCATGATGTAGTAGTTCCACCCGGCATTCGCTCGACCAACCATGTCGGCAAGCTGCCGGTGAAAGGTCGCCACTTGGTCTGCCCGCCAGGAAAGCCACACCTGCCGCAGCCGTCCTTCGACCGCTGCCGCTCGCGCGGCGAAGCGATCCGGGCCAGCAGCTCCCAACAGGTCGCGGCCTTGGGCTGTCTCGCGAACAAAGCGGGTAAAGGTGATGTCGTCGAGCCCCCAGGCAACCCCGGGAAGATGCAACCAGCCAGTCGACGGCAGCGTGACGGCAACCCCATCCACCATCTCATTGGATGCCAGCCGAGCGACAACTTCGCCCAGAATATCCGCCACTGCCGCCTGCACCCGTGGGTCAAGAATATTGTAGTGCCGGCCAGCGGGTGTTGCCGCTGCGTCACGCGGCTGCCCATCCCGGCCTACGCAGAGCAGGCCTGCAGATGTGCCGCGGGCTGCAAGCTGCGTCTCAAGCTGAGGCAGCACGCCGTCGAAACGGAGCGTCGGGATCAGTCGCATCTCCTGTTGCCGACAGATTCGGCAGAGCAGGTCGAGGCGATCCCCCGAATCCGTCAGGGCAGGATCCCCCGCCTCATCCCAGCGGGGGCCACCCACCGTCTGCCCAGAACGCCAAAGGCTTGCCCCGCCCGCATGC
>WTHB01000043.1 GCA_011523305.1 Planctomycetaceae bacterium | reverse complement strand
GTGACGCGCTTTGACGTCGTGCTGATAGAGCCCCACGCCAATATTGGCGGGCTCGATCTTGACCAATTCAGAGAGCGGGTCGAGCAACCGTCGGCCAATCGAGACCGCCCCCCGATAGGCTGCCTCAAACTCAGGCAACTCTTCGCGGGCGTACTGGCTGGTTGAATAGACGCTGGCCCCTGCCTCGTTGACGATCACATAGGCAACGTTGTGCTCCTGCAAATCGCCAACCACCAACTCGGCCAGCAGCGATTCGACTTCACGGCCAGCTGTTCCGTTGCCGACAGCAATCACGTTGCAGGCGTGTTCTTTCACTAACTCGATGATGCGAGCTGCGGCAGCTGCCCGCTGCTCGGGCTTCCCGATGATGTGCAAGATGTCGTGGGCTTTCGGTGTGCCACAGGCGTCAATCACCACCGCCTTGCAACCACTCTTGAAGCCGGGGTCAATGGCCAGCACGATCTTGCCGGCAACAGGTGGCTGCAGAAGAAGATTCCGCAGGTTGCGGGCAAAGACCGCAATCGCGTGCGCTTCCGACGTTTCAGCCATTTCCCGCCGCACCTCGCGTTCCAGACTCGGCAGGATCAATCGCGTGAGGGCGTCCCGACAACAGTTCCGCAGGAAGTCGGCATGGGGATGATCTGCCGGCACCAGCAACGTATCGGCGCAGGCCTGGATTTCCTCCGTCGGTCCCTCGACCCGCACCCGCAGGATTTTTGCCCGCTCGCCCCGATTCATCGCCAACACGCGGTGCGGAGGCACCTTCTGCAGGTGCTCGTTGAAGTCAAAGTAGTCGCGGAAGTGCTTGGCTTTTTTGGAGAGCGGCTGGCCCGGGGTTTCAATCCTCTGGCTGCGAAGCCGTCCCTTTTTGAACAAGAGACTGCGGAGTCGCTGCCGCAGGTCGGCCTGCTCGCTGAACATGTCGGCAATGATGTGCCCCACACCAAGTAGCGCATCTGCCACAGTCGCCACGCCGACATCTGCATCAACAAAGTCGACTGCCCGCGTCTCAAGGTCGGTCACCTGCGGAGATGCGTTCAGGATTTCGTGTGCCAGCGGTTCAAGTCGCCGCTGCTTGGCCTGCTCGGCCAGCGAAAGCCGCCGCGGCTTGAAGGGCAGATAGATATCTTCGAGAACCTTGGGGTTCTCAACCGCTTCGATCTGCTGATGCAACTCCGGGGTCAGTTTGCCCTGCCCCTCGATCGTTCGAAGGATCGTCTGCTTGCGGTCACCCAACTGCCGAGCCCGGTTGACTGCCTCCTCGATACTGCGGATGTGCAGTTCATCAAGACCGCCAGTCTGATCCCGTCGGTAGCGGGTGATGAACGGCACGGTGTTGCCTTCATCAAGCAGGTGGACAGCAGCAACCACGCCGGCCTCGGGCAGGCCCAAACGCTGTGCGATCCGTTCTAAATCAATGACGATGGTGGAACTCATCCGCTCAGCCGGTTTCCACAAAAAGAACAACGAGCCGGCCTGTGGCGGGGCGACGGAGGGAGGGCCGAGTTCACGTGTTTCACCACTCCGTTACTTTCGCCGGGGCTGGCCGCCCCCCCCTGGGGGACACCGCATGCCGGACTTTGGCTGTCTGCCGCTGGCCCGCCGAACCGCCGGGGTAGCAGAACGGTCGTTGCGGAACACCCCGCAGTCCCGAGAATTTAGAGCCCAACCGCAGAGACTGTCAAACTCCGTCACCCAATTCGCCCCAGCCTGTCAGTCGCCCAGGGGCCGGCCTGACCTTGACACCTGCCCAGCCGCACAACTACTCCCCACTCTTATCAGTTGGCCCACTGCCCCCACAGTCCGCTCACCGGCACGGAAAACGGAGTGGAGTACCTGAGGCAATTGTGACGATTGTACGAGAAAATGCGGTTGGTGACCTTCCGCAACCGCCCTCCAGCCCCTGCGGAGAATCTGCAGCAATGACAACCGGCTCCGTCCCGAACTCTGGCTCTGATGCTTCTAGTGACGACGGTCTCCTGCCCTCGGTCCCGCTCCTGGCCATCGATCGACAAAACGGCCCGCTTCGCGAGCAGTTCCGCATGGTCATAGATGAAGTCTGCGACTCGGGCCGTTTTGTCCTGGGGCCTGACGTCACCGCCCTTGAGAATGAGTTGGCGGAGGCGCTCGACGTCCCCCGTGTCATCGGATGCGCTTCCGGCAGTGACGCCTTGCTGCTGGCCTTGATGGCGTTTGATCTCAAGCCGGGTGATGAAGTCATTCTGCCGAGTTACACCTTCTTCGCCACAGCGAGCGCCGTGACACGTCTCGGTGGCGTGCCGGTCTTCGCAGACATCTGCCCAGATACCTTTCTGATTGATCCAGAGGATGTGGCACGGCGGATCACCCCCCGTACTCGGGCACTCATGCCTGTGCATCTGTTTGGGCAGACTGCTGACATGGACGCCCTGCGTCCGCTCGCTGAACAGGCCGGCTTACCGATCATCGAGGACGCCGCCCAGTCGATTCTGTCAACCTGGCACGGCCGCTGTAGCGGAGGACTCGGTGACGTCGCCTGCTTCAGTTTTTACCCAACCAAGAACCTCGGTGGGTTCGGTGACGGTGGCTTCGTGAGCACCACTCGTGATGACCTGGCTGATTCCCTGCGGAAGCTGCGAGTGCACGGCATGGAACCGCGGTACTATCACGATCTCATTGGCATCAACAGCCGCCTCGACTCGCTCCAGGCAGCTGTGCTGCGGGTCAAGCTGCCGCATCTCGATGCCTGGACCACCAACCGCGAACAAAATGCCGCCCGCTACACTGACCTCTTCACCCGCTGTGGCTTGACTGATGTCATTGGACTGCCGGCAGCCGATCCGCGTGGCCGGCATGTTTGGAACCAGTACGTCATCCGTGTGGCTGACGGCAAACGCGATGCCCTCCGAGCCCATCTCAGCAGCGCCGGCGTTGGCACCGAGATCTACTATCCAGTTCCGCTGCACCAGCAGGCCTGCTTTTCCTATCTCGGCAGGAACGCTGGGGATCTGCCGGTGACCGAGCAGGCGGCAGCAGAGACGCTCGCCTTGCCGATTTTCCCGGAACTGGAACCAGCCGAACAGCAGACTGTTGTCGGTCGCATCGCCCAGTTCTTCGGCCGTTCCCCGACTCCTCCCGACATCGCTCGAGCGGACAAGGGCAGCGACGCGGTGGCTGCCCCGCGACAGCTCAGCCGCACCGGCCTGATCGGCAGCGCCGACGACGTCCGTTGCTAAGGGCGTCGGCCACAATCGACATCAGCGTGACACGCACGCTCGCGCCTCGGGCTCGGGTGGAGATATGGCGTTGTAATGACGGAGCGATACAGAAACGTCACAAAGCCCGAATCGCAAGCTGAGGGAAAACGTTTCGGTAGGCGTGAGACGATGCACATTCCCTCGGCTCGCGCCTCGGGCTTGAGTGCGTAACACCGGCAACGCCGGGGACTAATCCAGCGCCACCCAAGACAACACCGAGCAGGCGTAAAGTCAGTCCAGCCAATCCCCGGCGGCCAGCCGTTCCGGGGTGTAGACCTCTGTCACATAGCTGATGTCTTTTGAAATCAGCGACTCCACTTCAAGTTTGAAACCGTTGGAGAGCATCTTCTGAATTTCCTTCTGCCAGGCCTTCTTGGCTGCGAACCACGGATAGGCCGCAATCTGCTTGGCCCGCTTAATGTCAGAATCACTCAGGGCAATCTGCACACTCGCTGACAGGTCGCATTTGTCATAGTCAATCGATCGTAGCCCGAGGAAGCGGGCGGACGGAATGGCCATCCGCTTCGACTCGTAGGCCAGATTGATCGACCCCTGCTTGAGAACCGAATAGATGTAGTAGCCCCACGGGTCGTTATCGAGCAGGCAGTAGACCGGCAGTTTCAACTCATTATGGAGCCGGTAGAGCATCCGCCGCACGCCCCGCGGAGGCTGACCGCCACCATGCGTGAGCAGACAGTTGTGCTTCCGCCAGAACTTATCCTCGTTGAACCTACGCCAGACCGTATCTTTTTCGACGTGCAGAATGAACTTTGCATCACACCTCTTGAACTTGATCACCTCCTCCTCAACGATCGAGGGAATGCTGTACCCCCCCGACCCCATGCGAGAACAGTCGATCTCGTCGCCAGAGTCAAGTAGCGTGATCGGGCCAACCATGCCGCCGCGGTTACTGGCATAAACGTGCAACTCTTCCCGGAGGCTCTCCAGGGTGACCTCAAGATCTTCGATGATCGGGTCGCACTCGTCCTGGGTCGCAAAAGTCTCTTCCCGCGTGCCTTCAATGGTGTGCTTGAGTAGGTAAAACAGACCGCGAATGCTCGTGGTTTTTTGCTGGTCAATCAGCGACTTGCAGCCAGTCGCCACCAGCAACGTCTGCATATAACTCTTCGCCTGTGACAGGTTGAAGAGTTGCCGGCGGTTCTTCTGACCGCCCATCTCGATGATCTTCCGCGACTTGTTGAACCGAACGTTGGAAAGACTCCGGGCCGGAATATCGAGATGCGGGTCACGCCGCTTCTCTGCCGAGCGGGCGACCTCATTCGCTAGTTCGATAATCAACTTGCGGGTCTTGCGATCAACAGGCGGCAACTTGGCGGCAGCACCAGCGGCAGCCTTGCGAGATGATTTCTTGGCCATGAATTCGCAAAAAGGAGACAGGCAACGATCCTGCCGACGGAAACGACCGCCAGGCAGCGACCGCTATCGTAGCCACCAGTTGGCAAGATGGGCAGACTTTACCGCCTGCCGGCCGTCAGAAAGGCTCCGTCAGGCTCAGCCCTCGGAATCGACGGGCCGACCGACCCGGCTTTTCCCCGCCAGATGGAAGGCGGTCAGCATGTCGTAGGCCGTGACCTCGCAGAGCAACCGGGTCACCTTGTCATAGGTCTCCGGGTCGAGCAGCGGCTCAACCTCTTTCATGAGGTCAACAACCAGCTTTTCCTGGGCCTCAAGTTCCTCCCGGTCAACCCGCCGGTCCGCAAGAGCCTCGTGAAACGAGTCGAGTTTACGGGCGTATTCCGTCAACAACGGCGAGTCGGTTGCCGCGTTAAACCAAGGGCGATAGATGGGCTGACTCATAGGCTCCCTCAGGGGCATGAGAAGGGGTGGCTGACGGGGCTCGAACCCGCGACCTTCGGTACCACAAACCGACGCTCTAACCAACTGAGCTACAGCCACCGTGTCGCGGAAAGTGTAGCAGACAATCTGACGAAAACAGCCGCCTTGGCCTCTGACCGGTCAAAACCAGCCCCGGCCCCAAACTGGCATTTCCCTAGAAC
>WTHB01000124.1 GCA_011523305.1 Planctomycetaceae bacterium | reverse complement strand
GCCGGTGACAACGCCGCTGCCGCCCTGCCCGGTTGTCGTACAGGCATGACCGGGGGCAGGGTGGTGATTCGCGGCTCCGTGGGCGCGGTGGCCGGCAGCCGCATGCGTCGCGGGCTTCTCGCCATCGGTGGCTCCTGCGGCGACGCGGCAGGCTTTGAGTTGCTGGCCGGCACCGTGGTGGTTGCCGGCCAGGCGGGGCGACACGCAGGTCTCGGCATGCAACGCGGCTCGATTATTCTGCTGGAGCCAACAGCCACCCCCGAAACGGCACCAGCCTGCCTGCCTCCGGCCTTTCGCAAAGGAAGCATCTGGAGGCCAGGCTTCCTTCCGCTTCTGGGTCGCCACCTCACCCACGCCGGGTTTGAAGCCGCCGATGAGGCTGTCTGGGCTGGGCTCTGGCAGCAGTGGCATGGCGACAATCTCTGCGGCGGACGCGGGGAGTTGTTCGTGCCGGTCAGGCCCTCCACCTGACCACGGCTGCCCGAGCGGGGTGCCGCCTGACGGGCCCGAGGGCCTGCCCCCGGCTGGTCAGCACCGGGTGGAGCCCCAAGAATCACCGACAATTTCACGAACCGCTTCCGTCAACGCCGGTTTTGGGCTACGCTCGGGGATTCTCGAGGCGTCCTTTACTCCACAGAGGTGGGGTCGCTTCCGAACAAGACTTCGAGTCATGGCCCACGGACACCGTGGGTTCGGTCTCTGGTCCGTCACCCGCAAACTCAGTGAATTCATGCCTACGATCAGCCAACTTGTCCGCAGTCGCCGCCGCCCCAAGCGGAAGTTCTCCAAGTCTCCCGTGCTTGACCGCTGCCCACAGAAGCGGGGCGTTTGCCTGCAAGTTCGGACCATGACGCCGAAGAAGCCAAATTCTGCACTGCGGAAGATTGCTCGTGTTCGGCTTTCAAACCAGAAGGAAGTCACCGTTTACATTCCTGGTGAAGGACACAACCTGCAGGAGCATTCCATTGTGCTCATTCGTGGCGGTCGTGTCCGTGACTTGCCGGGTGTGCGGTACCACGTCATCCGCGGTGCCCTCGACACCCTTGGTGTTCAGGACCGCAAGCAGTCCCGCAGCCTGTACGGCGCCAAGCGGGGCTAGAAACTTCTCCTCCTTTTATCAGGCAAGGCCGCAGCGCCACGCACCAACTCAACGGTTTAGTCAAGGAACCACACGTCCATGGGAAGCATCACTGCCAGTCGCTCGCAACTCCGCCCCGACCCAAAGTATCAATCACTCCTTGCCAGCAAGTTCATCAATTGCCTGATGCTCGACGGCAAGAAGAGTGTCGCCCAGCAGATCTTCTACAAGGCGCTGGACGTTGTCGGAGAAAAGGTCAACGACGCAGAACCGATCGAGGTCTTCACCCGGGCCGTTGAGAACGTGAAGCCGGCCGTTGAGGTTCGCTCGAAGCGTGTCGGTGGTGCCGCCTACCAGGTTCCCATGCAGGTCAACCGCAACCGCCAGCAGTCACTCGCCATCCGCTGGATCCTGATGGCGGTTCGTGACAAGAAGGGGCGGCCGACCTACCAGAAACTGGCTGAAGAGGTCATCGCTGCCTACAAGCGTGAAGGGGCAGCAATCACCAAGCGGGAAAATGTTCACCGCATGGCGGACGCCAATAAGGCCTTTGCCCACTTTGCTTGGTAACGCGTGCTGGTGACGCCCCGGGGCTTGGTTCCAGTGCGCTGACAGCGGGACTTGCGGTTGGCTGGCTGGCTGGCCATGCCCGCAGGCTGAATCGCTGAGCAACTTCCTGGTGGCCGGCGGGAATTGCTGGCGTGCGGTCGCCAGTCTTATTGCTGTCAGCGAACCCGAACGTCAGCTGGCAAGAGCATCAACGGGCGGCCACTGCCCAGCATCCCGAGGAGTTGTGCCTGGTGCTGCAGGTAGCCAGTAAGGGGTGCCCCTGGTGGCAGAAGTCGCATCAGGGCGGTCACGAGGTGCTGCTCAAGGAGTACGCTGCCAGACTGTTCCGGGCCCACCACGCCAACGCCAAGGAACTCATCGAAGAGTCCCCGTGGCTCAGGAAGCAAGAGCCGCTCGACCTTTTCGGTGCCCGTGAGTCCGGCCAACTCGGCTGCTTCGGCAACCGCATCGTTGAGGGTTCCCAGTCGATCGACGAGACCAACCTGATGGGCCATCCGGCCGGTGAACACCCGCCCCTCGGCGAGCGTCTCCAGATGTTCCTGGTCAAGCTGCCGCCCCTGGGCGACCTTGCTGGTGAAGAGCCGATAGATGTCCTGCATGGTCGCCAAGAAGGCCTCACGCTCATGCTCTTTGAAGGGCTGTTGTGCTGAGAGCCAGCCAGCATTGCGGCCCCGACTGACAACGTCGGTGTGAACACCAAATCGATCGAGCGCAGGCCCGACGGCAATTTTCCCGCCGACAACACCAATCGATCCGGTCAGCGTCCCGGCCGCCGCCACGATGCGATCTGCTGCCACGGCAATGTAGTAACCACCGCTGGCAGCAGTATCGGAAAGGCTGGCGACCACCGGCTTTTCAAGTCGCTCAAGCTCCCGCCAGATCAGATCACTCGCCAAGGCCGAGCCCCCGGGCGAATCGATGCGGAGCACGAGGGCCGCAACAGACTCATCTTCTGCCGCCTGACGGATCGCCTTGATAATAGTCTCAGCGCCAGCAGCCTCACCGCCAAGCATGCCGGCACGTCCCCTGCCCTCCACGATCTCTCCGAGCACATGAATGACCGCCACTCGGCTGGCCGTCCCTTTGGAGCCAGCGGAGGTGGTGCCCGAGAGCACCTCGACCAGTTTCATCAGCCCGGCAAGTCCTGAAAAATCGGTGTCAACATCCTGCTTGCCGTAGTCACGATCAACGGTGGCGGTGGCACCGCCGAGTCGACCCGAGAGGCCGCTGATGGCCTCGTCCTCATAGGCGATCCCATCGATGAGCCCCGCCTGCCGGGCCGCCTCGGGCGTGAACACCCCGGTGTCGATCAGCGTTTCAACGGCAGCCTCGTCGAGTCCCCGTGCGGCGGTGATTTCTGCCACCATCTGCTCGTACAGATCCCCCACGAAGGCCTCATACTGGTGTCGCAACTGAGGACTCATCGTTTCGCGGGTCAGCGGCTCTCCGGCCCCCTTGAATTCACCGACCTGAAGAATCTCAGCCTCAACCCCGAGCCGATCGAGGAGGCCTTTGAAGAACGTGACCTCCGTTCGCACGCCCGTAATTGCCAGCGTGGCAGCGGGGGGCATCAAAATAGTGTCGCAGGCAAGAGCCAGGCTGTAGTCGACCGGTTCTCCGCTGACGAGATGAGCAACGACGGGCTTGCCCGCCTCCTGGATCAGCCCGATGGCCTCGCGTACCTCAGCAGCCCGGGCCCGGCCAAGCGCTGGCGACTGAATAGCCAGCAGCACCCCGTGCACCGCATCGTCGGTCGCCGCCCGACCGAGCCGTTCGACCAGACGATGCAACTGGGGTGCGACATCGCCGAGCAGACCAGCCTGACCGACCCCATCGGGCAACTCCCCACTGACACTGATCCGGGCGATGCGTTTGGGGGCTGGCTCCTCGGCAGAAGCCACGGCGACCGGGACCAGCAGCATCAGGCTTCCACCCGCCCACAATGCCAGCCTCTGGCCCCACCAACTGCGGCTCCACCGACTACAACCATCGTTCGTTCGCTCGGTCTCGACTCGCATCAGGTTCGCGCTCCCGTCAGTGTTGAACATTGCATGACCATCCGAGAGTCTACCGGGAACCCTCGGCCAGCCCCGCCCGCAACGCTCCGCGGACCGATGAACTTGACAGTGGACGAGCGTATAGTAGGATATAGGTGTTTAGCGAGTCGGTTTTTCTCCTGCGAATCCGTCTTCGCCCGGACCTGAACTCGCTTGCATGTGACACGAGTCCGCCCGCTCGCCATCGGAGAACCCTCCCATGCCACGCTCACCCGCCCCTGCATCAGCCAGCCGACGCCGCGGCACCAAAGGTACCACCGGAAAACGAGCGCGGGCCTATGCCCCGGCAAAGCGGCCCGCCCCAGAACTGGCTGCCCTGCTCGGCGCCGGCGATGAAAGCCAGGATGCCGGTGACATGCCGACTGCCCGCCAGATGGAAATCTATGCCTTCATCCGCGACAAAATCTATTCCCGCGGCTTCGGACCAACCGTTCGAGAAATCGGGCAGGCCTTTGAAATTCGCTCTCCAAACGGCGTGGTCTGCCACCTCAAGGCCCTTGAGAAGAAGGGGCTGATCACCCGGGGCCGCAACATGTCACGGGCGATCGAATTGGTCACGGAGTCCCCACATAGCCGGGGCATGCCAATGGCTGGGTGGGTGGCCGCCGGCACCCTCCGCGCTGCGGAAGAACAGAAAGAACGCTTCGACTTTGAAGAACTCTTTGACCGTGACGACCACTTCGTGCTCAAGGTGATGGGTGACTCGATGATCGAGGCCCAGATTGCCGATGGCGACTGGGTGATCATTGAAAAGCGGACCACGGCTCGAACCGGTGACATCGTGGTTGCCCAAACCGAGGACGGCGAAGCGACCCTCAAACAGTGGTTTCCGGAACGTGACCGCATCCGGCTCCAGCCGGCCAATGCCACCATGAAACCGATCTACGTCCGTTCGGCCAAGGTTCTCGGCGTACTGGCAGGGGTCGTCCGCAAGACCTGAACCGGCGGCGGCCACGGCGTTCAGGCAACACCCTTCTCTGCCGGGCTCTCGTTGAGTTGATTGAGTTTGTTGTAGAGCGTTTTCAGGCTGATGCCGAGTTCTTCAGCGGTTCGTGATTTGTTGCCCTCGTTACGGGCCAAACCGGCCACAATCGCTTGCATCTCCAATTCTTTCAGGCTCTGGGGCCGAGCATCACCCGCCGTCTGCGGGCCGGCAGCGTCCGACACTGGCAGCCCGCCAGCTGCTCTGCGGATGCGGCCGGGCAGGTCCTCTGGACGCAACGGCAGGTCATCGCAGAGGACCAGCGCATGCTCAACACAGTTGGCCAACTCGCGGATGTTACCGGGCCAGCGATGCTGCCGCATGAGCATGATGGTGTCAGGGGTGGCCACCTCCGCCTCCTCCGCCACCCCACGGCGGCTCTGCCTGACAAAATGCTTGACCAGTGCCGGCAGGTCATCGAGCCGTTCGCGAAGTGGTGGTGTCTCGATTTCAAAGGTATTGATCCGAAACAGAAGATCTTCACGAAAACGTCCCGCCGCCACCATCTCTTCTAATGAACGATGGGTCGCACAGACCACCCGCACATCAACGATGATGGGGTGGTTATCACCAACCCGACGGATCTCTCCCGACTCAAGCACCCGCAGCAGCCGCGATTGCAAGGCAGGGGGAAGTTCTCCAATCTCATCGAGGAAGAGTGTCCCACCATCGGCGACTTCAAAAAGCCCCGCACGGTGTTCGTCAGCCCCCGTAAAAGCTCCTCGTCGATGACCGAAGAGCTCACTCTCGACCAGTTGCTCGGGCAATCCGCCGCAGTTGACCGTGACCAACGGCCCCGTTGCCCGCGGGCTCTGCTCGTGGATTGATCGGGCGACCAGTTCCTTACCAGTTCCGGTCTCTCCTCGGACCAGCACGGTGGCATCACTCGCCGCGACCCGACGAACCAGATCCTGCATCCGCTCCAGTGCCGGCGCCGTGCCGACGAGTTGCATGCTGCCCTCAGCCTGCCGTACCCGGCGTTCAAGTGCTCGGAGCTTCAGTGTCAGTTCGCGTTTTCGTCGCACCCGCTGGAGAACCGCCTCGATTTCGACAAGTTTGCAGGGTTTGGTGAGGTACTCAAACACGCCCTGTCGCAGGGCGGCAACGGCTGTCTCCAGTGTCGATTTTCCAGTGATGATCACCGTCTCGGTGTCTGGGGCAACATCCCGCACCCGCCGAATCACCTCCAGTCCACCCACCCCCGGCATGTCGAGATCGACGAGCACACAGTCGAACTCACTGTGGTCAAGCGCCGCGAGGGCTGTGGCCCCATCTGGGCAGACCGTCGCCTCATGGCCCAGCCGCGGCAACTCCAGCCGCATCAATTCCTGTATCACCGGTTCATCATCGGCGAACAGCAGCCGGAGCCGTCGCTCGGCCCGGTCACTGTCTGGCTTTTGTTCAGGCTGCCCGATCGGCATGCTGCTGCTCCCGGGAAAATGTGTCTGTGATCTGTTCTCCGTCTGCAGCCCTTGTCCCCTCCGTGGTAAGGACACCGATCTCAGCAACCGGCATGATCACCCGAAAGGTCGAACCTGCCCCCGTCCCAGCACTAGTGACTTCGATCCGGCCACCGTGATCGGCCACAATTCGGTGCACGATGGAGAGCCCCAATCCTGTCCCCTGGCCGCCAGACCGTCGGGTGAAGAAGGGTTCAAAAAGATGCTGCTGGACCTCCTCAGTCATGCCACAGCCATCGTCCGTGAGCACCAGCACCGCCTCGTCGCCGTCGCGAACCACCGCAACTTGCACCGTTCCGTCTGCCTCGATGGAGTCGTAGGCATTGACGAGCAGGTTCAGCACCACCTGCTTGAGTTCCTGTGGATTGGCCATCACCAACACATCGGGACCATCCGCAATGGTCACAGTTTTGTCGGCAAACCGGCCGACATGCCGCAGCATATCGACCACGTCCGCCACCAGAGCTCCCAGAGCAGTCGGCTGCCGCCGAACCTCGCCGACCCGGGAGAAATCAAGGAGCCGTTCCGTAATGCCCTTGCAACGAAACGCTTCGTTCTGAATGAGTTGCAAGTAGCGGGTGGTTACCGCATCAACCTCACGACCAAGACGGTCTTCAAGTGATTCGGCGCACATCGCGATTGACGCCAGCGGGTTGTTGATTTCATGGGCCACACCTGCAGCAAGAAAGCCAACACTCGCCAGTTGTTCACTGCGGATCACTTCTTTGGTTCGCAGCTGCACCTGCCGATCCAGGTCATCGCGAATCTCCTGAAATCGGGCCGTCATCTCGTTCAGGGCGGCGGCCAGTTCGGCCATCTCATCCTGCGTCTGGAGGTCAATGCGGTGGGCGAAGTCGCCGGCAGCGATTCGACGTGAGCCATGCCCAAGATGCCGCAGTGGCTTAAAGACCCAGCGGTAGGTCAACACGCCGAGCCCGGTCAGCAAGAGCACTGCAGCGAGGGCGGCCGCCCAGGTCGTGATGATCAGCGTGCGATACCGACCCCGTACCTCAAAGGCCAGGTCATGCATGCGGGCCTGAAGGAATGTCGGCAAGGCGGCAGACAGTTCGGCCAAGGAATCGAGATGAGGGGCAATTGCCGTCAACTTGACGAGCCGCTCATCAACCAGGGCAGCAGTCTCGCGAGGCGCAGCCGGATGGGATGCCGCCTCGGTCGCCTCAAGGGCCAGTCGCCAGATAGCCTGGAGATCGACGGCGATCCGGCGGGCGGTGTCGCGTTCGTGGCTGCGATCACCGAACGGACGATCATCGAGTTCTCCAGCCGCCAGTTCCCGACAGTACGCGTCGAGTGCCTCACCGGTCATCGCGACCTGCTCGAGAAACGATCCGGCGACACTGGGCCGTGGACTTGCTGGCACTGGTGGTTCCTCCCAGTCACCTGAAGCAGTGACTGCATCGGTGGCAGGAGGCTGAAAATCGGGCTCACCCGATTCCAACACCAAGGGAGGCGGCTCGGCGAGCGGCGGCTGCTCCGTCCAGAAGCCCAGATCAACCGCAGCCAACGTCCGGGCATGCGCTAGCCGCAACTGCCCCACACAGGCCGCCAGGTGGCTCGCCCGAGGTAATTCGGTAGCCCGATTACTGAGCGCCCGGACCAGCCGACGATAGGAATAGACGCCGAGGAAACTGCTGGCTGAGAGCAGTGAGACCATGAAGCCGACCAGCAGCCCCACCACGAGCAGTTTGTCGCGTATCGGTCGTCGCTTGGCCACGCCCGACCTCCTGATGCTCAAATCCAGCCAGGCCCGCCGGCCGGGCCCTGACTGCGGACGGTAGCAGGGGCATCGAGCGGGCCAAAGGCGAAAACGACGGGGGCATGGCGGGCATGCCCAGTTGCCTTCCCCGGGTTGCCCTGCCTGCCAGGGGCCCCGCACCCAGGCCGTACTGCCAGCCGCAAACAGCATCGAGTGGATACCTGCCGGTACGGTCACGGTGAATCAGACCAGGCCCCAGCGTTTGCGGAAAAACCACTCGAGACAGAGGCAGCCAGTCAGAAGCAGGAACATGACCCAGTTATCCCACACCGAAACCGACCACTGTTCGACCGTTGCATAGTCGACGGGGCGGGCAGCCACTTCCGCAAAAATCTCGGGGAGTTCTTCCGGTAGTCGTACACCGCCAGCAGTGGCGCCAGCAATCTGCCGCATCAGCAGACTGTTCGCCTGGGGATTGGCCAGTTCCAGATCCTGGCGATAGACCGTAAACCGGGCTGAACGCTCCTCATTGTCTGGCCCAGAGCGGACCACCACCCGCCAGTCTCCCGGCTCTGCACAGCCACTTACCGTGCCGGTGAATGCCTCGCCCTTCCGCAGCAACCGCACCGGCCGTGACTGACCGCCGGGGGCGATGACAACCGCCGAGAGGGGGAGTTCTGCGACCAGCGTGCCATCGGGCCGGGTGATCCCTGCGTCGAAGACCAGTGGGCTGCCAACAGAGATACGTCGGCGGGCCAGTTTCAGCCAAAGCGTCTCCCCGTCAGCGTCATCCCGGCGGGCGAGCCAGAGCACCAGTTGCCGCCAGAACCGACGGTGCGCCTCCGCTGCCCCCTGCATTGCCCACCGCCAAGTCGAATCTGCGGCAAAGGTAAGCACCCGCCCCAGACCATACTCACGGGCCACCAATAGGGGCGCCCCCTCGGCTGTCACCGCCAACGGCTTGGCCATCGGCAGCAGCCGAGGCAGCCTGTTGGCCCCATCCAACGCCGGCAACCGTCGCCAGACCTCACGTGACTCAGCCAGCGTATCTCCCTGCTGCACAATCGACACACCACCGAAGCGGCGATCAGGCAGCATCGTCAGGGGGCCCCGGAGGTGTAACTCTTCCCGAATGGGCTCGCCAAACCGTTGCCGGGCGAGCCGATCTTTTTCATAGGGGAGCAGGCTGCCCAGTGGAGAACTCCCCCAGCCCCCCGCTTCGAAGGCGTGAAACCCACCGAGCAGCCCAATGCCAGCACCTGCCTCCACCCGGGTACGCAGGGCGACCAGATCACTGGGCCGCAGGGCGTCGGCATCGAGGTCACCGATCAAGAACACCTTGTAGTCCTGCGCCACGTCCCGCCCCAGATCGACCGGCCACTGCTCGCGACGGGTCGAGTCGATCCAGCGAAAATCGACCTGCATGTCCGGGCTGGCAGCCAGCGTCCGCCGGAGAAACCGCTGCTCAACCCGCAGGCCTCCTTCCAGATAGAGCACCCGCAGCCCACCGTCGACCACGTCGACAAAGGTCGAAATCTCATTGTTGCTGGCAACGGTCTCACCCTCGATCAGATCGACAACCAACTGCAGTTTGCGTTCCCCGAGCGTGTCGGGAGTCCACTGCAACCGGACCGATTCTTCCGTGGTGCCCGCCGTGGCTCGAACGGTCTGCTGCGTTACTTCAACGAGCCTGCCATCTGCCTGCTCAACCAGCAGCCGCGCAACTGCATTCCGGTCACTCAGGCCATTCAGCCGGACCCGCCCAACAACCTCAACCACGTTTCCAAGGAAGACACTGTCTGACACCGACAGGCTGAGCACCGCGGCATCCCGCGACTGGGCAGCCCCCCGAGTCCTGCCAAAGGTGATCGCCCAGAGAGGCACACCGCGTTCCCCGAGCCGCCGGGCTTCCGTCTGGGGTGGAAGATCCCGCGGGGGGTAGGCATGCTGACCGCCATCACTGAGCAGCACCACGCCCGCCAGCGGCTGGTCGGCCAACGCCCGCCGGGCAGCCTCAAGCGACGACCCGATAGCCGTCTCTTCAGCAGTCGGCAGTCGTTCCCAGGCATCGAGTTGGAACGGTCGCCCGTTGCCAACCGGCCGTTCACGGGCCTCCCGATCAAAGACCCAGGTGCGAATATCGAGCCCCCCGGCAGCCGACGCCCGCTGAGCCGCCGGAGTCGCCTCCTCCAGGGTTTGCCGCAGGTGATCCCAGCGACTCTGTCCAGCGGGACCATCAGTGACCGTCATGCTCTCCGAGGTATCAGCCAAAATCAGAAGGGTCGCCTGCTGCAACGCCCGACCGGTTCCGATCAGCGTCGGCCGCAGCAGGCAGAGCACTAGGCAGAGGATGGCAATCAGCCGCAGCACGACGAGCGCAAGGCAGCCTCGGGGAGAGAGGCGACTGCGGTCGGGCCCCAGGAAGACCAGCACGCCCCCGAGCACAGCGGCAAGAACGCCGACCCAGAGCCAAGAGCCAACCGGATCGAAGCCAACTGACAGATCACGAATGGTCTCCTCTGGAGTCATGACTGAGGCTCCGTGGGAAGACTGAAGTCAGTTGGCAGCGGGGGAGGTAAGGCTGGCCCCGCGGCTCGCGGGGGCACTGGTGGAGGCGTAAGGCTGGCCGCCTCACCACCAGCGTCGAGGCTTTCAGCAAAGGCGACGGCAGCCCCAATTTCAGGATCAGCCCCATGCCGAGGTGCATAAAAGCGATTTGACACCCCCCAGTCAATCACCAGAAGGAGTGCCGCCAGGAAGAGGAGCCAGCCCGAGAGTTCCGCCCCAACCCGCTCCTGGGTGACGTCCCGAACTAAACTCTGCATATCGGCAACGATGCGGTGGTTCGCCCCGAGGGCAGCTGCCAGACGTTCATCGCTGAGCCGCCGAAAGTCTGTTGCCGAAGACGGCAGACTGACACTGAAGCCCCGGGCAACACCACCGACATCTCCACCAGAACGCACCCCATAATTACCGGGCTGCCGGGTCGCCGTGACCTTGACCGTGCCCCGCCGTTGATCAACCGCCACGGGGAAGGTGTCGCCCAGCGGCGTCTGAACCGTGGCCGTGGGGAGATCCCGGCGACCGATCCGCAAGCTGGCAACCTGCCCCGAACTGATATTCAGGTCATCCTGGCTGGCGACTGCATGGTTGAGCATCTCGTTGGCAAGCATCACGAACGGCCAAGGCTCAAAGCCGGTTGCCACCAGATTCCAGGCGTCGGGGTCATTTGCCGCCTGCGAAACCGGCGTGGTCACCACGAGCACTCGGCCCTGACCAAGTCGCCTTTCCAGCACCGCGGGCAGACCATTGCGATAGGCCACCACAGGGATGGCCGGTGAGGCAGGCTCACCGGCAGGCTGTTGCTCAGGCGACGTTGGCTGAAACTCCCAGTGGCGGAACACTGGAAAGTCCTGCCAGGGAACGGCATCGCCGACCCGGCGAAAAGCGGCAAGCAGCGGATGATCAAGCGCCGTCGGCGCTAGGTAATTGGTTCGGTCGGCATCACGCCAGACCCGCTCGAGTCGCCCCCCGAGGACCACCTCACTCGCGGGCGAATTGAAGTTCTCCGGGCTGCCCGCTTCCGGGCCAAGCCAGACGACCAGCCCACCCCCCTGACTCACCCACTGCCGGAGCAACCCCCAGGTCCCCGGACGCAGCGCTGGGGGATCGAGGAGGACGATGCCCAGGAACTCCGTCCATGCCTCGGTTTCCAGATCGGCCAGGGGCACCAGCGTCACGGTAAAGTCGCTGCGACCAGCCTTCACCAATGGCAGGGGGGCCACGGCTTCGGTGAAGAACAATCCGGTGGCCTCAATCGGTTCCGGTGCGGCCACCAGCACACGGGGAGAGGGGCCCACCTCGACAGTGAAGTCGATGGCATCATCAGCGGCCATGGAATCTCCCCCGTCAATCACCACCCGTCCCTGGTGCAGGCCCGGCTCCAACCCATTGAGATCAAATCTGACCTGCCCGGTCTCACCCTCGCGCCAGACAACGGGCTTCTCACCCCGCCGCATGAAGTCACCTTGACCATTCAGTAGTTCAATCGCGACCGACCGAGTGGCCTCTGGTCCGACCCGGCGGGTCGCTGCCGACACGGTCAGCGGACGTCCGACGGCGATCTGCTCCGCTGACAACTGCAGGTCGGTAAGAGCAAAGTTCTGCGGTGACTCTGCCGCCACATCAACAAAGAGCAGGCTGATCCCGGGATGAGCCTGATCCCAGTCGGCGGGCACCGGCTGTTCCCAGCCGCCCTGAGAACGATCCGTGAACACGTAGAGTTCACGACGCTCAAGCGGCGCCGACTCAAGCAGCCGGGCGGCATCGGCCATCGCCTCCGGCAAACTGCTCGCCGCCGGCCCCGCCGTGAGCCGTTTGATCCGACTGGCTGCCGCAGCACGGCTCGGCGAGTAGGCGGCCCCGCTGCCGCTGGTGTCCACCACCGCAAGCATGCTTTTTTCCGGCAGCGTGGCAAAAAGATCGGCAGCGAGTTCACTGACCACATCCAGCCGGGTGCGGTTCCCCTCACGGAGCAGCATCCGGGGGGATGTGTCAATCACACAGGCCACCGCCACTGGCCCCTCACCCGCGGCGAGCCACCTGCTCCCGCGCAGTACCGGCCGCGCTAAGGCGCTGGCGACCAACAGCAACAGCCCCATCCGCACCAGCAGCAACAGCAGGTGCTGCAGGTTGAGGCGCCGCTTTTTCTCCTGGGCCCGGGCCAGCAGGAATCGCATCGCAGGAAATGCATGCGGCACCGGCTTCCGTCGCATCAACAGATGCAGCACGAGCGGGACGGCAACGAGAGCCATGCCGCCGAGCAGAAACACATTAAGGAAGGAGAGCCCCATAGGTCCAATATTAGAGCCGTCCCTGGCGGCTCAGCAGGTATTCCATCAACGCGGTATCGAAGGGCATGCTTGTATCGAGCGGAACATAGTCAATACCCGCCCGTTGGCAGAAGCCGCGGTACTCGTCGCGAAACTGCTCGACCTCGGCAACATAGTCACGGCGGGCCGCATCGGCATCGACCACCATTTTCTGCCCCGCCTCCGGCTCCATCAGTTCAACCATCCCCTGAAACGGGAATCGCACCTCCGCCTCATCAAGCACATGAAACAAAATGACGTCATGGCTGCGGTGCCGAAGCCGCATGAGCGCATCGCGAACGGCGGTGGGCTCAGCCAGCAGATCGCTGAAGACCATCAACAGGGATCGGTGTCGCAGCATCGCCCCAACCTGCACAAGGCTCGCGGCGATCTCGGAGGTACCTGCCGGCTTCACATTGGCCAACAGCGACAGCACCTCCGCGATCTGGCTCCGCCGGGATCGGGCAGGCAGACTCGCCTGGATTTTCTCGCCGAAGACCATCAGCCCGCAGGGATCCTGCTGGTGCACCATCAGCCAACAGAGCGCAGCGGCCAGTGAAATTGAGTAGTCGAGTTTGGTCAACTGTTGGCGATAGGTGTAGCCCATCGACCCACTGGCATCGATCACCAGGTAGCCGGTGATATTGGTTTCCGCCTCGTACTTCTTGACATAGTGCTTGTCGGTCTTGGCATAGATCAGCCAGTCGATGTCCTTCGGATCATCTCCGGGCGCGTACCGCCGATGCTCACTGAACTCGACTGAAAAGCCATGAAATGGGCTGGCATGGAGCCCTTGCAGAAAACCCTTGACGATGAACTTTGCCCGCAGATCGAGCCGTGCGATCTGCTGGACCACATCCGGCTTGAGATATTCTTCAACCGCGCGGGGCATGCATGGCTCACTTCACTAACGGCGGCACCGCGGGCTCGGGCACTTCGCGAAGCAGCCGTTCAACAATCGACTCGCTGGTGAGCCCCTCGGCCTGAGCCTGGAAGTTTGTTGAAATCCGATGCCGCAGCACCGGCACGGCGATCCGGCGAATGTCATCGAGGGAAACACTGAACCGGCCATCCATGGCAGCGACAGCCTTGCCACCCTGGATGAGAAACTGCCCAGCCCGCGGCCCTGCTCCCCAGTCAACCAGTTCGGCCACATATTGTGGCGCCTGCGGATCCTTCGGCCGCGTCGACCGCACCAGGGCAGCAACGTACTTGATCACATACTCGCTGACTGCGACCCCACCGACGAGTTTCTGGATGTTGGTAATCGCTCGCCCCGAGAGCACCTTCCGCACCTCAGGCCGCTCTGACCGGGTCGTGGCCATGAGAATGCGTTCTTCTTCATCGGCCGTCGGGTAGCCCACTTTGATGTTGAACATGAACCGGTCGAGCTGCGCCTCGGGCAGCGGATAGGTGCCCTCCTGCTCAACAGGGTTTTGGGTGGCGATGGTGAAGAATGGGTCGGGCAAGGCATAGGTTTCTTGCCCCACCGAAACCTCCCGCTCCTGCATCGCCTGCAACAGGGCCGCCTGGGTCTTCGGTGGCGTCCGATTGATTTCATCTGCCAGCAGGATGTTCGTAAAGATCGGTCCCTCCACAAACCGGAAGTTCCGCCGGCCATGCTCGTCTTCATCGAGGACGTTGGTTCCGGTGATGTCAGAGGGCATCAGGTCGGGGGTGAACTGCACACGCTTGAAGTTGACATCGAGAATCCGGGCGAGGGTCGACACCATCAGCGTCTTGGCCAATCCCGGCACCCCCTCCAGCAGGCAGTGACCGCGGGTAAAAATTGCCGCGAAGAGTTGCTCGATCACTTCGTCCTGACCGACAATGACCTTCTGCAGTTCCTCCTGCATGAGCAGCCGGTGCTGGGCGAATTCCTGCAGGATATCGTCGAGTGACTTCGGTTTGGGCGCGGTCGACACGGAAACTGGTTCCTTCCTCGCGGGCTCACAGGGACTCGCTTGGCTGCAGCAGCGTGCCACAGCGATCTTCCTAGTATCGGCCTTCAGGCTCCTCACGGGCAAACCGTTTTGATGGCAACCGGGAGCCAGCCGCCTCGACCATGGCAGTCCTTGCCTGATGCCCTACACTCAAGCGGTATTGGCAGGCCGTTATTTCGGCGGTGCACGGGAGGTTTCATGCGCGGTTGGCTGACAATGTTCACACCACGGATCATGCTCCGCATCCTGCTGGCAGTGGGGCTGGCCCGCTGCTCCCAGCCAGCCAACGCAGACGAGGCGATCAACTCTGCCCAGATCAGCCAGGCCATCGAATTGGCGAGCAACTGGCTGATCCGGCAACAACGCCCAGACGGCACCTGGCAGAGTAGCCTTCGTGCCGATGAGACGACCGTTGGGGCAACAGCGCTGGTCGTGCTTGCACTTGCCAACGCCGGCGTGTCCGCCGACGACCCAGCCATGCAGCGAACCCTCGGCTGGCTCCGTCTGCAAGAACCAACCGACACCTACTCGGTGTCGCTGCAGACACAGGCGTTGGCGATGATCTCACCCAAGGCCGACCTGGCCATCCTGGAACGCAACGTCAAGTGGCTGGAAGAGACGCAAGTCAAACAAGGTGGCTTTGAGGGCGCGTGGTCGTACGGGCAACAGCGAGGCTCTGGTGACAATTCCAACTCGCAGTTCGCAGTACTCGGCCTGCATGAAGCGGAGCGAGCTGGGGTTCGGGTTGATCCGGCAGTCTGGAAACGCTCGGGCCAGTACTGGGTGAACTGCCAAAAAGGGGATGGCTCCTGGAGTTACACCGCTGGCGGCGGCAATGGTACTGGCAGCATGACCTGTGCCGGCATTGCCAGCATCTGGATCACGACCGAACACACCGAACGACCTGATGCCCGTGTCGCTGGGAACGGCATCTTCTGCTGCGGTGGCGGCTCCTCTGCCAAGCCCCTCGAAGACGGCCTCCGCTGGCTGGGCAGGCATTTTTCGGTCACGCAGAACCCCGCCACAGGCAGTCAACAGTGGCTCTACTACTACCTCTACGGACTTGAGCGAGTCGGCCGCTTCACGGCCCGCCGGTTCATTGGCCCCCACGACTGGTATCTCGAGGGGGCCACGATGTTTCTCGCCAGCCAGGACAAACTCTCTGGCAGTTTCCGCAGCATTGGCAGTGAGGACCGGCTGGTGGCCACCAGCTTTGCCCTGCTCTTTCTGGCTAAAGGTCGCCGACCGGTGGTGATCGCGAAAAGCCAGCATGGGCCGCGTGATGACTGGAACCAGCACGGCCATGACATCCCCCATCTGGTCGACTTCATTGAGAGCCGCTGGCATGACGACTATCCAGCTGGGCTCTCCTGGCACGTCCTCGACACACAGTCCGCTGCTGCCGCAGACTTCACCCAGGCGCCGATCCTCTGGATTGGCGGAAAGGCGGGCCTCGATCTCGGCCATGAGCCGGGCCGACGCCTGCGGCAGTACATCGACCAGGGAGGCTTCATCTTTGCCGAGGCGGCATGCGCAACCAGCACCGACTTTGACAAGGAGTTCCGTCGCCTTGTCAGCGAGATCTTCCCTGAACCGGAATATCAACTGAATCTGCTGCCGCCAGAGCATCCAGCCTGGCATGCCGAGGAACTGGTGGCTCCCCAATTTCAGCGGCCTCTTCTCGGCATTGACTACGGCTGCCGCACCTGCCTGATCTACGCCCCTGTTCCCGCGGGTGATACGGATGGGCTGGAAGCCCTCCCCAGTCTTTCCTGCCTCTGGGAACTCGGCGGACCGACGCGAATGATGCTGCCTGACACCGTCCGCCCGCAGGTCGATGCCGCCCTGGCCATTGGGGCGAACATCATTGCGTATGCCACCAACCGTGAACTGAAAAACAAGGACGAACTCTTTGCGGACCAGGCAGACACCAGGCGCACCGACGACCACGCTGCCAGGGGCCGGCTGTCGATCGGCAAACTCCGGCATGGTGGTCTCTGTGATGCCGCGCCCACCGCACTGAATAAAATCCTGCAGGCCGCCGCCCGGGAACTCGGGCTACGGGTCGATGACACGCCGGTCAAACTCGACCTGATTGATCCGCATATTTTCGACCACCACATGCTCTTCATGCATGGCCGTCAGGCCTTCGCCTTTGACGCGGCCCAACAGGCCAACCTCCGTGATTTTCTGCAACGCGGCGGCACCCTCCTTGCGGACAGTGTCTGTGCCGCCCGAGGATTCACCGACGCCTTTCGCCACGAAATCGCCCAGGCCCTGCCCGACCAGAGGCTTGAACCGATTCCTGCCGACGACCCGTTGTTCACCGCAGCTGAGTATGGCGGCTATGACATCCGGCAGGTCACGCTCCGTGAGCCTTCCCGTGGGGCTGGCCCCCTCGCCGCCCGCCAACGGCAGATTCCGCCACGGCTTGAGGGCGTGCGTCTTGGCGATCGCTGGGCAGTGATCTTTTCGCCCTACGACATCTCTTGTGCGCTCGAGAAGCAGAACTCGATGGAGTGCACCGGGTATGGCCGTGACGATGCCGAAAAGATCGCCCTCAATGTCCTCCTCTACTCACTGAATCAATAGGCACCGAGGCGGCGGCAGAGCCGTCCCCGCCAGGCCGCCGCCTAGTCATCGCTGCCGTTATTGAGATAGCTGGCATAGTAGAGCAGCGTGAGAATGCTCTGCAGGGTCGCTGCCACGTAGGTCCAGGCGGCAGCATTGAGTACCTGATTGACGGCGGGCATCTCAGCAGCCGGCACAATGCTCAGCTGCTGCAGTTGGGCTTTTGCCCGATTGCTAGCGTCAATTTCCAGTGGCAGATTGACCACCTGGAAGAAGACGGTCGCTCCAAAGAGCACCAGTCCTAGCCATGCCAGTGGCTGCAGGGCGAACGCCAGACCGATCATGAAAAAAACAAGACCGAGCCCACTGCCAAAATTGGCAGTCAACGCTGCCGCATTGCGGACCGCCATCAGTGGCGACTTCTCCGCCGCCTGGAGGGCATGCCCGGCTTCGTGAGCAGCGATCCCGACAGCGGCGAGTGACTGGACCCCATAGACGTTGGCTGAAAGCCGCAAAACGTTGGTGGCCGGGTCGAAGTGGTCCGTCAAGTTCCCTGCCACGGGCTCAATCCGAACCTGCGTTGCCCCGGCTGAATCAAGGATGTGCCGAGCCGCAGCGGCACCGGTGAGGCGGGCCGGCAGCCGGGAACCGGCCGCAAAGGCTGACTTCACCCGCCACTGCGCCCAGCCTGCCAAGAGCAGGGCCGGGGCAATCCATATGAGAAGCCGAAAATCGAAGAAAAACGGGAGCATTGGATGTGGTCGGCAACTGCCGCCTCCTGGGAGCGAACATGTCGAAAATGATGAACGTCAGCAGCAAACGCAGCATCTCGAAGTATTGTAGGACAGGTCCTACCGTTCAGAAAACTGGCAGCCCTGTACCTCGCTCTCTTTGAATACCCGCCCACTGGCAAATGATGACCATGCTCATGCTGTCTCCCACCACGCCCACATGGCCCTGTCCGGTCAGCCTCCTGTTTCGACTCTGGATTGGCGGCCTTTTCTGCCTGCTGCTCGCCAGCTGTAGCCAACCAGCGAGCGGCCCTCCTGCCGAACAGCCCGTGATCGACGCGGCGGCACTCTGCCCGCGGATAACCGCCGCGCTCGCACAGGTTCGCGACGGCCGTCAGCTCACAACGACAACCCAGGGAGCCTGGCAGGTCGTGCATGGCGTGCTCGCATTTGGGGAAGGCTTCTCCGTTCTGCACGAGGGTGTGCCCCAGCCAGCGCTGGACTATCTGCTCAGCGGAGGGCCGCTTCAAGGCTGGAATCTTCGCCCCGGTGACCACGGCATTGTGGCCGTGGTTGAAGAAGGGAGCACCCTCGGGCAAGGCCACCCCGACCAGTGGCTCGGCTATCTCTCCCAGTGCGGGCGGGATGGCATCCCGCTCAACCACGAACTCATCGTCGGCACCAAGGCTGCAACAGTCGGAGACCTGCTCACCCAGGCACAGGCAGACCTACGACCGGGCCAAGAGGCCACCTGGACCCTGATGGCCCTGGCAACCTATCTGCCAGAAACTGCAACCTGGCAGGCCCGTGACGGTTCCGACTGGACACTTGAACGGGTCATGCAGATGGAGCTTGAGGCTGATCTGGCGACCAGCGCCTGTGGCGGAGCCCACCGATTATACGGGCTGGCCACAGCGGTCAACCGGCACCGCTCCCGACACCCCGAGTGGCAGGAAACGTCTGCCGATGTCTGGGGGCAGGCGCAGGCAACCATTACCGACTGCATCGACCGGGCCCGTCGCTTCCAACAGGCGGACGGCAGTTTTTCAACCCACTATTTTGAACGTCCGGGCACCTCACCGGATGTCTTCGCAAAACTGGGATCGAGTGGACACGTTTTTGAGTTTCTCGCGGTCGCCCTGCCTGACAGCCGTCTCACGGAGCCCTGGGTTGTCCGCGCCGCCGACCGCCTCGTCACCATCCTTGAACAGACCGCCGACATCGATGTGGAGTGCGGCGCGCTCTACCACGCCGCGCACGGGCTGCTGCTCTACCACGACAGACTCTGCCCCACTCCCTAACAAGCAAAATGCCGCCTTCCCCCCACGGGATTGCCCCAGCCTTCGCCCCCGGGCCAGGGCCGTGCTAAACTCGGCCATGAGCGACGGCAACGCGAGCAGGCGACTGCACTCCCACCGCCGCTCCCGGGGTGCTCCCGTTCGAAAGGATATCGTGCACGGCATCATCTTTTTCTACATCCAGAAGTTTGCTGAATCAGTGACTTCTGGATCGACCCCATGGATCCAACTCCGTCAGACTGTGACGACGAGTTCGAAAGGCTATCTTCCGAATCAGGCCTATCCTGATGGCGAGGCCGTGCAATTACTGCAGTCACTTGCTCAAGCCGTTGATGAGCCGCTGCCATCATTAGTTGAGCGGTTTGGTGAGTTCCTTGGCCCTCACCTCGTCAAGGTGGCTGGCAAGCACATTGAACCCCAGTGGCGAACCCTCGACCTGATCGAAAACACCGAGTCGATCATCCACACCATGGTGCGAGCCACCAACCCCGGCGCTGAACCACCGGTGCTACAAACGGCACGGCAGTCCCCCAACGAATTGCACCTTGTCTACACATCAGGCCGTCAACTCTGCATGCTGGCAAAGGGCATCATGCGGGGGGTGGCCCAACACTACAGCGAAGGAATTACGATTGAAGAGACGAGTTGCATGCTCAATGGTGAACCGTTCTGCTGCTTCGTTGTCCAGAACCAAGCTCATGACACGCACACAGCCAAGTCACCCCTCTCGGAGACCGTTGTATTCGACCCAAAGACTGGCGAGCAACTCGTCAACGGGAGTGGTAGTTTCGAGTCGACTCAGCCCTTCGTTGAACGCCCCTCAAAGAATCTCCCCAGTTCAATCGGTGGCTTCACCATCAAAAGCCTGATCGGCCGCGGCGGAATGGGCCGCGTCTATCAAGGCCATGACAGCCAGCTCAATCGCGATGTGGCTATCAAACTGATGCATCCGAGTCGCGCCGAAGACGAGGTCTCACGAAAGCGATTTCTGCGCGAGAGCAGGGCAACTGCGGCAATCAATCACCCTCACATCATCACCATTCTGCAAGTCGGTGAGCACGATCAACTGCCGTACATCGTCATGCAGCATGTCGATGGCCCCAACCTGGCCGAGTACCGTGAGCAATGCGGTGGCCGCATTCCGATCCCCGAGGCGGTGCGAATTGCCCGCGAGATCACCGAAGGCCTTGCCGCAGCTCATGAAACCGGCCTGGTCCATCGTGATATCAAGCCTGACAATGTGCTGCTTGAGGGCCGACAGTACCGCGTCAGAATCATCGACTTTGGGCTCGCGCGAGAAGTTGATGCGGATGAAGCTCGACTGACAGCTGACGGGGCGGTGGTCGGCACCCCCGCCTACATGTCTCCTGAGCGAATTGGTGTCGAGGAGGTTGATGCCAAGAGCGACCTCTTTGGCATTGGCGTGCTGCTCTACGAGATGCTTTCGGGACGACTTCCGTTTGAAGGAAAGTCGATGGTCTCGATTCTGGCCGCCATTGCCCAAGGCAAGCCGCCGCAGCTGAGCGCCCTTGCCCCAGAAGCCCCGGCCGACCTCTGCGAGTTGGTGATGCAACTTCTCGCCAACGAAAAAGCTGACCGGCCAGCTGATGCCGTCACAGTAGCCGAGCGTCTTGCTGAGATTGAGACGCAACTCGGCTGACCAACAAACGCCTGTCAGCCTGTTGCCTCAAGATGCGAATGAACAGCATCGACCAGCACGGCCAGATCGCCATGCCAGTCGATGGTGACCGCCTGCTGGGTGTCGAGATGCTTCACCTGCGCAGTGCCTCCGGCGAACTCCTCGCTGCCAATCACAACCGCCAGGCGGAATCCCTTCTTGCCGGCCCACTTCAACTGCTGGCCCAACTTTTTCGGCTCTGGATAAAAATCGACTGCCATCCCCGCTGCCCGCAGGGCGGCTGCGATACGGAGGTAGTCCCCCACATGTGCCGAATCAAAGTGTGCGAGAAAAACCTCTGCTGGCGTTTCCGCTGTCGCAAGCCGGCCGAGTTCCTCCAGCCCTGCCAGCAGCCGGTCGATGCCGAGCGATGCGCCGACTCCTGGCAGGGGCTGCTTCGTGTAAAGCCCAGCCAGATTGTCATACCGACCACCGGAACAGATGCTTCCCAGCCCCGGCAGGTCATCCAGAAAACTCTCCAGAACAATGCCGGTATAGTAGTCGAGGCCCCGGGCAATGACCGGATCAACAATCACCCGGCCATCAGCCACGCCGGCAGCCGCAAGCCCGGCAAACAAGTCGGTGACCGCCTTGATACCCGCCTGCCCCACCGCACTGGTGCCAACGAGGGGTTCCAGACCGGCAAGAATATCCGCTGGTGGTCCGGCGAGGTCAGCCAACGTCAGCAACTGCTCCGCAGCGGTGGCTGACAGCCCCTGGCCGGTCAATTCCTGCGCAACAGCCGCAGGAGGCTGCTTGCCTAGTTTGTCGAGGGCCCGCAGCACGACCGTGGCCTGCTCAGCCAGCCCCAGTGATTCCAGAATGCCAGCAAGGATCCTCCGGTCATTCAGCCGAATGGTGAACCGCTCCAGACCGATCGCCTCCAGCAGGTCATGGACCACCAGCACGGTCTCCAGATCGGCAACCGGACTGGCGGTGCCGATCGTGTCGAAGTCGCACTGCATGAACTCGCGGTAGCGTCCCCGCTGGGTGTTCTCACCCCGCCAGACCGTAGCCAAGTGGTACCGCTTGAAGGGCGTTCCGACCATCCCGATGTGCTGAGCGGCATAGCGGGCAAAGGGGACGGTCAGGTCAAACCGCATGCCCACTTCCCGGTTGCCGTGATCGGTGAAGCGATAGAGCTGCTTGTCGGTTTCCTCGCTCCCTTTGCCGGTAAGAATGTCGAGGTATTCCAGAGCCGGAGTATCGATCGGCGCAAACCCGTAGGAACGATAGACCTGCCGGGCGACCTGCAAAACCTGCTCGCGGGCCAGCGCCTGAGCCGGCAAAAGGTCTCGAAATCCTTTGAGCGTGCGGGGCGTAATCAGCGGGGGCATGATTCCTCTTCAGCGTGCAACGTGGACGGCGAACACCTACTCCTCAGCCCCGCAGGATAGGCAGCAGTGCAGGCTTCGAGCTTCGTATCGACCGTCGTCGATTTTTCTTTTTCCGCCCATCGCCGAGCTCGTCGCCTCCGGGTCCGAGCATCGCCTCCATGTACTCGACCACCTGCTCTGGGGTCTCAAAGTACTGGTCATAGACCCATTCGTCCTCGTACTCACAGTTGTCAGTGGTGTACTCCCGACAGATCAGCGGCCGCGTCTCGTAAATGCCACACCGGTTGTCGGGTTCAAGATGCTTACAGACGGTGTGCACGCAGACGTACCACTCGCCGTCTTCGGTGAATGCCGTCGCATGATCGTGCAGCAGGAACCAGCGGAGTGATTCAAACTCCTCCCGTGTGGTTGGTGTTTCCAGCGGCAAGGCGAAGTAGCGGCAGCACTTGGCGGTGCAGTACTCGCAGAGATTGACATCACTAGGGAGTTCGTCTCGCGAGGGCTTGGTTCTGCGGCGAATAATCTGTTTGCGTTTGGTGGCGGTCGCCATGGGCGTCAACTCGTTCTGGGATTGCGGATGGCTGAGCGGAGCTCGCCGGAGCCAGCCAGAGGCCCCGACAAGACTCGTACTATAGCCGATTCTGCGATGCGTTGGGCCGCAGGACCACCACCCTCCCCCCCGCCAGCACCGCTATACTGACGCGGGTTCGGGTGTTGGAGTACACACACCCTAGCCACGGAGGTTGCCTTGCCAAAACGCTGGACTATCGCACCGCATGATGCCTCCGTGGTCGCCGGGCTGGAACGCTCCGCCGGAGTGTCGTCGATTGTTGCCCGTCTGCTGGCTGCCCGGGGGCTCACTGATGCCGGGATGGTGAAGGGCTTCCTCGATGCCTCGATGTCGAGCCTCCGTGAACCGGAGGAACTGTTTGGCATTGCGGAGGCGGCCGACCGGATTCTGGCTGCTGCGAAGGCGGGCCGGCAGATTGTCATCTATGGCGACTATGACGCTGACGGCATGTCAGCCACAGCCATTCTCATGCATTGCCTTGAGGCCATCCACGCCACCGCCCGCTGGTATGTTCCGGATCGGTTCGACGAAGGCTATGGCCTCAATGCCGAGGCGCTGCGACGCCTGCGAGCCGATGGGGCCGATCTGGTCATCACCGTCGACTGCGGCATTGCCAGCGTGGCGGAAGCGGACGTGGCCCGCGACCTTGGGCTGGAGTTGATCATCACTGATCATCACAACTTTGGGGACAGGCTGCCGGCTGCCACCGTGGTTGTTCATCCGCGGCTGCCAGGGCTGGAATATGCCTTTGGCGAACTCTGCGGCGCGGGGGTTGCCTTCAAACTTGCCTGGGCAATTGCCACTCGGGCCTGTGGCGCACGGCAGGTCACACCCCGGCTGCGGGAAATGCTCCTGCGGTGCATCGGCTTGGCGGCACTTGGCACGGTGGCCGACGTTGTTCCCCTGGTCGATGAGAACAGGATTTACGTCCGCCATGGGCTGGCCTGCCTGCGGGCCAAAGGTGGCCCGGGCATTGCTCGGTTGTTGGAACTAGCGAAACTTCATGAAAAGTCGGCCCTGGATAGCGAGGACATTGCCTTCCGACTCGCTCCGCGACTGAATGCGGCTGGCCGCCTCGGCCAGGCTGGCTGTGGGATCGAACTGCTCACCACGCACGACCCAACCCGAGCCGCGACGCTGGCCACCTATCTCCACGAACTCAATGCCCAGCGTGAAACCGAAGAACGCAGCATCCAACTGGCCGCCGTCAAACAGGCCAAGGAGCAGTTCAACCCCGAAGACGACCCGGCACTCGTGCTGGCTGGCCGAGGCTGGCATCCTGGCGTGATCGGCATCGTGGCCGGCCGCCTTGCCGAGCGATGGCATCGGCCGGTGGTGATGCTCGCCCGCGACGAACTGCAGGGGCGACCTGCTATCGGCAGCGTTCGAAGTGTTCCCGGTTTTGATGTCCATGCGGCTCTCCAGGCCTGCCGCCAGCATCTCGTCACCTGCGGCGGCCATGCTGCGGCGGCGGGGCTGCGGATCGACGACAGCAAGATTGCCACCTTCCGCGAGGCCTTTCGTGCTGAGGTCGCCCAGCGGATGCCGGCGGAACTCCGGCAGGCTCACCTGACACTCGATGGCGAAACCACACTCGCCGGGGTCACCTTACAAAGCGTTGCCGAGATTGAGCGGCTGGCTCCCTTTGGGCAGGGCAACCGCCGACCACTTCTGTGCGCCTCGGGGGTGACCTGCACCGATCCTCCACGAACGATGGGGGGCGGCAACAAGCACCTCGCATTGTCGCTCGTCCAGAACGGGGTCCGCATTCGGGCGGTCGCCTTTGGAGCCGCCGAGTGGCTCCCTCACCTGCCCCCACCAGGGGCACCGTTTCACGTCGCCTTCAAACCGAAGATCAACGAGTTCCGGGGCCGCCGGTCCGCCGAAATGGAACTGATCGACTGGCGGCCGGATGGGATCGACGTTGCCGTCGACCTGCCGCCATTGGCTGAGACCACCCACGAAACCTGATGCAACACGTCATTTTGAAAGAACCTGAAAGAGATGCGGAGCATGCTCACCATGAACATTCCTTCCAAAAGAATTTCGCAGGCCGTTACCGCCGCCGGCATTTTGTTGGTGGCATACTGTTCAATCACCCATGCTGATGACTGGCCGCAGTGGCAGGGGCCTCAGCGAGACGGCATCTGGCGAGAGACCGACACCGTTGCGGCAATTCCGGCGAACGGCCCCCCGGTCCTTTGGAGAACACCGGTCCAGGGTGGCTATGCCGGGCCAGCAGTGACTGGCGGTCGCGTCTACGTGACCGACTACGTCCGCCGTGCAGGGGAACTGACCAACGCGCCGAACGATCGCACGCTGCTGGAGGGCAGCGAACGCGTTCTCTGCCTCGACGCTGCCACCGGCAAGGTGCTCTGGGAGCATCAGTACGACTGCCCGTATTCCATTTCCTATGCCTCAGGTCCGCGGTGCACCCCGACCGTGCATGAGGGTCGTGTCTACGTGGTGGGCGCAGAAGGCAACCTGCTCTGCCTTAACGCAACCGACGGCGCGGTCCTGTGGCAGAAGGACTTCAAACG
>WTHB01000108.1 GCA_011523305.1 Planctomycetaceae bacterium | reverse complement strand
GGGCACGACAGACACGGGCCGTGCCGACGAAACTGCTTCGCGAGTGGGCCGCCGAGGCAGCCGGTCTGCCGCTCTGGCTGCTCGAAGAATGCTACGCCCACGTGGGCGATCTTGCGGAGACGCTGGCGTTGGTACTGCCAGAACAGTTTCCGACACCGGCCGACTCGCCCGCCGAGACCACGGCACCACCCCGCTCACTCGCCCGTTGCATGGACGAGACGATCCTGGGGCTGAAGGGAAAACCCGACACAGAAAAACGCCGCGTGGTCGAAGCCACCTGGCGGTGGCTCGCTCCCCGTGAACGAATCGTCTGGCACAAACTTCTCACGGGAGGCTGCCGCGTCGGTGTTTCACGGACGCTCGTGGCCCGGGCCCTCGCCGAACTCTCGGGGCTTGAGCCAGCCGTGCTGGCCGAACGGATGATGGCCACCAGCATCACGACGGCAGCTGACTTCGAGACCCTCCTTTCCACCGAACCCACCCCGGCCGACAGCCTCCGACCCTATCCCTTTTTTCTCGCCTCTCCCCTCGATGGGCAACCGGACGAACTTGGCCCCGCCACCGACTGGCAAGCAGAGTGGAAGTGGGACGGCATGCGGGCGCAACTTGTGAAGCGAGGCGGAACCGCCACCATCTGGAGCCGGGGCGAAGAGCGAATGAGTGACGCCTTTCCCGAAATCATCGATGCAGCAGCCTGTCTGCCCGACGGCACCGTGCTCGATGGTGAATTGTTGGCCGCCCGCCCGGACTGCCTCCTGTCATTCGCGATGCTTTCGCGACGCGCGAGCCGCAAGCAGGTCAGTAAGAAATTGCTGGCCGAGATTCCCGCCGTCTTCGTGGCCTATGACCTCCTCGAACACAACGGCTGCGACCTGCGGCAGCAACCACTGAGCGAACGACGCCGCCATCTGGTTGCCATCGTTCCGGCACCGTTTGCACGGCAGCCAGCCCCGCGCGGCGGTGGGCCGGCCACCTCGCCTCCCCCGACGACGACTGACTGCCGGCTGTTTCATTCCCCGATCGTTGCTGGCAGTTCGTGGCATGACCTCCGCGAGGCTCGGGAGCAGGCCCGCAGGCGTGGCGTTGAGGGGTTGATGCTCAAACGCACAAGCAGCCCCTATGCCCATGGTCGGCCTCGGGGTGACTGGTGGAAGTGGAAGGTAGAACCGCTCGAGATCGACGCGGTGCTGCATTACGCCCAAGCCGGTCACGGCCGCCGGGCGGGCCTGCACACCGACTACACGCTGGGGGTCTGGGACGGTGACGAGTTGGTCACGGTCGCCAAGGCCTACAGCGGACTGTCCGACAAGGAACTGGTGGAAGTCGATAAGATCATTCGAGCCACCACCGTTGCCCGCCACGGGCCGGTGCGGGTGGTTGAGCCGACGCTGGTTTTTCAACTCGCCTTTGAGAATGTCTCGCGGTCGACGCGGCACAAATCAGGAATCGCCGTACGATTTCCGCGGATTCAGCGGTGGCGACGAGACAAGCAGGCCCATGAAGCAGCCAGTCTGACAGACCTCGAGGCCCTGCTTGCCCAGGCAGCCGGTGAGCCGGCGGAGCCCTCACCATGACCCCTTCGCCAGCGACCGCGAGTAAGACCCCGAGAGCCACTCGGCCAGCCTCGCGAGGCCGCCGCTCCAGCCGTCAATCATCCCCGTCGCCCCACGACAACGCCACGGCACCATTCGCCCCACTGGAAGACTGGTTCAAGGCCCGCGATCAGCAGGCCTTCCCCTTCCAGCGTGAGGTGTGGGAGGCGATGGCAACGGGGTGTGACGGGCTCCTCCATGCCCCCACCGGCACCGGCAAAACGCTGGCCGCCTGGCTCGGTGCCCTTTGGCGGAATCGGCCTGATGCTGACAACGCCACCGCGGCCCGTGGCCTGCGGGTGATTTGGATCACGCCCCTGCGGGCCCTTGCCGCCGACACCGCCCGCAGTCTTGAGGAACCGCTAGAGGATCTCGCCGAAATGCTCGGCGAACGCTGGCAGGTGGGCATCCGCACCGGTGACACCTCGGCTGCCGATCGCCGCCGGCTCCGTCAGAACTGGCCGGCGGGGCTGGTGACAACGCCTGAGTCACTCTCCATTTTGCTGTCGCTCGATGACAGCCACGAACGCTTTGCCGATCTCGATACGGTGATTGTCGATGAGTGGCATGAACTGCTGGGCAGCAAGCGGGGTGTGCAGACCGAACTGGCACTTGCCCGCCTGCGGGCAATTCGGCCGAAGCTGCTCACCTGGGGCCTGTCAGCCACGCTCGCCAATCTCGATGAGGCGGCGGCCGCGCTGGTTGGACCCACTCGGAAAAAACACGTCCGCCTGATCAAGGCAGATGCCCCCCGTCGGCTGGCATTCTCGACCCTTCTCCCCAAGCCGATTGAACGCTTCCCCTGGGCCGGTCACATGGGCCTGCGACTCTTGCCGCAGGTCATTGAAACGATCGAAAACGCCTCCACAACCCTTGCCTTCACCAACACCCGAGCCCAGGCTGAGCGGTGGTTTGACGCCATCCGTGCGGCCCGCCCCGACTGGAAGCACCAACTCGCCCTGCATCACGGTTCGGTCGATCGCGATCTGCGATCTGAGGCTGAGGCGGGCCTCCGCAGCGGCAGCCTGAAGTGTGTGGTTGCCACCTCAAGTCTCGATCTGGGCGTTGACTTCGGTCCGGTCGAGCAAGTGCTACAGATCGGTAGCCCGAAAGGAATCGCTCGGCTTTTGCAACGGGCTGGCCGCAGTGGGCATGCCCCTGGGGCGACCGGCCGGCTGGTCTGTGTGCCGACCCATGCGCTTGAACTGATCGAATGCGCCGCTGCCCGGCTGGCGGCCACTGCCGGTACCGTCGAGGCCCGGCGGCCACTGACCGGGGCGATTGACTGCCTGGCACAGCACATCGTCACCGTCGCCTGCGGCGGTGGTTTTCGCGAGCACGAACTGCTTGCTGAGGTCCGTGGCACGCATGCCTTCGCCGACCTCGACGACACCGCCTGGCAGTGGGCGCTGGACTTTGCCACCCGCGGTGGGCCGGCGCTGGCCGCCTATCCAGACTTTTGCCGCATCAAGGAACGCTTCGGCCGCTGGTACATCGCCAGCCCTGCCCTGGCCCGCCGGCATCGCCAGAGCATCGGCACAATCACCTCCAACGCCACCGTCGAGGTCAAGTGGCTGCGGGGAGGGCGGCTGGGCTCAGTCGAAGAGGCCTTCATCAGTCGGCTCAACACGGGGGACCGCTTTCTGTTTGCTGGTCGGCCACTCACGCTGTTCCGCTTTGATGGCCTGGTTGCCTGGGTGAAGCGGGCCCGCGGCAGCCAAGGGCTGCCGGTGCCCCGGTGGAACGGTGGACGAATGCCCCTGTCGACGCTGCTCTCTGATGCCGTCCTCGACCAGGTGCGGCTCGCGGGGGAAGTCAACGCAGCCACCGACTCACCGACAGGCTCCAGTCCTCCACCTCAAGCTCTTGCCAGCGAAACAGCAGCCGTCGCCCCGCTGCTGGCGACCCAGGCCCGCTGGAGCCGGCTTCCCTCCCGCGACATCTTGTTGATTGAGCGGGCCCGGAGCCGGGACGGCCATCACCTGTTTGTGTTTCCCTTTGAGGGGCGTCTGGTTCATGAAGGACTGGCGGCCCTGCTCGCTTGGCGAATCGCCAGTCGCACCCCCAGCACCCTGACGCTGGCGGCCAACGACTGGGGCTTTGAACTTTCTGGTGCTAAGCCACTGGCGTTGGATGCCCGCGATTTCCGCCAACTGTTCAAGCCGGGGGATCTGCTGGCTGATCTGTTTGCCTGTCTCAATGGCACCGAGATGGCCAAGCGGCAGTTCCGCGAGATCGCCCGCGTAGCGGGCCTGGTGCAAGGTGGCCAGCGGTCAGCCAAGCAGACGCAGGCCTCAGCCGGCCTGATCTTTGATGTGCTGGCGGAACACGACGCCGAGAACATGCTGCTGGAGCAGGCCCGCCGTGAGGTGTTGCAGCAGCAGTTTGAGTTTCAGCGACTTGCCGAATCGCTTGAGGCAATTGCCAGCCGAGAGATCGTGGTGGTCGACACGCCGCGGCTGTCGCCGCTGGCCTTCCCGATCTGGGCCGAGCAGATTCAGTCCCGGCTGACCACGCAGAACTGGCGGGAGCGAGTGGTTCAGATGGCAGCCGAACTTGAGCAGGCAGCAGCGGAATGACCCGAAGAGCAGCCCAGTCTGAAGCCGCCCCCAAGCCAACGCCACGGGCGCACATCGATAGTTCCTTGCCTGACGCTCCAGCACTAGCAATTGCCTCAATCGAAGATGCCCCGACGCTTGCCGGCATCGACATTGCCCTGCTACCCGGCCGCGCCGCGTTGCTGCCGGCGACCGGCACGCTTGTCTGCGCTGATCTTCACCTTGGCAAGGCTGCGACCTTTCGTCGGGCTGGCATGCCAATTCCCGAAGGCTCGGCACAGCAAGATTTGATTCGGCTCACCGAACTTGTTCGCAGACATGCTGCCCGACGGCTGGTTGTTGTGGGTGATCTCTTTCATGCGGGAAAGGGCTGCACCACGCAGGTTCTCGATGAGTTCTGCCACTGTTGCGTTGAACTTCGCAGCAGCGGCACTGAGGTGGTGTTGGTCCTCGGTAATCACGAGCGATCACTTGGCCGCCACTTTTCTCCGCAGGACCTCGGCATCGATCACTGCGTGAAGGAACTGGCCGAACCACCCTTTCGATTCGTCCATGAGCCGGCGACTGACGCCGCGCAGCCCACCGGCGAGCCGCCACTGTTTACCATCGCCGGCCATCTCCACCCGACAATCACACTCACGAGCCCCAGCGGCGATCGGCTGACCGGCCGCTGCTTCGTCGCCACCCCCGGGCTCCTGATCCTGCCCTCCTTTGGCACATTCACCGGTGGCCACCGCGTGACACCCACCCGCAACATGCGTATCTGGCTGGCACGCGACGACGGCGTGGTTGCACTCAACACACGGCAATGACTTGCACTCAGTGTGTTCCCTCAGTCGGCCAATGCTCAGGTGCTACCGTTCCCGTGACAATCAACAAATCCCACCCAAAGCCCCGCCAACAGATCCGCAGCCGTCAGTGAGACCTCGCCCACGTCGCTTGCAGCGGCGTCACCTGCGGCACCGTGAACCCACGTGCCGAGCCGGGCGGCGTCACATGGCTTCATACCCTGGGCGAGCAACGCCGCGATGACGCCCGTCAGCACATCGCCCGTGCCGGCTTTTGCCATGCCGGGGTTCCCTGTTTCATTGTGCACCTGCAGTACACCATCGGTGACAAGTGTCCCCGGCCCCTTCAGCACCACCACGCAGCCGATGTCACGAGCCAAGGCAGTCGCTGCTG
>WTHB01000113.1 GCA_011523305.1 Planctomycetaceae bacterium | reverse complement strand
CAGCGGCCATTGCAGGCCAACACTGGTTGTGCCGGGTGAGTGTCTGCCCGGGCTGGCAGGCAAGCAGATCACAAAAATCATTGCAGATGTCGGCAGTGTGGAGTCGAACACTAATCTTTTCGACACCAGGCGCTTCCGCCCAGGTTTCAATAAAGTCAGCCCAAAAAGTTCTACTGACTTTACGTTCAACCCATTTGTCACGAACAATCTTTGCCTTAAATGTCTGGTACAAGTATGACGCCAGCCAAGTCACGGGTGGGCGGACATATGCCACCACATGGAGCGGAAAACGCAACCGTTCCGTGAACTCGTGGATGACGGGTCGTGATGCAGTCAACCAGGTTTCGTAGCTCAGGATTGGGATACGGCCCTCCCCGTAAATGGCAGCAAGTCCTTGGTGGCCCGGTTGCCAAGCCGCAGGGCTTTGATGAACCAAGTTATCGAGCTGGTCACTCATGCTGTAATGAGCTGCAAAACATGAAGCATGGTGACCAAGACGATCACCGCGTAGCAGTTGGCCGGGTAGGAGGCTTGCGTACTCGTACTGCTGCGATGAGTTGAGCAATGGCCGGATGGGATTCCACGTAAGCGCATGCTGTAGGGCGGATGAACCAGTCTTCACTCCCCCCACATGAAGAACCATGAGTGCTTGGTTAGGCATGTTCGTTTGCTCGCTCGGACGCCGCCCGTTCTTCAGGTTTTTGCAGGTAGACAAGAAACTCCGCCCGGCTGCACCCAGGAAAAGAGCTGAATGGGCCGATCAACTTGACATCAATCAGGCCCGACTGAATGAGGCGGTCGAATACTGTGGCAAAAGAAGCGGGCGTCCAGACGCTGCAGTGCACGTCAAGATAGTGGTTTTCATTTGTGACAAAATTAGCAAATTCAATCGCCTTTAGGTCGTCATAGTGCCTTTTTGCCTCGGTAAATGGCAGCATCGGGGCGTCGAAGTCGGTCTTGCCGTCATCTTCGAATGATTGCGAAAGAAAGTCCATCACCTGGGTTGGCGTCGGGCGGGCAGGCTTCTCAATTGACCAGCCGACGATCTGGGCGAATGAGGTTTCCGCTCGGTAGTAGTCCATTGATCGTTCACGGTTCGGAAGAAGGATGGCAACGACACCCCCGGGCTCGAGCACGTCAAGGATTTCCTGAATCCAGCCAAGAGGATTGGGGACATGCTCCATCACATGGGAGGCGACGGCATAGAAAAGCGGCTCATGCCCAATGCATTGGCCAAGCGGAACGCCTGGAACCCAGACGGTATCAATCTCGGGCACAATCCGGTTCACCGCTCCAGGGTTTTCCGCCGCCTTCCGCTGGATTTCGTCATTGTCGATACAGTCGACGTAGAGTACGTCGTACTGGGTGCGATCGACAATTGGGTTGAAATAGGGTGCGATTTCGATGCCACGTTTTTCGAGCGGTAGCTTTGTCGTGACAAACTCGCAGCGGGCCAGTGCGGCCTCTGACATTAGGTCGTGTGGTCGCTGTTGCACGAGGTCCTCTTTTGATCGAGCACGATGGACATGGCGGGGCAATACCGATGGCTTCCGCCAACGACGGCACCGCTGCCACCAGCGGTTAGCCGGCATGGCGACGTCTTTCTGTCAGAGGTATCAGATGTGGGGGGCCAGGCTCAGCAAGTGACTCAGCCAACCACTGCCGCTGGAGGCCGCTGTCGTGAATCCAGGCATGAGTCTGCCTGAGGCCATCTGAAAGGTCGGTCTGGGGGTGATATCCCAGCGTTTCGCGAGCATGGGCAATTGACATGACCCGATGGGTGTAGCCAACGGGCTTCTCAGTGGTAAACGACGGCTGCACGTCACCAACAACATCAGCGATGACCCCGGCAAGTTGTCGCATGGAGGTTTCTTGGCCGCTGGCGAGATTGAAGGTCTGCCCAGCATGGGAGGGGTGGGGATTGACTGCCAAGAGAGCGATCATGTCGGCAACATCTGTCACATAGACAAAGTCACGCGTGGCTGAGCCGTCCCCCCACACTTCAAAGGTGCTCTCCCCAACAGTCCGCGCTATGATCGCCTTTCTCAGGAGTGCCGCCGCAACATGTGATCGATGCGGTGCATAGTTGTCATGGGGGCCGAACATATTGGACGGAATGAAGGTGGTAACAGCGACGCCATGGGGCGGACATAGGGCCTCAGCCGCGTGTGACGTTGCCAGTTTGGCAAACGCGTAAAATGCGGTGTCTCCTGAAGGCACGCCAACGCGGAGCGCCGTCTCTCTCAGTGGCAGCGGGCAGTCAGCAGCATAGGCACAGGGCGTTCCGGCCAGAATGAGTCGCGACGCCGCGCCCTCGCAGGCTGCCGCAATAACGTTCAGGCCCATCTGATGGTTGTCGTGGAAACTGCTACCAGACCGGTCGCGAAGATAGCCGAGACCACCGACGTCTGCGGCGAGGTGAATAATGGTGTCGGCTTCACGGAGCAACGTGTGGGCGACAAATGGGTTTTTGAGGTCCCCGTCGGCAGTCCCAATCGCGACCGGGCTACCGCCCTGGCGTTGAATCGAGTTGCAGACGTGTGTTCCAAGAAAACCCCGGCCGCCTGTGACAACTATTTTCATGATCTGTTTCTCGTGCTTTGAACGGCCTGATAGACCTGCTGGTAACGCTGCTGCGTCTGGTCGAGCGAATACTTCTGGTGGACGGCCTGTTGATGCCGCCGCATCAGGAGCGGTGCTGGTGGGGTCAGTTCGACACATCGCTGAATGGTCGTGGCCAGCAGTGCTGCGTCCGTGACATCGATGGACACGCTGGACCCCACCGTGTCCAGGTTGCCGCGATAGACAAACATCGACCGTGCGGTGGAGGTCACCACCGGTCGGAAATGTGCCAGCGCGTCTGCCAAGACGGCTGAACCTGACTGCCCAACCTCGTCGTACGGAAGGAGAAAACAGTCAGCCTGGTGAAGCACGGCCGCCTGGACCTGCGGATTGGTGAGAAAACCGGTGAAGATGATCCGGTCCTGCAGCCCGAGCGCATCTGCCTCGGCCAAGATTTGCATCCAGTAGTCGTGTCCGGTTTTGTCGTTCGGGTGGACGCCACCTGCCACGACCAGCCGGTAGGTATCGGGTAGCAGCGAGAGCGCATTCAGAGCGTGGCTGTGCCCTTTGTAGCGGCTCACAAATCCGGGGAGGATAATCCAGTGCTCATCAGGACGCTTACGAACAGGGGGAGTGACATCTTTGTGGTTGAGCGGCTCCACAGCAATCGGAATCAGAAAGGTCTTTTTCTTCCACCGCGGGGACTCGTTGATCAACTGCTGGTAGGTGTCCTTGCTGTGCACCACAATCGCATCGACCTGCTTCAGAGTTCGCAGCAGATACTTTTTTGCCCGGTTCCCCTGCGCGGTTCGCAGCCACCGCAGCCAGCGGGGCCGAATCCGGCTCATCGATGGGCCCCAGGGCCAAGTGTGCAGTGTGACCACGATCGGCTTCCTGAGCGATCGGACCGCCCGGCGGAAGTTACGGTTGGCCTCCCGGATGCGACGGCCAAAAAAGCAAAACTCATGCTGAATGTGGATGAGGTCCGGGTCCAATTCATTGACAGCGCGGACCTCCCGTCTGCAGATGAGCCGGCGGCGAAGGCGGCCATATTCAAGGTCCGGATCGTTGAAGTTCACCATCTCGCAGGGCGTGACCGCAGCGAAGACGTTGAGCCCCGCCGCAAGCCGCTTTGCGTATTCGGCGTTTCCACACTCCTGATCCCAGGGTGTCATAAGGGCCACCGATAATCGGTCGGTAAGCGTTTTCTGGCTGGGAGCAGCAGAGACCCCAGACATGGCATCACAAACGTGAGACCGCTCCTCCGCTGACGCCGCAAGGCTTGGATCAAGCGTCGGTACTGAGTGGGAGATCATCGGGCAAACTTTCCACGTCGCAGACGGACCAATCGAGACCGAATACGGAGAGCCGATGCGGTCTCGCTGCGTAGCGAGAGGCTAGCGAAAGCGGGAGATCCCGAGAAACCCCATTTTCACGGAGGCACAGGTGCGGCCGCGCCGGCCTACAGCATGTAGAACAACGATCTAGGCAGGGTGGGGAAGCTGAGGGATATGAGGCCGCGGCACAAGGCCGTTGGGCCTAGGCTGCTAGTGTGCCAAGGCTGGACTGACCGCTGCCGAGCGTGCTCGCATTTCCGGTACCTGGCCGCCGCCGCCAGCTTCGCGAATTGCCCCCAGCACCTGAGCCTCGGTCACCAGATCCCGGAGCACAATGGGGGCAGGGGAGGGCTGGCCCGGTTGCTCGGCCGGGAAGAACGCTAGCACCGGAATCGACTTGCTGTCGAGCGTCTCGAGCATCGCCTTGATCTCTGGTGACCCGTCAGTCCAGTCAGCCAACATCGGCACGATCTGACCGTCTGACAAGGCCCGCTTCACCCGGGGTGTTTCAATGGCGAAGTTTAGGTTGTATTTGCAGGTGAGGCACCAGTCGGCAGAGAAGTCGACCATTACCGTGGCCCCTCGCTGCCGCAATTCAGCGAGGCGAGCCCGGGAGAATGGCTGCCACTCAATAACCGACTCGCCCGGACCGAGCACCGAGAAGGCAACCAAGCCCACCGCACCGGTCACAACTGCCCCTTGCAGCCAGCGACCGAAACTAGCGGTACCGGTTGTCTTCTGGTTCCGCCCCACCCACCAGCAGGCGGCCCAGATGCCTACCAACAAGGCGAATGTGGGGACGAAGTAATCCTTGTCGAGGAACGTAAACAGGAACACCACGGTGCCCAGCATCACAAAGCCGAGCACCTCTTTGAGCGTCTCCATCCAGGCACCCGGCTTCGGAACGAATTTCACCAAGGCTGGAAAGATGCCGACCAGCAGGTACGGCAGGGCCATGCCGGTGGCAATTGAAGCAAAGACGGCATAGGTGACAGGCGTCGGCTGCGTCAGGGTGAAGCCAAACACGGGCCCAAGAAACGGTCCGCTGCAGGGGGTTGCCAACACGGTACTGAGAACACCCTTGAGGAACGAGCCTGCCGGCCCCTCTTGGGTTTGGACTTTTCCGGCGGTGCTGCCGATAAATCCAGGAATCGGAAGTTCCCAGACGCCGAGGAACGACAGCGCGAAGGCAAAGACAATCGCCGCCATGGTGATGTTGAAGCCAGCCGAGGTGAACTGCTCTCCCCAGGCCAGGTTGCTGCCTGCCAGCCCAAGATTGGCGGCGACGCTTGCCGTCGCCAACACGAAGAACACCGCGTACAGACCACCGCAGTACCAGAGGTTCAGCTGAAAGATTTCACGGCGGGCCCGGCCCGATTGCTGCGCGAACGACATCAGCTTCAGCCCTAGCACCGGGAGCACGCCGGGCCTCAGGTTGAGGATC
>WTHB01000004.1:1332-25898 GCA_011523305.1 Planctomycetaceae bacterium | reverse complement strand
CCCAACACCGAACCACCGACCGACACCCAGGCCAATGTTGAGTTCATTCGCCAGAAGGCGGCTCGGGCCGATACCTGTAACGTATTCGTGGTCGGCTGCGTCAGCCGTGAACGAGAGGGGAAGGAACTGGCCGAGATCGGCCAACTGGTCGAGGCCGGCGCTGTCGCCTTCAGTGACGATGGGTCACCGGTCTACGATGCCGAGTTGATGCGGCGGGCATTCGAGTATTGCCGGATGTTCGATAAACCGATTCTTGCCCACGAAGAAGTCCTGGAACTCTCCCGTGGCGGAGTGATGCACGAGGGTCAGGTCTCGATGGCCCTCGGCCTCAAGGGCATGCCGGCGGCCGCTGAGGAAGTGATGATTGGCCGTGATCTCGCACTGGCCGAGGTAACGGGAGGCCGGCTGCACGTGATGCACGTGTCAACGGCTCATGGCGTGGAACTGATTCGGCAGGGCAAGGCCCGCGGCGTGCGGGTGACGGCTGAAGCCTGTCCGCATCATTTCACCTTGACGGACGAGAGCCTGCGGGGCTTCGATTCAAACTTTAAGATGAGCCCGCCGCTGCGGACTGCCACTGATGTTGACGGGATCATCAAGGGGCTTGTTGATGGCACGATTGACTGCATCGCCACCGATCATGCGCCTCATGCCCCCGAGAAAAAGCTGCTGGAACTCGACCGGGCTCCCTTTGGCATTCTGGGGTTGGAGACTGCGGTCGGACTGTGCGTGACGCGGCTGATTGAGCCGGGGTATATCAACTGGCCCCGGTTTGTTGAGGCGATCAGCCAACTTCCGGCTGAGATCCTTGGGGTGAATCGCGGGACACTCCGCCCCGGGGCGGTTGCGGATGTCACGCTGATCGACCCGGGGCTGGAGTGGCAGGTGGATGTCGCCACGTTTGCCTCCAAGAGCATCAACTCACCTTTTGACGGCTGGACGCTCAAGGGTCGTGCGGTCGCAACGATTGTTGCCGGGCGGGTGAAATATCGCCTGCCCCGCTGAACGGGATTCGGGGCCATGATCATCATTGATGGCTACAACCTGCTGCACGCATCGGGTATTTTCGGGGATGAACGCGGGCTGCGGGGGTTTGAGCAGTCGCGGAATGCCCTGCTCAATCACCTGCTGGAACTGCTTGGCCCGGAGGCGGACCGCACCTTGGTGGTGTTTGATGCAACGCACGCGCCCGATGGTCTGCCGGCCCGGTTGATGCACGGCCGCATGCGTGTCTGGTTTGCCCGAGAATATCCCGATGCTGATAGTCTGATTGAAGAGGTGCTTGAGGATCAGCCGGCCGGCAACCGGGTGGTGGTCTCAAGTGACCGCCGCCTGCAGGCGGCGGCCCGCCGTTGCCGGGCGACGCCGGTCGGCAGTGACGAGTGGCTAAAGGGACGCCGGGCCGCCCTGCGGGCCGCTCGCAGGCCCCAGGAGACCAAGCCCCCCGAGCCGGGGCCGGGCGATGTCGAGGCATGGAAGCGGTACTTCGGCGTGTGACGGTGGCCTGGGGTAGCAGGTTGAAGGGTATGCCGCTTTCGTTCCCTTGCGACTGAGCCGGGGGGACACGCAATGTCGCACGCCTCCCGGAGCGATTTCCCTCAACTTGCGGTTCGGGCTTTTGTGGTGGGCGACCTGACCGGCTACTCGGCCGCTTTCGCCCAGCGGGCCAACTTGCGGTCGAGTGTCGAACGCTCAATGCCAAGGAGGCCGGCAGCCTTTGACTTGTTCCCGCCGGTTGACTCAAGCGTGGCGAGAATGTGTCGCTTTTCCACGGTCGCCAGCGGTTCAGGGATGAACCGGCTGGTTGCTGGCTTGAGTTTCCCGGTGTCGCCGGGAGAAGCGAGTGAACTTAGGGCAAGATCGCTCACGTCAACCAGCGGCTCAGGTGCAAGCACCACCGCCCGCTCGATGCAGTTGCGGAGTTCACGAATGTTGCCCGGCCAATGGTAGTCACGCATGGCCGCACTCGCCTCAGGTGTAAAGCCCTTCATGCGACGGCCGGTTTCCCGTGAGAATCGTTCCAGGAAATGATGCCCCAGCAGTTCAATGTCGTCGGGGCGTTTTCGCAACGGGGGGACAGCAATTTCGACCACCCGAAGCCGGAAGTAGAGGTCACGCCGGAAGCCCCCACTGGCGACGGCACTTTCGAGATCGCGGTTTGTCGCCGCCACCACCCGGACATCGACCTTCAGGCGGGCACTACCACCGACTCGCTCAAAGGCATGACCTTCGAGTACCCGCAGGAACTTGGCCTGAATCGACGGGCTCATTTCCCCGATCTCGTCGAGGAATAGGGTGCCGCCGTCAGCCAATTCAAACTTTCCAGCTTTCTTTTCCGTCGCGCCGGTAAAGGCGCCCTTTTCATGGCCGAAGAGTTCGCTTTCCAGGAGAGTTTCCGAGAGCGCGGCGCAGTTAAGGCAGACGAACGGCCCGCCACGGCGGTCGCTCGACTCGTGAATTGCGCGGGCCACCAGTTCCTTGCCAGCGCCGCTCTCGCCCCGAATGAGGACTGTGGCCTTCGTGCCGGCCACGCGTTCAACCTGTTGCGTGATCGTCTGGAGCCCCGGGCTTTCCCCGACCATACGGGTTTCTTCGCCGAGCCGTTCCTTTAACAAACGGTTCTCGCTGGCCGCGGTGGCCAGCCGTGAGGATAGTACGTCTCGGGTCGAGAGGTTCTCGAAGACCTGGCCGATGGCATCGCAGATCGCCAGCACGAACTCAAGATCGTCTGGGGAGGGGTCCGTGCCGGTCGGTTCGGCGCGTAGATAGATCACCCCCAGCGGCGTCCCCTCGACCCGAATTGGGGCAAGAATCGTGATTGCCGGCGGCTGATCGCCGACGGTCTCCGGACCGGCCAGAATCGCCTCGTCGGTCACCAGCACAGTTGCGATCAAATCGGTGGGGAGGCTGGTCAGCGAGAGGTTAGAGGGAACTGCTGCCAGACCTTGCAGATCGGTGAGGGTCGCCCGTTGGCCCGAGGTGAGCCCCGGCTTGGGAAGCAGCACCATGCCCTGCTTGGCCTGTACACCGAGCAATGCCGATTCGAGCGCACGATTGGCAGCGGCACTGATCTCGGTGGCTCGTCCCAACGAAAAGGAGAGCCGGCAGAGTTCCGCTGCGGCCTGGCCAGCCCGGGGGGCGACCACGCCGGACTTGTGGACGTCATCGAGGAGCCGACTGCGATTGCGACGGAAGCGGATGGTCGAATGCCACTGCTCAATGTCCGCTGACATCTCACCGGTGATACCCTCGCCGTTGCCGTCGGTGTCGGCTTCAGCAATTGATTCTTCCGGGGGCTGGTTGCCCTCGTAATAGAGAATCTCAATGGCCCCGATTGCGATGATGTCGCCATCTACGAGGACCTGTTCGCCGGTCACGTCAGCATCGCCGACCCGAGTCCCGTTGCGGCTTTTCAAATCGTGAATGACCCACTGGCTGTCTGCGACGTACCGTAACTCGGCATGGCTGCGACTGGCCCGTTCGTCGTGCAGGACCACCCGATTGCCAGGAGCCCGTCCGAGTGTCACGGTTTCACCGGGCGTGAGTCTAATCAGCAGCGGTCCACTGGCTGGATCTCGAACCAGAATGTGAGCGGCGGTGGCGGCAGGGGATTTGTCAGGATCCATAGAACCTATCATGCCCAAAGAGGGCTGCCGTCGCGAGCCTGCCGCCGTCAGGCAGACTGCCTCCCTCAGGGATGGGTGAGGGATGAAAGCCTCAAAACAGGACGAAAACTCACAATCCGCCCCTGTTTTCTCGGCTGCAACCGGGTTTGCCCCAGGTGTCAGCCTGCGACTAGCATCATGGCGAAAGGTCCGGAACACGAAAAGTTCGAGGACCGAACCCGACATGGCGGAACCCCAGCCAGGGGTTCCTGGACACAAAGGCGAGGAGTTTCCATGCACAGCCGCAGATGTTTTTGCCTTCCTGTTGCGGTCGCTAAACGCTTAAGAACCGGGGCCCGGTGGCTTGGCCTGAGTGTGATCGGTGTCGTTGCCCTGACAAGTCAGGTGCTCGGCCAGGGAGTCGGTGGGCTCGGCGCTCAAGCGGTGGGCGGAATTTCCGTCGATGCAGAGGGCATCGTGCGGAGCCTGGAGCCACAGGCGGTCCAGTCCCTCGCTGCCACACGGCGACAGGCGCTCGCTGGCAAACCACTTGGCGGGGATGGCCAGCGTGAACTCCAAAAGGTCTCACTTCGCCGAATCATTGCCGCTGTTGAGGAGGCACTGGCTGATGGCACGAATGTGCCTGTCAACGTGCTCACGCTCGGCGGCCTGGAACACATTGAATACGTCTTCGTCGATCCCGATGCACGGGATCTGATTCTGGCTGGGCCAGCAGATACCGCCATCGTCGATGACTCCGGCACGATTGTCGCCGCGTCCAGCGGTCGGCCACTGCTGCTCTTGGAAGATCTCGTTGTTGCCCTGCGATCCATTGATGCGGCCCGGATGGGAGGAATGCAGTGCTCCATCGATCCATCACCGGAAGGGCTGGCCCGGCTGCAGGCGATGCTCAAGCAGGCCAGGTCGATCGGGAACCCCCAGCAGATCTACCGGGCGATGGAACAGGCTCTCGGGCCGCAGCAGATTTCTCTGGGCGGTGTGCCAGCAGACAGTCACTTTGCTCAGGTGCTGGTAGCGGCGGACTATCGCCTGAAGCGGATTGGAATGGGGCTTGAGCCGTCAGGGCTCGCCCAACTACCCAGTTACCTGTCGATGGTGCCCGCGAATACAGGTGCCACGATCTTGCCCCGGTTCTGGCTGGAAGCCAAGTATGAGCCACTTGCTCGTGATCCGGAGGAACTGGCCTGGAAGTTCTCGGGGCGGCAGATGGTCTGTCTGACCGAGAGTGATCTGCTGGCTCGGCAAAAAGTCAAGCGTGGTGAGGGTCGAACAGATGTGACGGCTACTCGCTGGTGCAGCCTGATGACCGAGCACTACAACGCCCTGGCCCGGCAGCAGCCCGTTTTTGCTGAACTCGCCAATTGCGTCGACCTCGCTGTGCTCGCCGCATTGATGGAAAGCCGGCAGCTTGCTGATCGGGCTGGCCTCGACCTGAGCCCCCTGCTCGATGCCTCGCGGATGAGACTGCCAAGTTATTCCGTTGCAACGCAGGTGCCAACCGTCGCCCACGGCATCAAGAAGGGCACCCGCTGGGTGCTCAGTGCCTCTGGGGGTGTGCAGTTTCAACCCTGGGCCCTGATCGAGGACGTGACTGAATCGGACGACATTACCGATGAGTGGGCTCTCGCTCTCGCCAGCCGTCCCGAGCAGGGGTTCTACTGGGACTAGCAGAGTTGCTTTCGTGCTCAGCGCCGCTTTTCGAGGAACGCCTGGGCTGGTGCAGGTGACCGCCAGCGGATCGCCAAGTGGCTGCTGATCACTGGGAAGTGGTGGTCGATCCAGCCACAGTCGGCGAGGTGATCAATGGTCTGTGCTGGTGGTGGGGCGCTTTTGACAAGTAGCAATTCTGCGGGGATCGCCTGAGCCACTGCGGCAGCCAGCGAATCACTGGTGACGTCCCACGAGCAGGGTAGGGAAGAAATAGCCTGCGGCGCGGCAGAAACGGCATGCAGGTCGAGAACGGCAGGCTGAGCAGGCATCAGGCTGGCTGTCAGTGGCAGGCCCAGCGTTTCGGCGACGAGTCGGGCCGTGAGTTGCATTGCGTCGAGTGCCAGCCGATGCATCCGTTCCGGTGGCTGCGGGCATGCCGCATCGAGTTGGCGGAGTCCTTCGACCGGAGCGCCCCCACCGACAACGATGAGCGTTGGCCGGCTACCGGCATGTTCCTCGGCAATCAGGCTGGCAAGCAGGGCCGGCCAGTCTGGCCGTGCGAGCAGGCTGCCGCCGAACTTGATGACAAGCCGGAGTGGAGGCGAGCCGGCAGAGTGCTGCAGCCAGCCTGCTGAGAAGGCAGATCGCAGGCTGCCCGGCTGACAGGACTGGCTCATAGGTCCCCCCGGGCAATGCGGGCCAGCGCGTGAGCAGGAGCAACTCGCGAGACTGTTGGGCCAAGTGTGGCCGGGAGTGAGATCACTCGGGCCCACCAAGGGAAGCGATCGACTGATCGCCGGGCCAGCGGCTCGCCGTGGCCACTGAGAATGACAGTCTGGGGTGACTCGGGACGGGCTGCGGTGACTCGTGCCAGGGCTTTTGCCACCTGTCGAGTTTGGGCATCGGCAATCCATGCTGCAGCAGCACTGGCGTCGGCGGCGGTGAAGCTGTCCGGCTCCAGCAGGAGTGTGCGAGCCAGTCGGGTCTGAGCGGCAGCCTTGGTTGCCGGCTGGCCGTCGGCGGTGTCGCAGTCGGTCGGCTGTTCGGCCAGCCCGCCGAGGGTCAGCCAGACATCACGGGCAGTGGCGAAGCACTCGCTGGCAACCGGGTGGCGTCGGCCCTGGTAGATCAGAGAACGAACGATCGCAGGGACCGGCGTCCGTTCGATGCCCGTGTAAACCAGTTCACCCGCGGCCAGTCGATCCCAGTCGTTCCAAGCCGAGGGAGCGGGGTGGCCCGCTGCCAGCGGAACGATGTCGGTGGTGGTCGACCCAATGTCGATCAGCATACCGGTGTGCGGACCAGTCAGACTGGCGGCCAGCCGGGCCAAGGCATGCCAGTTGGCAGCGGCAACAGTGAGGGGGCGGGCAAGGGCATCGGCCGCCGTGAGCAGATCCCCGTTGACGGAATAGAACCGCAGGGTGCGTCCGGCTGCGGCTGCTCTGCAGGCAGTGACGATGTGCTCAACACCGAGAGCCCGGCTGGCGAAACAGTCGGCAATCTCTCCAGTCATCGTCACAGCCAGATGATCCGCAGGCGTCTGGCCGATCAGTTGCGTCAAGGCTTCGGGGAGCCGCTTCCACGCTTGCCACATCGGAAACGGCTGGCTCCAGCACCATCCGCAGCCATCAGCTGCCTTGAGGTTGGCACCCCCAACGTCAATTGCCAGCCAGTCTGGCTGAGGCGGCACGGCGTGAGGGGTGGTGGCGTTCATGGAGAGAGCAGAAACTGACAGGCATCGTCGCGACAGGAGCCGAGGTGAACGGGGTGGCCAGCGGCCTGAGCAAGCAGCGGTGCCAGCAGGCCACTCGCGTAGCCTTGGGTGAGGCCCACAAATGATGTCGTCAGTCGCGGGTTCACTTCAAGGACCCGATCAGCCCGGCCGTCCTCCCGGTCACCGAGGATCATGTCAACGCCCACCCAGCCGCGGACTGGTGCCTGCGTGGCCCGTTCGATGGCCGTGATCGCGCGGAGGGCCAGGCTGGTCGCCCGAGGCCGGAGGGCCGCAGCCAGAGGCTCACCACCGCCGTAGATGGGGGCTGGCCCAGTTGCAAAACGCTGCGCAAGCGGTAGTAGCGGAACGACACCTGTGGGGCCGCAGAGGCAACAGACGCCGGCAGGAATTCCTGGAACATGGGCCTCAAGGCGGCTCGGGGTGGCGGGAGGGACAAAGTCAGCTGCGGTTGCAATACGCCGAAGTCCGTCCCCCCCAGCGCTGCAGCGGGCCTTTTGGATCGCTGGCAGACAGAAGCCGGTCGGCAGGGACGCCCCAGGTTCAAGACTGCGACCCGCCGGCACCGGCACCCCTGCGGCTGCCAGCAGATCGCAGGAGATCTGTTTGTCGCTGGCTGCCATGACGAAGCTTGCCGAGCCGCCAGCGAGCCGGTCTGCCAGGCCTGCCTGCTCCAGACGCGAGACGAGTGTTCCCAGAATGCCGTCGGTTTCTGGCGCAACAACCAGCACCTGCGTTGCAGTCGCTGCCTGCGCGAGCAGCGTTGTCAGATCACCGGCTGTTGCCACGGCGTGTCGGGTGCAGCCGGAGGGCAGACGTGGGGCCGCCGATTCGGGAAGATTGGCATCGACCAGTACGGTGACTGCGGCAGCCTGGAGCTGCATGGAAGCCTTCGCGAGGGCTTCAAGCATCAACCGGCCTTCCGTCAGCAGACTTTCAGCCGGCGTCTGGTCAAGGGTGGGGGCAACGGCAGGGCTGTGGAGCCCGCCGGAGCAGCACCATTCATAAAGCACCAGATGCATGCGTTTGGCCGGAGGCTCAAAAACCTCAGAAAATGCCGAGTTGGTCGCGGGCGTCGTCGGTCATCCGGTCGGGCGTCCACGGCGGATCCATCACAATCCGCACCTCGACACCGGTCACGTCTTTGTGACTGCTCACAACCCGCTTGGTGTCAGCAATCAGCTGCGGCCCCGCAGGGCAGGCCGGGCTGGTCATCGTCATGTCGACTGAGACCTGCTGGCCATCCCCTTCCGTAGCCGCTGCAAAGGTGACGTTGTAGATCAGCCCCAAGTCAACGATGTTGACGAACAGTTCTGGGTCCTTGACCTCTTTGAGCATCTCTCGAATCACCGCTTCTGACAGGCTTTGCGAGGCGAGACCTTCTCCACTGGTGGGAGATGCCGCGGGAGTGCTGCTTCCTTCGGTCGCCGGGGCGGGTGCCGCGGCCGACGAGGCTGCTGGCTGGCTGCCGGTCGCCGAGGCTGTCGGGGTGGTCGGCTGAGTGACCGGCCCCGTGGCCTGGTCTCGGAGGCGGACGAACACGTCGCCGTTTTCCAGTTTTACCTCATGGGCTCGCGTGGCACGAATGGCGGGCATCGACAGGGCCGCCCCACTGCGGATGTCGAATTTGGCTCCATGCCGCGGGCAGGCGATGGTGTGGTCGGCTAGTTCACCGTCAACGAGCGGCCCACCATCGTGGGTGCAAACATCGTCGAGGGCATAGAACGTGCCGCCAACGTGAAACAAGGCAACCATCTCGCCTTCAACCTCGACAAGTTCCTTGCCGGGATCGGGTACGTCACTGACAGCGGCAACACGGATAAAATCAGCCATCGGGCGGCTCCGTAAACAAACGAGGGCGGGAAGGAAAAGAGCCTTCTGGGTTTTGGGGGCCGGCGTTAGGAGACGCGGCGGATCCGACTCCCGATGGCAGCCGCCAACGCCTCGCGAACCGAAGCGATGGTGATGCGGTCAAACACCTGCTGGAAGAAGCCAGCAACAACGAGGCGAGCAGCCTCGTCTGCTGACAGCCCGCGGGCCTGGGCATAGAAGATCTGCTCTTCGTCGACGCGGCCACTTGTCGCCCCGTGGGTGCAGCGGACGTCGTCCGCCTCAATCTCGAGGCCAGGAATCGAATCAGCCCGTGCCGCGTCCGACAGCATCAGGTTGTCGTTCCGCTGGTAGCCATCAGTTTTCTGGGCGGCCTTGTCGACCTTGATCATGCCCCGCCAGACAAGCCGGCTGCGATCCTGGAGAGCTCCCTTGTAGAGCAGGTCGCTGCGGCAAGACGCTGCCTCATGGTGCTGCAGTGTGTTGTAGACCAGTTGCTGGCGGCCCTCGGTGAACATGACACCATTGACCTGTCCCTCGGCATGTTCGCCAACGAGCGCCACATCTTGGGCGACTTGCGAAAGCCGGCTGCCTAGGGCTGCAAGCGTCCACTGGAGTCGACCACGGCTGTGAACGACTGCCTTTTGGCGGGCGACGTGCCAGACACCCCGGTCCCAGTTTTGCACGTTGACCATCCGCAGGAAGGCCCCCTTGCCGACGACGATTTCCGTGCCGCCGCAGTGGAAGCCAGTCGCCGTGCCTGTCGCTCCGCAGGAGGCTGTTTCAGTCAGCACTGTCGCCTCAGCACCATCGCCGAGCACTACCAGCACATGCGAGGTGTCAACGCCGCCATCATCAATCGCGGCCAGGCAGTGAATCGGGTTAGCAATTTTCACCCCAGCAGGCACGTAGAGCACCATGCTGCCGCGGTGAAAGGCACCGTGCAGGGCAGCGAAGTAGTCGTTCTCGGTGTCAATGATCTGGAGCCAGTGATCCCGCACCACGTCGCCATGCGTTGCGAGCACCTCGGCGGCTGTCCCGAAGATCACGCCCTGCTTGGAAAACGCCGGATCAATTTCGTTGCGAATGACATGGCCGTTGACCGCAGCAAACCGGCCAGCATAGTCGGGACGCCCCAGCACACCGACACTGTCGCCATCGGCGGCAGCCTGCGGGAAGGCCGGCGCGAGCATTCCCTCGGGTGGAGCGGCCGTCGGGGCGGCTCGCAGCCCCCAGGCATGCGGCTTGAACATCCGCAGGTCAGTCCGCATCCAGTGCTCCTGCCGCCGGTCCGGTAGCGCGAGCGTCTCAAGCCGATCCATGCAGGCTTGACGCTGCTGCGCGGCCCAGTCGGGCAGCGGGTGGTCATGCAGAAGCAGTTCGAGGGCGTTGCGGTCGAAGGTGGAGGAGGGGGCGGTCGTTGTCGTCATGGGCCTAAGGGAGTAGATGAGCGGGGAGGGAATCAGCCGACGGAGCCTTCCATCTGGAGTTCGATCAGCCGGTTCATCTCGACGGCGTATTCCATTGGCAGCTCCTTGACGAGTGGTTCGATGAAGCCGCCGACAATCATGGTGCTGGCCTCGGCCTCTGAAAGGCCGCGACTCATCAGGTAGAAGAGTTGTTCTTCCCCAATCTTTGAAACGCTGGCTTCGTGGCCGATCGAGACGTCCTGTTCCTCGATTTCAATGTACGGATAGGTGTCACTCCGGCTGGCATCGTCGAGGATCAGGGCATCGCAGACGACGCTCGAGCGGCTCTTCTTGGCACCTGGTTCAACCCGGACCAGCCCGCGGTAACTTGAGCGGCCACCATTTTTCGAAATGCTCTTGGAGACGATCCGGCCAAAGGTGTTCGGGGCGGCATGCACCAGTTTAGCGCCGGCGTCCTGATGCTGGCCGGCTGAGGCAAAGGCGATCGAGAGTATTTCCCCGCGGGCCCCCGGCTCCATCATATAGACGGCCGGATACTTCATGGTCAGCTGGCTGCCGAGGTTCCCGTCGATCCATTCCATCATCGCCCCCTCGTAGGCGAGGGCCCGCTTGGTGACGAGGTTGTAAATGTTGTTGGCCCAGTTCTGAATCGTGGTGTAGCGGCAGCGGCCATGCTTCTTCACCGCAATTTCGACCACGGCAGAATGGAGGCTCTCGGTGGAGTACATCGGAGCGGTGCAGCCCTCGACGTAGTGCACTTGGGCACCTTCGTCAACGATGATCAGGGTGCGTTCGAACTGCCCCATGCTTTCCGCGTTGATACGGAAGTAGGCCTGCAACGGGAACTCAATAGAGACACCCTTGGGGACGTAGATGAACGATCCACCCGACCAGACAGCCGAGTTGAGCGCGGCAAACTTGTTGTCGCTCGGGGGGATGATCGTGCCGAAGTATTCCCTTAGCAGATCAGGGTGTTCGCGGACGGCGGTGTCGGTGTCGGTGAAGATGACGCCCTTCTTGGCGAGGTCTTCCTGCAGCGATCCGTAGACAACCTCACTCTCAAACTGGGCTTTGACCCCCGCAAGAAACTTCCGTTCGGCCTCGGGGATCCCCAGCCGGTCAAAGGTTTTCTTGATCTCTTCGGGGACGTCGTCCCACGACTTGCCCTGCTGCTCAGCCGGCTTGAGGTAATAGAAGATGTCTTGGAAATCGACACCGATCTTGCCGCCCCAGTTGGGCATCGGCTTGCTGTTGAAGATTTCCAGCGACTTCAGGCGGAAGTCCCGCATCCACCCCGGCTCACGCTTCATCTCGGAGATCTGCGCAACGATATTTGCATCAAGTCCGCGACGGGCCTTGAAGACAGTGGGCGTGTCGGTGCGGAAGTCGTACTTGTTGATCTCGCCGAGTGCCAGCGTCGATGACTCGTTTGTGTCTGTGGCCATGGCGTGCGTTCCTTGAGGCGTGCGGGTGCGAAGCAGGGGGCAGTTTGCAGCGGGTTTAGTTGGCGGCAGGTTCGAGGCGGCGTTCAGCCTCCATCTCTTCCTCGGCGGCGGCCGCCTCGGGGTAGGCCTTGCGAATTCGTTCGTAGCCTTGCTTGTGAAGTTCAGCTGCCAGTTCCGGGCCACCCGACTCCACAATCCGGCCACCGAGCATCACATGGGTCTGCAGCGGAATGTTGTGCTCAAGCAGCTGCTCGTGATGGGTGATGATCAGGATGCCCATCTCGGCGCCTCCGATGCGGGCAATACTCTCACTTGCCAAGCGGACGGCATCGGCGTCGAGGCCACTGTCGGTTTCGTCCAGAATGGCAAATCGCGGACGCAGCATGGCCAACTGGAGGATTTCGGCCCGTTTCATCTCGCCGCCGGAGAAGCCGTCGTTGACGTACCGGCGGGCAAAGTCACTGTCCATCGACAGTTCTTTCATCTTGTCCTTCAGTTCGCCGCGGAACTCCCGCATCGGCATCAGTTCCTGGCCTTCCTTGCGGTCGGGGTTGCGAACATTGGTCACCGAATGCCGAAGGAAGTCAGCGAGCCGAACACCTGGAATCGCCATGGGACGCTGGAAGGCGAGAAACACGCCCGCCCGAGCCCGGCCGTCGGGTTCCATGTCGAGCACGTCATGGGCAGTGCCCTCCTCGTCAATCAATTTGATCGAGCCGGCGGTCACCTCGTAGGTCGGGTGGCCCATGATTGCATAGCCGAGGGTGCTCTTGCCCGAGCCGTTGGGACCCATCAGGGCATGGACCTCACCCCGGCCAATCGTCAGATTGACACCCTTGAGGATTTCCCGTCCCTCGACGGCGACATGCAGGTTCTTGATTTCCAGACGTTCACTCATTGATTCAATCCGCAGAGGCGGTTGGTTGGAGGATTTCGTATCAGCGTCGACTGCCAGTCAACTGGCGTTTTATTGCGGGTGATTGCCTCAGGCTCAGGATTGAACCTTTTGGTGGTCGTATACCAGGTCGTCGTTCCCGACTGCCGAAGCGACATAGCCGGAGTGATGCGGAATCGGCAGTTCGTCAGCGATCTTGCCCTGGCCATCAGCCCGCTTGGCGAGTCGCTGCCCCATGATCTTGTCCTGAATCCGCATCAGGCCCTCCAGCAGACTTTCCGGACGGGGTGGGCAGCCCGGCACGTAGACATCAACTGGGACAACGAGGTCGACTCCCTTGACGACGTGATAGCCCCACTTGAAGTACGGGCCACCGCCGGTGGTACAGGCACCCATTGCGATCACGTACTTGGGGTCGGGCATCATGTTGTAGAGCCGTCGGACCCGGCTGGCCATTTTGTAGGTGACTGTTCCTGCCACAACCATCAGATCAGCCTGTCGTGGGGTTGCCCGGAAGGCGCCAGCACCGAAGCGGTCCATGTCGTATCGGCTGGCACCGGCAGCCATCATCTCGATTGCACAGCAGGCCAGGCCGAACGTCATTGGCCAGATGCTCGACTGCCGAGCCCAGTTGATGGCCTGCTCGACCGTCGTCAAAACCAGATTTTCTTCGAAGCGTCCTTCGATCCAGGGCTGTGTCATCGTCTGTGGCTCCGCGCGTGAAGCGTTCAGTTAGGAAGGGTTGTGTGAGAAAGTGCTGGCGTCAGTCCACGGCAGCCTGACTCCGACTCTGTTGTACCATAGATGTCGCTGGGTTCTCGGGCAGGGAAGCCCCTGACGAGACCTGAAATCGGCAGCAGTCGCCACCGTCCAGTCGGCAGTCTGTCAGGCGGACCGATTCCCCAACCAGATCCTCAAGCATCGTCTGTTCAGCGGCACAGATGCCGCGATCGTGTTCGGCCAGATCGGGGTAGGGGCAGGAGTGGCTGGTCAGGACCGGGAGGATGGAGCCGTCCGCAGCAGCTTCCTCCGCCACCGAGCAGACAACACCGCGGTCTCGCAGCAGGCCAGCCACACTGTCGATTCGCTGAAGCGGCGTGCTGCCACGGACCTGCTCCGAATATGACGCAGCCAGCGCCTTGCCGATTCGGCCGAGCAGGCCCCGGCGGACCTCCGGGGCGCGAATCTCACGAATCTCTTGCCAGAGCACAGTTGCCAGGTCATGAAAATTGTCGCCGGCTGTCTGCTGGCCCGTGGCCGTGATTCGATAGCCCAAGCGGGGGCGGCCCCGCCGAGCGGGGCGGTGAGGGGCGGGCACTTCCTCCACGAGCCCAGCTTTGATGGATCGCTTGAGCCGTTGCCGAACGGCTGTGGCCGTGATGCCCAGTAATTCGGTCAGATCGGTCACCCCCAGGGTGTCATGGCACCGCAACGCATCAAGCAGCGGGCGATCAACTGATCGGGCGGCGGGTGAACCATCTCCTTGCATGATGAAATATTAGCGTCCGGACGATTTTTGACAACTCAGGCTGTCAAAAATGTGGCTCAGGCGGCCTGCGGGAAGAACCGGTGAACGACTTCCAGAAACTCGGGCATGGTCGTCACCCTGGAGACGTGCCCGCGAAATTCCCTCGCCCCCGGAATTCCCTGTGCGTAGGAACAGGCGAACTTTCGCATGAGGAGCGTGCCGCGTTCACTCCCGAATCGTTGGCAGACGAGATCATAGTGGTGCAGCACCAAGTCTTTCTGCTCGGCGGCAGAGGGATCAGGCGGCTTCGGCTCACCTCGCAGCAGCGCGGCGATCTGGCGAAAAATCCAGGGCTTGGCCAGGCATTCGCGGGCGATCATCACCCCATCGACGCCCGTAGTCCGGAGGCGTTCCACGGCGGTCTCAGGCGAGGTGATGTCGCCATTGCCGACGACAGGCATGCGGGAAACGCTCTGCTTGACGGCGGTGATGGCTGCCCAGTCGGCCTGCCCCTTAAAATACTGAACTGCAACCCGACCGTGGACGGTGAGGCAGGCGGCGCCAGCCTCTTCCACCCGCTGGGCGACCTCAACGGCCGTCTGACACGATTCCGAGCAGCCAAGTCTGATTTTGGCGGTGACTGGTGTGTCACCACAGGCGTCGACCACGCGGCGGACGATGGCGGCCACCCTGGCGGGATCGCGCAGCAGCCACGAGCCACTGTGGGCCTTTTCGGTCACTTGCCTGACGGGGCAGCCGAAGTTGAGGTCCACCACGCTCACCTGGAAGTCACGGGCAAGCCGGCCGCCGACTGTGGCCAGGTTGTCAGGATCGTTGTCCCACATCTGCACTGCCAGCGGCCGGGGTTCGTCACGGACGCCCCAAAGCCTGTCGGGGTGTTCGCCGCGATGTGTCTCCAGCCAGTGGGCGCTGCGGGCGGCAATCATCTCAGTGGCGAGGAGGCCGGCGCCGCCGAACTCACGCACCACCTGCCGAAAGGCGTAATTGGTGTAGCCGGCCATCGGTGCCTGGAGCACGGGCGGATCGACTGTCACACGGCCAATCTGCAGAGGGGCAGCGGCAGGTGCCGGAGTGGCTGAAGCTGGCGAGGGGGCAGGCATCGGCGGTTTGACGGTCGCTATGGCTGGGGCTGGAAGCCAGCGGCGGGCTGCTGTGGCGGGAGCGTTGCCTGAGGGTCAACTGGCTGGAAGCCGCCAGCAGGCAGCACCGTGGGCATCGGCTGGGGCGTCCACTGGATCGGCGTACCGATGAGCATCGAGACGTACCGGTCGTCAGGGACCGTCACATCGGCCACGGCCATCGCGTATTCAGCGATGTCAAGATTGTATGCCGCCAAGGATTCGATCAAGCCGTGCTGCTGTTGCTGAAGCATGCGATGGGCGGCAATGACCGCCTCGATGGGACGCTTGCCACGGGCATGGTCGGCCTCCGCCCGATTCCTGGCGGCCTCCGCTGCCAGGACGGCGGTTGCCCGGGCCTCAACGGCGTCATGCTTGCTGGGCAGCATGCGATCAATTGCCCTGATCCTGCCAGTTGCCGGCCGGGTGGCGAAGATCGCGGCAAAGTGGGTCTGGTAGGGGCCGGCGAGAGGTCGGTCAACGGGCCAGGGCGGTGGCTCACCGAGCGGCAGCCGCACGAGGTCGGCTAGCTGTTGTTGCGCCGCGATGAGTTCAGCGTGGGCGGCAGCGAGGTCGGCCCTGGCGGCGGCGATGGCGACATCGAGAACGGCCTGGTCATGGGGGTCACCACCCGGCGCCACCAGCTGCAACTGATCGACTGCTTCGCTGGTAAACCGGATGCCGGCATACCCGGCTGAGACTTTCCAGTAGGCCTGGGTAATCCAGAGCCGGCGACTGCGATCTCCCGAGCGTTGGAGCGCCTCGAGCAAGGGCAGCGGTCGGGCATAGAGGAGCGATCGGTCGATGCCGTCAGCCGCGCTGCCTGCCAGCTGGGGCTTGAGCGGTTCGAGAATTCGTTCCAGGAGTTCCGTGGCGACTGTTTTGCCTGGTTTGTCGGGCTGCTCGGCCGGGGGGGCAGTCGCCGGCTGCGTAGTGAGTCCGGTTGCCGGCACGCTGGTGGTAGTTGGTGGTGCTGGTGTTTCAGCCGGCGAAATCACCACGGAGACGGTGCCGTCTGCTGCTGGCGAGGTGGTGCCGACAGCCGGAGGTGGGAAGGTTGGCTGTGCTGGTGGGGCAACCGGTGGTGCTGGTATCGCCGCGGCAGCGGGCGGCTCACTTGGTGGCTGAGAAACTGCTGCCGGGTCCGCCTGTGGAGAAACACCAGGTTCGTCGGGAGGTGGCGTTGCCGGTGCTTCAGTGGTGGTATCGACGGCAGCAGTTGACGGGGGAGTTGCTGGGGCGGCTTCCGTGGGTGCCGCTGTTGCTGGTTCAGTCGGTGTACTGGCCGGAGTTGCTGGCGGCTGAGCGGCAGCAATTTGGATACCGAGGAACAGGCTGCTGCCGAGCTGAAGGCTCGTCAGCACATGCAGCGGCAGGCGGCACCGCTGCGTGTTGCTGCGACGTGGTTGATCAGAATGTCGTGAGGACATGAGGAGGCCTGTTCCTTCAGCGTGCCGAGAGAGAACCTCCAGACCTTCACACATGGTCCCCCTCGTCGTCAACTGGTCTTGGGGAACCCTCGTCGGTGTTTCGGCTGGCCTGCGGCCAGCCTCACCCGAGCGGGAGGCCGGTTTGAGCCGCGGCTGGCCCCGATTCCGGTGGGAAGGTGAGCGTATCTGCCGGCAGGAGGCTAGTGATTGCGGGTGGTCGTGAGGTGAATTCGGGCGAGGTGTCGTTCACAAAAGCCCGTACCGTACGCGAGGGTAGACGCTTCGCGTTCTCTGGGGCCACGCGCATTTCCTCGGCTCGCGGCTCGGGCTTGGGTGGAGGGGAGACGAAAACGACCAGGAAGGCGTTTTCGCGCGAAAGCTAGTTCCCCGCCGGCAGGAGGCCGGCGCTTGCATGGGGACAGAACCCTTGGCGTTCTGTTGCCATGCCGTAAGCGAAAACGGCCAGGAAGGCGTTTTCGCGCGAAAGCTAGTTCCCCGCCGGCAGGAAGCCGGCGATTGCAGGGGGCCAGAACCCTCGGCGTTCTGTTGCCATGCCGTAAGTGAAAACGGCCAGGATGGCGTTTTCGCGCGAAAGCTAGCTCGCCGCGTCGAGGTACGGGTCTTGGCTCATCTGGATGTGCGACTCGGCCTTCTGGCGTTCCATGTACTCGAGTGCTCGTCGCTGGCGGCGATGCCGTGCTTCGACCCGCTGTTGAGCTCGCTGGAAGAAGGCGACCAGGCGTTCCGGATTGGCCTGCAATTGGCCCGAGAGTCGGCGGGCGATGCGGCTGGCCCGCTTGGGGCCATAGCCCTCCACCAGAATTTCATCATCGAGTGCCAGAAATTGCCGCCAGGTGCCCGGGTCGCCCTGTCGTCCACAACGGCCGACGAGCTGACGGTCAATCCGCGCCGAGTCGTGCAGTTCGGTGCAGATGACATGGAGCCCACCGACGTCATAGACGCCCTCGCCGAGTTTGATGTCGGTGCCGCGGCCCGCCATGTTGGTCGATACTGTGATCTGCCCGCGACCACCGGCAGCAGCGACGATTTCGGCTTCTGTCGCCACGTTGCGGGCGTTGAGCACCGTGTGGGGAAGGTCCGCAGCGGTGAGCAGTTTGGAAAGGTCTTCTGACTTATCAATAGAGCGGGTGCCGATGAGGATCGGGCGACCCGTTGCATGGACTTCCGCGATGTCCTCGACGATTCGCTCGAGCTTCTCGTGGTAGTCGCGGCAGACGACCGGAGTGAGTCGTTCCCGGATGGCAGGCCGGTTGGTCGGCACCACGGCGATGCCCACCTCGTAGGTGCGGGCGATTTCACCGGCGCTGGTGGCGATGGTGCCGGTCATTCCGGCCAAGTGGGGCCACCGGGCGAACAGGTCTTGGATGGTGATCCGGGCGGCGTGCCCGCCCCGGCCAGCCTTCACCTCGATGCCTTCCTTGGCCTCAACGGCCTGATGGAGGCCGTCACGCCAGGAGCGGCCCTCGGCGATTCGGCCGGTGAACTCATCGATGATGACCACCTCTTGGCCGGGTTCATCCTCTTTGTCGCGAACAACGTACTGCCGGTCACGAATGAAGGCGATGCGGGCTCGCAGCGCGAGTTCGACGGCGTCATACATTTCAAGCATGCTGACCGAGTCGACCAGTCGCGGGCGTTCGGCTGCCCGCACGGCGCTGCGGCCCACGCCGAGTAGTTCCGCCGATCGCTTCTGGGGGTCGTACTCATAGTGCACGTCCTCTTCCATCTCGGCAGCGACATCACGGGCGAACATGAACAGCGCAGCCTTGCGTTGCTCGCGTTCGCCTGGTTCGCCATCGGGTGAAGAGATGATCAGAGGTGTACGGGCTTCATCGATCAGAACGTTGTCGGCCTCGTCGACGAGGGCGAACCAATAGGGACGCTGCAGCAGTTTCGACTCACCTGACTGGGCTTTACCCAGCAGCGTGGCTCCGAGGTTGACCCGGCCTTCTTTCAGTTCTCGCTGCATGAGCCGATCTTTGAGGAAGTCGAAACCGAACTCCTTGGCCGTGCCATAGGTCACATCTTTGGCGTAGGCGGTTCGGCGGGCGTCGAAGTCCATCTCGGATTCAACGATGCCGACACTCAGGCCGAGTGCGTTGTAGATCGGTTCCATCCATTCGGCGTCACGCCGGGCGAGGTAGTCATTGACCGTGGCAAGGTGAGCGCCCCGGCGGGAGAGGGCGTAGAGCATCAGCGGTAGGGTGGCAACGAGGGTCTTGCCTTCACCGGTTTGCATCTCGACGATCGAGCCGTGGACGAGTGCGATACCCGCGAGAAGTTGCACGTCATAGTGCCGCATGCCGAGGGTGCGACGGCCGGCTTCCCGGGTGGCAGCGAAGGTTTCGATCAAGAGTTCGTCGGGAGGTTCGCCTGCCCGGGCTCGGTAGGAAAGCGAGCGGCCCAGCCGCCGTAGTTTGGTGTCGTCGAGTGCCTTCATGTCGGCTTCGAGGCTCTCGATTTGATCGACCATGCGATAGGTCGTGGCATTGATCGAGGACCGCAGGCGGGGCGTCAGCGAGGTGGGCCAGTTCCAGATCATTGCGAATTGGGAAGGGGAGACGAGCAGGACTCGAGAGCCGCCTGAAAAGCAAGGTTGAGCCTAACAAACCCCGCGGGGGTGTTCATCGACTCGGTCGGGGGCGGCAGGGCGGTATGGTGGAAAGAGCGGCACCGCCGGGATGGTGGTGGGTGTTCACAGATGCCCGAAGCGTAAGCGAGGGAATACGCTTCGCGTTCTCTGAGGCCGTCCGCATTCCCTCGGCTCGCGGCTCGGGCTTGGGTGAAGGGGGAGGCGAAAACGGCCAGGATGGCGTTTTCGCGCGAAAGAAAGTTCACCCCGCCGGCAGGATGCCGGCGCTTGCATGGAGACAGAGCCCTCGGCGTTCTGTTCCCATGCCGTAAGTGAAAACGGTCATGACGGCATTTTGTCGCGAAAGCTAGTACCGCGGCACTGCAGTCGGCGTTGCGCGGGCGGGTGGAACCGCGTTTGGGTCAGAGAAAGGCCACCAATTGCCGGCAGTAGCTTGCTGGGGTGCTGCTTGCGGTGGTGGGGGCTGGTACTGGCCTGTCCAGGGTTGAGGCTGAGCCGGTGGCTGTTGGTAGCCATTGGCAGGTGGTGCCGAGTAGCCCGGCTGGCCGTTGTAGGTTTGCGGTGGCTGCTGCATGGCTGGCGGCGGCTGTGTCGGTGGTGGAGCTGACGTTTGAGGCGGAACCCCGGGTTGGCCGGGCGGCTGACTTTGTGACCAGTTCCAGTTCTGACTTGCCTGGGTGTTCGGCGGCGGCGGTGTGCCAGGCGGAACCTGTTGCTGGGGTGGCTGCGCCATGGTTCCCGGCGGTGGTGCGGGATAGCCTGGGGCTGGCTGGGCTGCGGCACCCTGCCAGCTTGAGGCGGGGCCGGGCATCGGAGTTTGGGCGTATGAGACCTGGGGCGCGCCGACTGGGCCATACGGGGCAGGCTGTCCTGCTGCGCCGGTTGCGGGTGGGGGCACCATGCCGTTGTAGGTTGGCTGCGTCGGCGTCTGGCAGCCGGCCAGCGAGACCAACAGCCCGGCCGCGATCGCCGCCGAGGCGAGCGCAAGGTAGGCGCGGTGCGCGGCCGTTACTGATTTTTCATAGCCGAAAACGTGTTCACTTGCCATTAGTGGCTGATCCAAGCCGGTGGACCGATTTGCTGGTGGGGTGTCTGTGTGCATGGCGTGGAGGAGCCCTCGGAGGTGGCCGTGACCCGCGGGGCCGAATGTTGGAGCGGGGCCACTTTCGTGCGACAGGAGAAGCGGGACAATACTCTTTGCACCCGCTGAATCCAGACCAGTTCCCGGTTTCCTTGACGCATTCCCCCGGTCAGGGGCAGCCTGTGGCCTGGTGGTCCGTTTGTTGTCGCTAGCCAGAGCCCTCAATGCCCCCAAGTTCCCAGGGAAAGTTCGCTGATTTCGAGGCAGACGCCACCGGTCTGGTCGCGGCCCTGCGTTGCCAGGCCGAGGAACTTGGCTTTGCTCGCATGGGAGTGACCACGGCTGCGGCCCCGCCCCGGCAGGATCAGTTCCTGGCCTGGCTTGATCGCGGGTACGCCGGGGTGATGGAGGGCTGGCTGCGTCGGCATCTGCCGCTGCGGGGCCGGCCTGAGAGCCTGCTTGCCGGCGTCCAAAGCGTGATCATGTTGGCGACCGACTATGCCGCCGAGCCTGTCGAAGCAGCCTCTGATGGAGAGCGAGGGCAGGTTGCCCGGTATGCCCGTGGCGATGACTATCACGATCTGCTGCGGGCTCGTCTCAATCGTCTGGGGGCGTGGCTTGAGAAGGCAGTTCCCGGCTGTCGGACTCGGGGCGTGGTCGATTCGGCACCACTTTCAGAACGGGAACTGGCCGCTCGTGCGGGCCTTGGTTGGTTTGGCAAGAACACCATGCTGATCGACCCCCGAGCAGGCAGCTACTTTTTTCTGTCCGGGTTGCTGACCACTGTTCCGCTACCGGTCGATCAGGCTATCGAGGTGGATCACTGTGGCAGTTGCACGGCTTGCTTGGATGCCTGCCCCACCGGAGCCCTGCCTGAGCCCCGGGTCCTGGATGCCAGTCGCTGTCTGAGCAGTCTGACGATTGAAGACCACGGCCCGATTCCGCCTGAGTTGCGAAATGGCTTTGGGACCTGGGTGTTTGGCTGTGACATCTGCCAGGAGGTCTGTCCCTGGAACCGTCATGCCCCGGGGACGGCTGAGCCGGCGTTCCGGTCCCGGGTCCAGACCGGAACCCTGTCGCTGGCAGAATTGCTTGGACTTGATGAGGCGGCCTTTCGCGAGCTGTTTCGGGGGTCGCCGCTGGTGCGGGCCAAGCGTCGGGGGCTGCTGCGGTCTGCCGCGATTGCGCTCGGAAACCACCCTGAGCCGGAGCAGGCGTCGGCAGCAAGCCGGGATGCCTTGCAACGTGCCTTGCAGGATCATGAGCCAGTGGTCAGGGGGGCGGCTGCCTGGGCGCTGGGGCAGTGGCGGCAGCGGAGTGAGCTGCTCGCCGGTGAGATTGCTGCGGTGCTCACTGAGCAGCACCAGGTCGAAGCCGACCCTGCCGTTCGCGAGGAACTTGCTGCGGCGTTGGCCTGAGCGTGATGGGCATTCCCTCTTATTCCGTCGTTTCGTCAATGTCGCCCGATGGGTCACGGCCGGGAGCATCAGTGTGGTAGTGCTGCATGAGCACAGCCTGCCAGTCGGTGGTAGTTTTGGCCGCGATGAAGGCGTCCCGGACAAGCAGCGGTTCTGGATGCAGCTTGGCGTACTTGATGGCGAACTTCCGCAGGGAGCGGCCGGCAAGTTGTTCGCCATGAAGGTCACAGGCCAGGCGGAAGTGTTCCGCGATCACCTCACGCTGGGCATGGACGGTGGGCGGCGTCAGTGTTGCTGGGTCGGTACCGTCGAGTGCCGCCAGCGTTTGCTCAAAAATCCACGGGTTGCCAATGGCACCGCGGGCAATGGTCAGCCCATCGACCTTGGTGTGGGCAAGCATGTCGAGGCATGCCTGCGGTGAAAACAGATCGCCAGAGCCGAGCATGATGCGATCGCCGGCATGCCGCTTGACCGCCGCGAGGAAGTCCCAGTTGCTGGGCCCGTCGTACCGCTGGACGACGCTGCGACCGTGCACGGTGATGGCAGCGACGCCGCGGGCGAACGCACCATCGAAGATCGTGAAGAACTTCTCTTCACTCGCCGCAGAGTCGTCGATGCCACGCCGCATCTTCAGGGTGACAGGGATCTGCTCGGGAACCGCTTCCCGCACGCGGCTGACAATTTCGAGGGCGGTCTCCGGCACGCTAAGCAGGTAACCGCCCCGGCAGCGGCCCAGCACTTTTTTCACCGGGCAGCCAAAGTTGATGTCGATGCAGTCGAAGCCAGCCTCGACCAGACGCCGGGCGGCTGGAGCAAAGTCGTCGGGATTGGCCCCCATCAATTGTCCACCGACGGGGTGTTCTTCGGCCGCGATGGCCAACCGGGCGAGGTTTCGACGATTCGTGCCGACGTTGGCAAGGAACTGGTCGAGCATCACCTCGCAGAGGGTGTAGGCGGCTCCAAACCGCCGGGCCAGGACCCGCATGGGGAGGTCACTGTAGCCAGAGAGTGCCGCCTGCACGATCTGGGAGTCGAGCCGGAGGGAGCCGAGGTGCAGGGGCTGCCGGCAGGGGCGGGCGGCGACAGTGGATGAGGGGGAGGTGTTCACGACAGGACGGGGCAGAGGTCAAACCAACTGCGGCCCTGCGCCAGCATCCAGTCGGTGCTGCTCGGCGGCCCCCAGTTGCCTGGTTCATAGGTTGGGATTGGCGACATGTCGACGGATTGCCACGCCCGGACGAACGGATCGATGATCCCCCACGACTTCTCGACTTCGTCAGCCCGGGCAAACAGGCTGGCGTCACCGGTCATACAGTCGAGTAGGAGTGGCTCATAGGCTTCCGGCAGTCGGCCGGCAAACTCCCGAGAGTAACTGAATTCAAGGTCGGTCAGTCGCAGCCGCATGCCGTCGCCGGGCACTTTCGTGTGGAAGTGCAACTGAATACCCTCTGCCGGCTGGATCTGAATGACCAACCGGTTGGCCTCGCGCTGGGATCGCGAATTGTCTGCTGCGAACAGTTCCAGCGGCGGCTGCCTGAAACCGATGACGATTTGCGTGGTGCGGCAGCTCATCGCCTTGCCGCTTCGTAAGTAGAACGGCACGCCCTGCCACCGCCAATTATCGACCTCGAGGCGGATCGCTCCGAAGGTTGCAGTCTGGCTCTCGGCGGCAACGCCGGGCTCGGCGGTGTAACCAGCGTACTGGCCCCGGATGCCGGCGTCGGCAACATGCCCGAGGTCGAGTGGGCGAATGGCATCGAGCACCTTTACCTTCTCATTGCGGACCGCATCGGCGTTGAAGCGAACCGGAGCTTCCATCGCCGTCACCATCAGCAGTTGCAGAAGGTGGTTCTGGAACATGTCCCGGAGGACACCGGCTGAGTCGTAATAGCTGCCCCGGCGGCCGACGGCGACCTCTTCTGCCACGGTGATCTGGATGTGATCGATGTAGCGGCGGTTCCAAACGGGCTCAAAGATCGTGTTGGCGAACCGCAGGGCCAGGATGTTTTGGACCGACTCTTTCCCGAGGTAGTGGTCGATGCGGTAGACCTGCGACTCATTGAAGACGGTATGAATGTGTGAGTTCAGGGCCCGGGCTGTTTCCAGGTTGGTGCCGAAAGGCTTTTCGATCACAAGCCGGCGGGGCCCGGCGTCTTCACTGGCCATCCCGAGGTTGCCCAGCGCCGACACCACTGGTGCGTAGAACTGAGGGGCGGTGGCAAGGTAATAGACGCGGGTGGCAGCCCGGCCGCCTTCAAGGGCCTGCAGCCGATCCTGCAGGCGGGCGAGGTCTTCGGCTTTTCCGATGTCACCGGGTTGGTAATGGATTGAGGGGGCGAAGGCTTCCCAGTCCGTCGCGGTGAATGGCTGGCCGCCAGCGTGTGCTTCGGTGGTGGCTTGCAGACTGTCTCGCCATGCCTCGTCGGTCATGAGGGTCCGGGAAAAGCCGACGATTGTGGTTTCCTCTGGCAGCAGGCCATTCCGCATGAGGTTGGCAAGCGCCGGGATCAGTTTGCGGCTGGTCAGGTCGCCGGAAGCGCCGAAGATGACGATGGTGTGCGGCATGTGGTGGTGTCAGCGGGGATCAGTTGCAGAAACCGTGCTTGGCTCCGCTGCGGGGCTGCTTCATGAAGTGTAGCCCGCATTCTATCGGGCCGTGCAGGCCACGAACCTCTGGCTTCGTGTCCTGCACAGCAAGCAAAAACGGCCATGGATGGCGTTTTTGCGCGAAAGTGGTCCGCCCGGCAGGAGGCCGGGCCGTGCAGGCCACGAACCTCTGGCTTCGTGTCCTGCACAGCAAGCAAAAAC